>JBDUDA010000237.1:0-4767 GCA_040003205.1 Acidobacteriaceae bacterium | reverse complement strand
TTTGCTGCGGAGAACAATGAAAATATTGCCGCGCGCGAACAAGACGTCCATAGCGTTCGGTCTAAAAAATCTCCCCGGAGCGTTGCACCGGGCGCTGTTTATTTTTGCCTCATCAGATATCAATCTCACAAAAATCGAGTCACGTCCCATGCGCGGACGGCCTTGGGAATATGTGTTTTACGTGGACTTTCTCCGCGGGGACGATCGCACAGCTCGCAAAGCTCTCCGTGAACTCGGCGCCGTGTCGGAATTAGTCAAAGTCCTGGGCGTTTACCCGGCGACTTAGCGAAACTTCGAAGCTCGATGACACTGCCGCTTTGGTGGTGCATGTACCTTTGGTCAGCACAAATCTTCCGGCAAGGAATAGACTTTGTGAGCCAGGCAATCTGTCTCCATTGAAGCGTCAGTCGGTCCCTTAGCTGCATCTTTTTGATATTCCCGCTCATCAAAACTTGAGCAGACTACACTCAAGGTGAAAAATGGCACAGCAGGTTCGTGAACGCAGTAACGATGAAATTATTCAAGATAGACAGCAGGATCAAGACTTACCGATCCTTCCTGTGCGTGACACGGTGTTGTTCCCTCACGCGGTCTTGCCTCTCACCGTCGGACGCGAGAGCTCGGTACAACTGATCAATTCGCTGGGAGAAGATAAGACCATCGTCGTGGTGGCCCAGCGCGAGGCGCGGGTTGACGCCCCGCAGCCGAGCGACCTTTACACCGTCGGAACCCTGGCGGTGGTCCATAAAGTCGTCAAAATGCCGAATCAGAGCCTTTTCGTCTTTGCGGAGGGTCTGGAACGGGTAAGGCTGTCGGAATTCACCCAGCTCGCTCCGTTCATGCGAGGCAAAGTGGAGTCGGTTCCGGAAGCGATTCCGCCAAAAAGCTCCGAAGTCGAAGCCCTCCAGCGCAATGTGCTGACTCTTTTCCAGCAGATTGTGTCGGGATCCCCGAATCTTTCGGACGAACTCTCGACGGTCGCGATGAACATAGAAGAGCCGGGACGGCTGGTTGATTTTATCGCCTCCTCGCTGCCTTCGCTGTCCACGTCCGACAAGCAGGACACGCTAGAGACTACCGATGTTCGCGTGCGCCTCGAGAAGATCAATCAGCATCTGGCAAAAGAACTCGAAGTCCAGCAGTTGCGGAACAAGATCCAGTCCGAAGTTCAGGACCGCGTTCAGCAAACGCAGCGCGAATATTATCTGCGCGAGCAGATGAAGGCTATTCAAAAAGAATTGGGTGAGCAGGATGAAGGCGCGCGTGACACGGAAGATTTCCGGCAGAAGATCGAATCCGCGGGAATGCCCGATGAGGTCAAGAAAGAAGCGCTAAAAGAATTAGGAAGGCTATCGCGCATGTCTCCGATGGCGGCCGATTATTCCGTCACTCGCAATTACATCGAGTGGCTGGCGGTGCTGCCGTGGGCGAAGACTTCGGGTGGGGAGGTGGACATCGTCAAGGCGAAAGAAATTCTCGACGCCGATCACTACGACCTCAAGCGCGTCAAAGACCGCATTCTGGATTATTTGTCCGTCCGCCGCTTGAAGCCGGGTATGAAAGGTCCGATTTTGTGCTTCGTGGGACCTCCTGGCGTGGGTAAAACTTCACTCGGGAAATCAATCGCGCGCGCTTTAGGTAGAAAGTTTGTGCGAATTTCGCTGGGCGGCGTGCATGACGAGGCCGAAATTCGTGGCCATCGCCGTACTTACATCGGCGCGTTACCGGGACAAATCATTCAGGGAATTCGTCGCGCAGAAACCAAAGATCCAGTGTTCATGCTGGACGAAATCGACAAAGTTGGACGCGATTTCCGAGGCGATCCCAGTTCCGCGCTGCTGGAAGCTCTGGATCCTGAGCAGAATTCGGCGTTTCGCGATAACTACCTCGATGTGACGTTTGATTTGTCGAAAGTATTGTTTATCACTACGGCGAATATGCTCGATCCGATTGCCGAGCCGCTGCGGGATCGCATGGAAATCATCGAACTTCAGGGCTATACGGAAGAAGAAAAAGTCCACATTGCGTTTCAGTATCTGCTGCCGAGACAGATCGAAGAAAACGGAATTACGGCTGAACAAATTGATTTTCCGCCAGATGCGATGAGTTATTTGATCCGGCACTACACGCGCGAAGCCGGCGTCCGCAACCTGGAACGCAATATCGGTACCATCTGCCGCAAGCAGGCGCGCAGAATGGCCGAAGGTAAAGCCGAGAAGCTTGTCGTAAGCAATGAGGTCATTCAGGAATTTCTGGGTGGAATAAAGGTTCGGAGCGAGGGAGAAATTGCCGAGCGCACCAAGCGCAGCGGCGTAGTCGTGGGACTAGCCTGGACCCCTTCCGGCGGCGATGTGTTGTTCATCGAGGCCAATACGATGAAGGGCAAAGGTGGCTTCACTATGACGGGGCAAATTGGCCAGGTCATGCAGGAATCCATGCAGGCAGCATTGACGTGGGTGAGGTCGAACGCGGTGCAGCTCGGCATTCAAGAAAATTTCTTCGCCGAACACGACATTCACATCCACGTACCGGCAGGAGCGATTCCGAAAGACGGCCCTTCGGCTGGCGTGACCATGGCGACTGCTCTGGTCTCGCTGTTGTCGGACCGTCCAGTGCGCCCTCTCACTGCGATGACGGGAGAAATCACGTTGAGTGGCAACGTGCTTCCCATTGGTGGAGTCAAAGAAAAGGTACTGGCAGCCAAGCGTGCCGGAGTTCGTGACGTTATTCTGCCTGCTGAAAATAAGATGAATGTGGAAGAAGACCTCACGCCCGAGCAACTTGAAAACGTCAACGTGCATTACGTGAAGACGATTGCCGAAGTGCTCGAGTTGGCCTTGCCGCATACTTCAACCGAAGAGCGGCAAGATGCAGAAGAGCGGGAGAAGGTATTAGCGGAGCAGCCAGTGGCATAAGCGCACTCCGTTTCTGGGAATAGGGATTCCTCGACTGCGCTCGGAATGACAGGGTTTTGGGTTGATTTTCAAGGCGGGCGCAGTGCTACTGCCTACAACTCCAAGGAATGTCCTCCCGAAGCGAAGTCGAGGGACGACCCCTATTTTTTGATGCGAACGTGGGCCGGGACGGATCGTGCCGCACGCGGGAAAGAAAGTCGCCCGGCTGAGCCCGAAAGGCAGGGTTTAAGTAGGTATTAACCGCTACGGCCAGCGTTTGGCGGAATCTTCCCATCCGGCAGCACGAGCAGCGGGTTGCGGGGTGGTGTTTGCGGCCGGCTGAGGAATTCGGATTGGTTGCTGTGCGGACGCATTGCCGGTAAGCGTTGGTTTGTTGTTACCAGCTTCCGCATTGGCTTCTTTTTCATCCGACAAGAGCGGCGCGGCTACTCGCAGCGCCTCCACTTCTTTCTCCAGCCTGGAGAGTTCGAGTTCCTTCTGTCTTAAGACTTCGTAAACATTCTTCATGACTTGGGCACCTTAGTCCGGCGTTGAGTTTAAAGAAGCGATTGTCCGCACTTTATGCAGCCAGGCCGAATTTGTCAAGAAGGATGTGGGCCTGGGCCGCCCGTCAACGTGCTGAGCTCCCCGCTCTTTTCGGCAGGCAGCATCCTCATTTTAAACGTTTTGCGTCTCGGAACGTCCAATCTCCAGCGGAACCTCGGCCTATGGCGGCTGCGTAAATTGCCGGCAAGATACGGAACAATTGGTCGCGACCGCGCGTAGTTACAAGTAGACGGCACAGCGGAGACCTCGAATCATGCACACCCTTGAAAATGTTAGCCCCGTGTCCACTGGCGATATTAATTTCGATCGTAATCCACACATTTCGGAGGTGCTAAAAGCCGCTCATTCCGAGCTACGGGAACTCATGCGCCAGCGGGCCGAAATCATGAAACGGATCGGCACAGTTAAACAGACTATTCTGGGACTCGGCGCGCTCTTTGGAGACGCCGCGCTAAACAATAATTTGCTGGAGTTGGTTGAGAACAAGAGCAGCCGGCGGCATTCCGGTTTCACCAATGCATGTCGCATGACGCTGATGGAGGCAAGTCGTCCTCTCAGCGCCAGAGAAACATGCGAACATATTCAGCAGAATTCACCGGTGCTCCTGGTTCGACACAAAGACCCACTTGCCTCGGTCACTACTGTGCTGAACCGGCTGGTTGACTATGGAGAGGCTGCCTCAGAGGTTGGCCCGAATGGCCGGCGGCTCTGGCACTGGGTATGCGAAGTGCCCGACAAAGCACGTGACTGAAACAAAGCAGGTCCCTCAACTTCGCTCGGGATGACACCTTCTAATTGACGATGTCATTCCAAGTCTTTAATGGACCCTGTCATTCCGAGCGAAGCCGAGGAATCGCTATTCCCCAACTGCTCCTGCTCTTCGCGCGCGAGGGCGCCCGCGCCACATAGGCAGAGCTTATTCGGGCGGAAGAAGCATTCCTTTTTCCAGATGCCGGGTCACGTGCGCATAGGACGCCGCGTGAGGGTCGTGCGTCACCATCACGACAGTCTTATGAAAATCTTCATTGAGCCGTTTTAAGATCTCTAATACTTCGGTCGCCGAGTGGCTATCGAGATCGCCGGTAGGCTCGTCCGCAAGCAGAAGAGTGGGATCGCTGACAATGGCGCGGGCGATTGCCACGCGTTGCTGCTGTCCCCCGGAGAGTTGCTTTGGTAGGTGGTGGATGCGCTCGCCCAATCCCACTAGATTCAGGGCAGTCATGACATGATCGCGCCGCTGCTGAGTGTTCAACTTCGTGAGCAGTAAGGGCAGCTCGACATTTTCGAAGGCAGTGAGTACGGGGAT
>JBDUDA010000236.1:0-4806 GCA_040003205.1 Acidobacteriaceae bacterium | reverse complement strand
GGGCGCGCTTGCTTCGTCTTCAAGTTGAGGGCGAAGTTCCTCGTTGGACCGGCGACTGGGGCTACTTCAACACCGTCGAGCGCGGCGAACTTTTGCGAGGCGTAGTCCTCCCTGACCATTGCGAGCGCGCAGAATTTCTGGCGCGCTTTGTGGAGCGGTACTGTGCGGCGCGCCGCTAGGGATCGGGTCAAAGGCAATCGGACTGGGAGCACTGGCGGGAGGCTTAGGCGCTCTTGCAGGATCATTCGGCGGATATCATCTGAGGCGTCAGATTGTGATGAATACAGAGATTCCGGACGCTGCGGTGGGGGTGGTAGAAGATATGCTCGCCATCGGAGGCGCGATCGCAATCGTGTCTCAAAGCGCCAGCGTGGTATCCTTTGCGACGCGCGGATACCTCTGACATTTCGCATCGCAGTCCGCGCCGGAGAAATCTTAATGCGTCTTCCCATGGCGGCTCGCTCTTCGGCTCTGCTGACGGCAATTCTGACGATGGCCTTTGCAGGAGGCGCTTTTGCGCAGGATGGCCATCGTCCTCCGGACGACAAAACTATACGGGACGCCGACGTTGTGTGGTCAAAGGCCGCCGGCGCGAAAGACCTCGATCAGACTGTATCGTTCTACCTGGACGATGCTTCCGTACTGCCCTTCAATGAGCCAATTGCTACCGGCAAAGAACAGATTCGGCAGGCTTGGTCGCATCTCATGGCGCTTCCGGGCTACGCGCTGCACTTCGCCCCAAGCAAGATAGAAGTTGCCAGCAGTGGCGATCTCGCCTACGAGATTGGAACATTCGAATTGACGCTCAATGACGCGCAAGGCGCCGCCACAGTGTCTCCTGGCAAATATGTCGTGGTGTGGAAGAAGCAGACTAAAGGGGACTGGAAGGTTGCGGCCGATATTTTCAATACGGATAAGTGATTCTCGGCTAAGCCTTTCTTTCGGGCACTCTATTGGGTGGCCGTGCCCGCTCCGCTGGCCGATCCGGTGCCGCCAAGCCTGCAATATCTCTATTGCGTAGAAGCCCCGCAGCCGAAGCAAAACTCCGAATTGGTGCCACTCCAGCTATAATCCGGCTTCTATCCGTTGGGTCAAATCCAAGGGTTACTTCAGGAGATAAGAATGACCCTTTCAGGTCGCGTGGCACTTGTAACCGGAGCATCCCAGGGTATCGGTCGCTCGTGCGCTCTGAAGTTGGCGAAGTCCGGCGCAGCCGTTGCCGTTGCCGCGAGAAATGCGTCGAAACTGGACGAACTGGTGAATGAGATCGTCGCCGGCGGCGGGAAAGCGATAGCGTGTCCGCTCGATGTCGGCGATGAAGAGCAAGTCAAAGCGGCGTTTAAGTCTGCCATCGGAGAACTCGGCAAGATCGACATTCTGGTGAATAATGCGGGCATCACTCGCGACCAGCTGGTAATGAGAATGAAGCGGGCAGACTGGGATTCCGTGCTGAACACTAATCTTACTTCCGCGTATCTGTGCATTCAACAGGTGATCGCATCCATGCTGAAACAGCGTTGGGGTCGTATCATCAATGTCTCTTCCGTGTTTGGACAAACGGGTCAGGCGGGTCAGGCAAATTATTCCGCGTCCAAAGCCGGCCTCATCGGACTTACCATGGCGATCGCTCGCGAAGTTGGCTCGCGAGGAATCACTTGCAATGCAGTGGCGCCGGGCTTCATTGAAACTGCCATGACGCAAGGGTTAGGCGAAGACCTTAAACAAAACGCGTTGAAGATGATTCCTCTGGGTAAAATCGGTGTACCGGAAGACGTCGCGAGCGCCGTGGCATTTCTGGCTTCGGAAGATGCGTCTTACATAACGGGACACGTTTTGAACGTGAACGGCGGGATGCTGATGGGGTAGGCAAAATTGTCATTCGCAATCATCCAGGCGGAATCGTCTGAACAAATCGTTCAGGCGCGTCAGATTTTCAAGGAATACGCCGACTCTCTCGGTTTCAGCCAGAGCTTTCCGGGCTTCGAGCAGGAACTCTTAAATTTGCCCGGAGATTATGCGCCTCCCGATGGACGCTTGTTGCTTGCCGAATCCGACGGTGAACTCGCGGGCTGTGTGGCATTGCGGAGATTGGAAGCTGGCATTTGCGAGATGAGGCGGCTTTATTTGCGGCCCAGCTTACGCAGCCAGGGCTTAGGACGAACGCTCGCGGAATATTCGATTTCGGAGGCCCGCAGAATCGGGTATCTGAGAATGCGCCTGGGCACAGTCGAACCGAAAATGAGGAACGCGTTGGCTATGTACGGCAGCTTAGGATTTCATGTCATTCAGCCGTATCGTGCAAATCCATTGAAGGACGCGGTATATATGGAACTGTCGCTGTGAATCTGAAGGCCATACATTTATTGGAAGGATTGCGTTTATGAAGAATCGACATTTGTTAGTCCCTGTTTGTGTTCTGCTGTTTGCCATTTCAACTTTCGCGGCGACCTCCAAAGACGTTTCATACAAGAGTGGTGATGAAACGGTAAAAGCCATTCTTTACTCTCCTCAAGGAAAAGGACCGTTCCCCGGGATTGTAGTCATCCACGAATGGTGGGGGTTGAATGATTGGGTGAAGGAGCAGGCCTCAAAGCTGGCTGACCAGGGTTACGTCACACTGGCTATTGATTTATATCGGGGTAAAGTGGCGACTACGCCCGAGATGGCGCACGAAATCATGCGCGGGGTTCCGGAAGATCGCGCAAAAAGAGATTTACACTCGGCGGTGGTTTTTCTCGGCTCGCAAGCTAACGTGAATAAATCTCGCCTCGGATCCATCGGATGGTGCATGGGGGGCGGTTACTCGCTGGATGTCGCGCTGCAAGAGCCTTCGCTCAAGGCTGATGTAATTAATTACGGTCATTTGGCGACCGAGCCAGAGTCGCTAAACAAAATCAATGCCTCAATTTTGGGAATATTCGGCGGCAAAGATCAGGGCATTGCAGTGGAGGATGTGAAGAAGTTCGAAGCTTCGCTCAAGCAGCAAGGCAAAAAAGTCGAGATCGTAATTTATCCCGAGGCCGGCCACGGATTTCAAAATCCCAACAACAAGGAAGGCTATCGCCCCGACGATACCGCAGACGCATGGAAGCGAACGATTAACTTCCTTGCTGCCCAACTCAAATAGCAGTGCAGCTAAATCGTTGCTTGCGAGGAAGCGCGGGCTGGACTGCGGCCAATCGGGTTAAGGCCAGGCGCACGCATACTCCACGGCAAATTCTTCTGCAATGAATTTTCTCTTGCCAGAAGTTACTACTCTGGTTACTATCCAGTCCATCTGAGGGAGACAATAGTGGCCGTTTTTTCCATGAACATTGGCGAGACAATCAGAAATTACCGATTGGGTAAAGGAATGTCTCAGGGAGACATAGAAAAGCGTACCGGGCTTCTTCGCTGCTATCTTTCTCGAGTGGAAAACGGACACACCATTCCTTCGCTGGACACGCTCTCCAAAATTGCCGGCGCCATGGAACTTCCACTGTCGCAGTTCTTCGCCGAATCTGGGCATACCAATGGATCCAAGGGAGTGCCGCAACTCTCCGAAGATGAGGTCCGTTTTTTGAGCCAGATTCGCCGCTATTCAGTTAGCCTCAATGACAGTGATAGGAAACTGGTTCTCGCCATGGTCAAGAAAATGGCCTCGAAGTAACTCTTCTACAGTCTAAAATTGTGGAGCAAAATTCTCCATCAGGGGCTAAAGCCCTTTAAATCAGTGCCATTTGCCCAGCGCTGAAGCGCTGCTCTACCCACAAGCCGAGGCCCAAGGCCAGGCACAAACCCAGCCACGCGCCGAAATCGCGGGACTGCCCGCCTTCCGAAAAGTCGAAGCGATGTCCCCGCTCCAAGGACTTTCTTATTTTCGAGTGGTTTCGCGACTCTTACGGTGCCAACCCTCAAACCGCTTATTGCTCCACCGGGTGTCAATCTCAGGAACTTTGGTGCTATCCCTTCAGTGGCCACTGGGCACCTCGCCCGCGTTCTCACTGCCACTTACACTGTCTCTGGGAGCTAAGTGTGACCATTGACGAAGAACTTACGGTGCTGGAGACCCAACTGCGGCGCCTGAAGATCGAGTACGAAGTCTTCTTCAACAATCCGACCAAGAAACCGCCGACTGACGTGGAGTGGAAGGTGCTCAGCATCCTGCGCAAATTAAGTGACGGCGTCCGGATGAGTTTTCCGCAGCGCTACCGCTACAACGAGATTGCGCAGCGTTACGCTGCTTACAGTGATTTGTGGAGAAAAAAGAAACGAATTCGCGAGGAAGGCTATCGCCGCCCCCAGGATGCACTGCTTTCCATCCAGGGCGTTCGCCTGGAAGAAGAAAGCAAGCAGCCTGAGCGCCGCGTTTACGGGCTTGCTCACGCCAAGGTTGAGGCCGACGAAGTTACAGTATCGGGTATAGCGGTTGCGGAGAACGATCAGCCCGTCACGGTTCTATGCTCTGACGCCCGCACCGAACGCGCCGAAGTTGAAAAACTCTATCGCGCTCTCACGGACGCAAAGAAAAAAGCCGGCGAGCCGGTTGCCAGCAACTTCGATAACTTCACCACCTTCGTACAAAAGAAAACCGACCAAATCCGCAAGCAGTACGGCTGTCACAGCGTTGAATACACGGTTGAGATGCAAGACGGACACGTCAAACTTAAGGCTAAAGCCCGAGTTTAATCCGGTTGCATTGAATGCACGCGATGAACCCTCTCGAGACTCCACAACTGTTAGAATTTCCTCTTTAGCAACCCGCTCATCAAAGGCTCAAGCAATGTCCCTGAAGCACCCTTTTGCCGATCCGCATGCCGAAGTGTC
>JBDUDA010000235.1:0-4818 GCA_040003205.1 Acidobacteriaceae bacterium | reverse complement strand
GTCTCCACGCCACGCCAACAATCGCCCGCGCCATCCGTGAGCTTCCAAATCCTGCGGAAATTGTTGCAGGCGATTTTCGACGACATGAAACGCGTCAGCGTTTCTTCCTACACCGGTCAAATCCCGGACTGTTTGCTGCCACTCGGAAACTTCAGTTTGTGCAACGAGAACGCCAGAAAAAATCAAGAGGCACGCGAGGGTGACGAAAAGCTGTGCGCAGGCACGATGCGGCGGTCGTTCGAGCTTATGCGCCAATGCCTAACCTCCTCACAGAGCCACGCTTCAGAACCGGCATGGCACCTACTTACTGTGGCATTGCCACAGCATGACGGACAGGTCACGTAGGTACGGTTACCTCGAGTAAGTTAAGAAGTTTTTAATTAAGAAAATTGTTGCGAAGGTGTTTGTCGAATTTATTCGCGGATTTTTGCAACAAATATTTCGGGGATTTCAAGAGGAAGGATTTTTAATATTTTGCGGGGTGCGGTAGAAAATTAAACAGCAAGAGTCAGTTTTTTACGAGTGATTCTTTCTGTAAAGCTCAAAGATGCAAGATATCGCTAAGAATAATTGGCGGGCAAGGTTGCCCCGCGCCGCATTCACCTGCCAGCTATTTCTGCACTTCGTCACTGACTACGAAAAAGTTTTTTAACTGTGCTCGCCCGAAAGAAGTTGTGATGGCACAGTCCGTGGCATCGCGGCCAACAGCCATTAGCACTCGTCCTATTCGGGGAATGTTATGCCGGGCATCGAACGTCCACCAGCGATCCTCTAAATAAACTTCGAACCACGCGCTGAAGTCCATCGGACTCGGCGCAACGATCACACCAATGTCTCCGAGGTAGCCAGTCGCATAGCGCGCCGGGATATTTAACGCACGGCAAAAGGTAATCGCGAGGTGCTGGAAGTCGCGGCAAACTCCAACCCGCTCCGTGTATACGCCCAACGCGGTGCGAATCGGATTGGCAAAGTGATAGCCAAATGTGACTTTGCTATGCACCCAGCTACATACTGCCTGCACCCGCTGATATCCCTTGGGCGCGCTGCCAAAAAGTTCGGAAGCCGTATTCGACAAGAGATCAACCTCGCAATAGCGGCTATTCATCAAATAGGGCAGTACGTCCACGGGAAGATGTTCGATCGGAATTTCTCGGGCGTCCAGATTCTGCACATCAGGTTTCCCTGAGTCTTCAATCAGAGTGGAGTTGTGAAATCTAACTCTTCCAGGCGGCGCCACTAGACGGCATCCATGATTGCCAAAACCATCTTGAAAGTTTTCGATTTTCACGCCCGGATCAACCTTCATTTCATCGGGCTCAAGCAAATAGTTTTTGCGGGATGGATGCACGTTGAGAAGAGTCACTATCGGCACGTCTGAGATGGTTTCGAATTGAATATCGTAACCGAGGCGGATAAGCATAGAGTTCAGAGTATCAGGTGCTCTAGTTGCGGTCGTAGGATGCAGAAGCTATCACGTCTTTTGGTCGATTGCTTCACATTCTTTTTCGCTGCGCCATATCGTAAGTTCAGGCGCCGCAATCGGTGTATCATTCGGTAGCTTCATGCATTGAGTTGCATACTTCTAACAACGGGGAAAAGAGTGACATATTGTCTTGGGATCATGACGCAACAAGGGCTGGTGCTGGCGTCCGACTCGCGAACCAACGCCGGATTTGATCAGGTCAACGTATGCCGCAAGATGCATACTTTTGTCCAGCCGGGTGAGCGTGTATTCGTGATTTTGTGCAGTGGAAGCCTCTCCATAAGCCAGTCGGTTATCACCTTACTGCGCGCAGATTTCGACTCGGGAGTCGGCCTGGCTCAGGTTAATTCACTCTACGAAGCCGCTCGCATCGTAGGTGATTGCGTCCGCCGAGTTTCCGACATTGATCGTGCCTCGCTCGAACGTGATTCCTTCAGCTTCAACGTTCACCTGCTACTGGGAGGCCAGGTGAAAGGGCAGGAACCCAACCTCTATTTGATCTATCCCCAGGGAAACCCTCTGGCAGCGACAGAGGATTCTTTGTATCTTCAGTTGGGCGAGTGCAAGTACGGCCGTCCCATTCTTGATCGCGGCATTCAGGCCTCAACTTCGTTGGAAGTCGCGGCAAAATATGCCCTGTTGTCACTCGATGCCACCATGCGCTCGAACGTAACGGTTGGGCCTCCGTTTGATTTGCTGCTCTATAAGAAAGATAGCTTGGAAGTAGACCGCTACCGCCGCGTTTCTGCCAGCGATAAAGACCTTGGTCTGATTCACTCCAGTTGGGAGCAGTCCCTTCGGCGGGCGGTGGAGCAGTTGCCAGACATTGAATTTCAGCCTTCAAGCAACGGGAATTCGACGCCAAGCGTCACAGAAGCCGCGCGCTCCGGCCACTAGAGTGCGCCCGGAATCGCGATATGTGAAATCGTTTTTCACGATTCCACTGGCGACTTTTTATACGCTATTCTGGATGAGAGGCGCACCCCCTTGCGCTCGATCGCACAAACATGATTATTGAGACGGATGCCGCCGAACAAAGCGCCGAGGAAGCCTTCCGCAAATACGAGCTGAATGGTGCCTACGATGAAATGTTCCGCTCCGTAGACCATCCGCGTAAACAATATCGCCAGCTTTATACTCAGCTTCTCAGTCTGGGCGGCGGAGAGCTGCGGCGCAGCAAGCACGAAGCAGATCAATCCTTCTTCAACCAGGGCATCACGTTCACGGTCTACGGCAACGACAAAGGCACGGAGCGAATTTTTCCTCACGACCTGCTTCCCAGAATTATCACCGCTGCGGAATGGGAGACCATCGAACGCGGCCTCACGCAACGCATCACCGCTCTGAATCTTTTCCTCAAAGACGTCTACCACGAGGGCAAGATCATCGAAGATGGCGTTGTGCCCGGCAGCATCATATACACCTGCAAGCATTACCGTCGCGAAATGCGCGGAGTCAAAGTGCCGCGCGACGTATATGTCACCGTAGTGGGCACGGATTTAATACGCAATCCGGATGGCAATTTCGTCGTACTCGAAGACAACCTGCGCGTTCCCAGCGGCGTTTCTTACATGCTCACCAGTCGCAGGGTGATGAAACAAATCTTCCCTGCCCTGTTTCGCAAATGTCGAGTGCGTCCCATCGAGCAGTACGGGCAGGCGCTCCTCTCCACCTTACGCTCCCTCGCCCCGGATGGACGCTCCGAGCCGACCGTGGTTTTGCTTACCCCAGGTGCCTACAACTCAGCCTATTTCGAGCACACGTATCTGGCGCGGCAGATGGGAATCGAACTGGTCGAAGGCCGCGATCTGGTAGTACATGACAACATCGTTTATATGCGAACTACATTCGGCCTCCAGCGTGTAGACGTTATTTATCGTCGGATCGATGACGATTACCTCGATCCGCTGGTTTTCGAAAGCGGCTCGGCGCTGGGGGCGGTCGGTCTCTTTAATGCTTATCGCGCGGGGAATATCGCCTTTGCCAATGCGCTCGGGACAGGTGTTGCAGACGACAAGGCAATCTATTCGTATGTTCCCAAAATCATCCGCTACTACCTCAATCAGGATCCCATCCTTGAGAATGTGGAAACTCTCTTGATGTCAGACCCGGCGCAACGCGATCACGTCTGCCAGCGAATGGACCAATACGTCGTCAAAGCAGTGGGCGAGTCAGGCGGATACGGCATGTTGATTGGTCCCCACAGCACACAGCAGCAGCGCGATGAATTCAAAGAAAAGATTCTCGCTGAGCCGCGAAATTATATCGCCCAGCCGACCATCAATCTTTCCACCGCACCTTGTTTCGTGGATGGAACCATTCAGCCCCGCCATGTGGATCTTCGTCCTTATGTGCTCTACGGAGAAAATATAACCATCGTCCCCGGAGGACTCACTCGCGTTGCCCTGCGCAAGGGATCGCTGGTGGTGAATTCGTCCCAGGGCGGCGGCTCGAAAGATACCTGGGTTTTGCAGAACTGATCGGAGATTAGCCTTTTCATGCTTTCACGCGTTGCCGACAGCCTGTACTGGATGAGTCGTTACTTCGAAAGAGCTGACAACGCGTCGCGCGTGCTCGAAGCTACCTACGGGCTGATTCTGAACCCCGCAAAGTTCTCCACCGAAGAACGGTGGTTTAAGGCCGTGACTTCCCTCGCGCCCGGTTCCGCGAATGTAGATCCTCAAGGCGCATTATTTTTGCTGGTGGCGGATCCGGAAGGCGCTTTTTCTATTGTGAAATGTATTGGTGGTGCGCGCGAAAATGCCCGCCAGGTTCGCGAGGAAATCAGCTCGGAAATGTGGGAACACTTGAACCGTCTGTTTCACGATGTGACAGGTACGGAGCTTCAGGCTCACGACGACAGTGCCGCGATGCAATTAGTGAGTATGGTAAGGCAAGGCTCTTACCGCTTTCACGGGATCACCGATACCACCATGAACCACGGAGAAGGCTGGCATTTTATTCAACTCGGCAAGTTTATCGAGCGCGCTTGCAACTTATGCATCCTGCTGGACGCCTATTTCTCCCTCGACAAGCATGCCGATGATTTGGACTGGGTCGGCCTATTAACCAGTTGCGCGGCCTTTGAAGCGTATTGCAAAGCGTGTACTGCCGAACTTAAGCCGGAACGAATCGCGGATTTCATTCTGCTTCAGCCGGAATTTCCGTTTTCAGTTCGCTATTCGCTTGATCGCATGCATCAGGCGCTTACTTCCATCGGAAATCTTTCGCTCAGCCGCCGCACCGGAAAGATCGAAAGACTGATTGGACGCTTGCGCTCTGCGGTAGCTTATGTCCAGATCGCTGACGTCATCCGCGGAGACTTGCACAAGTAT
>JBDUDA010000038.1:0-16395 GCA_040003205.1 Acidobacteriaceae bacterium | reverse complement strand
GAAGCTTGTTGGGCTGACGGAAGCGGAGCAGGAGGACCCGGAAGGAGTCAAAACTTGACCTTAGCCAGGGATTGGAAGTCTTGCGTGATGCGAGTATCAAAAAAATAGCGATTGCCAATCCGGAGCATGCTCCCTATGGGCGCGCCGCCGTTGCCGCCATGCGCAAGAGCAATCTCTACGATCTGGTCGCCGATAAACTCGTGCTGGGAGAAAACATCTCGCAAACCGTCACCTTCGTTGCTTCCGGCAATGCCGATATCGGAATCATCGCCCTCTCGCTGGCGCTGGCTCCGGCCATGAGCCAGCAGGGACGATGTGGAAAGATTCCAAGCGAGGCGTATCCTGCCATTGAGCAGGCCGCAGTCGTTTTAAAAGCATCCAAGCAGAAAGGTTTGGCGGAGGCGTTTTTGAAGCTTCTGAAAGACCCGCAAATTATTTTGCTCATGCAGAAGAACGGTTTCACGGTGCCTGGTGCAAGTGATGCCGCGCAAGACGGAAAGGGCAGTAGCCGGGAGCAGACTTTAGTCTGCATGTAGGTCGGCAGCCAGGCTCCTTTCCCAGATGAAGAACGTCTAATTTTTCTTCGAGTTTGGCCGATAGGTTCAATATGGCAAGTCCCTTGACCGCGCTGGGTGACAACCGCAAGCTGCCTGCTAAGCCGAATACCTGTTTTGTGGCCCGGCAACCGATTTTTACCGCCAACGAAAGAGTTTTTGGTTACGAGCTACTTTTTCGCGATGGCGTCGAAGACCACTTTCATTCCACCGATCCCGAAGCTGCCTCCCGCAGCATGCTCGATAGTTCCATGCTGATGGGTCTCGACATGCTTTGTGATGGCAAACGCGGCTTCATGAATTGCACGCGTGAAATCCTGCTCAAGGACTACATCACTCTGCTTCCATCCACTCAGACGGTAGTGGAGATTGTAGACAACGTTCCGGCTGACGACCTGGTGATCGCCGCGTGTCAGCGATTGAAAGAAGCCGGCTATTTGATCGCGCTGGATAACTTTGTAATGAATGATCCGCGCGAAAAACTTACTCACCTGGTAGATATTCTCAAGGTAGACGTACGGAGGAAATCTCCCGAAGAGTGCGCGGCCCTGGTTAAGCGCTACGGACCATGGAAGTCGCGAATGCTGGCGGAGAAAGTGGAAACGAAAGAGAAATTCGCGGCTGCCAAAGCGGCAGGGTTCCTTTATTTCCAGGGTTATTTTTTTAGTAAGCCGGAGATTTTGGAGGCGCGAAAAATCCCCGCCAATCGCGCCGGCTATTTGCGTCTCTTGCAAATCACCCAGCAGCCAAATCTCGATCCGCTGGAGTTGGAAAACATTATCAAAGGCGAAGCTTCTCTCTGCTATCGCCTGCTTCGATACTTGAACTCCGACGCCTTCGGTTTCGCGACTGAGATTCGCTCGGTTCAGCAGGCGCTCGCAATGATGGGGGAACGCGAGGTCCGGCGCTGGATTCGCCTGGTTACCACCCTGGCACCCGAGCAACACCAATCCACCGAGCTGGTATTTTCGGCGCTGGTGCGAGCGCGTTTATGCGAATTGCTGTCTCCGAAGCTTCCGACCGGGGAAACAGATTTATTTCTGCTCGGCCTGTTATCTCGGATGGACGCAATTCTGGAAACCCCAATGGCCAGAATCCTGGAAAATGTTCCGCTCGATCAGGAAATCAAAGCGGTCCTTTTAGGTGGCGTCGGCCGGTTGCGTCCCCTATACCAACTCATGATCACGCTTGAGGCAAAAGATATGCAGGTCGCCAACGCGTTGGCAAATGTGCTCTCGCTAAGTGCCAGCGATGCTGCCTCGCTTCTGGCACAATCCGAAACGTGGGCGCGCGCCGTTACATCAGAGTAAGTTCGATTATAGTCGGCGAAGGTTGAAACCCCTGGCTGGCAAGGCTTCTGTTACTTCTGTGTAAATTAAGGGGAGTTTGGACTTGCGCTTCCTGTGCCGCGAGCGGTACCATCATTGTGATCTCAACGGCCTTGTTCCAGCTGGCCCTCCGCGCCCATAGCTCCAGGCGCCAAACGGACAATAGATTATTTTCACTTATCTGCAGCCGCTTTGTTATTCGCTCAAGTGCGCTCGGCGTACAAGCTGCTAACCAATGGCCCTGGAAATGGATATCGAGAAGGAAGCTTTCTCAATCCACAAAGCACAGACCAAACGAGAAAAATATGAATGCAGGACCAGGAAATCCCTCCGGAGGCGGAGGAGGGAGAAATAGGCGAAGGCGAGGACGTCGTCCTCCTAACCGTGGCGGGCAGCCCGCCGGACGCGACCGCCAGCAACAAGGCGGAATTTACAGCGCACCCATGGACCACAGCTATCGCGCCAACCAGAATGGTGGGGGCGGTAATGGCAGGCCAGCCCGCCCGAGGCGCGCCGGATTTGAGGTTTCCTATCCGCAAATGGATCCCGAGCCGTTGCCCAATCGCGCCGATAGCCCTTCTCGCATTTTCGCCTTCGTTGACGACTTGTTCTTTCAGGCGAAGATTCAGGAAACCGGACGCAAGCTCAACGTGAAGGTGGAATTCGTCAAAACCGAAAAAGATCTGATGGACAGAGTCAAGCAGAATGGCGAAGAGAAACCGTCTCTGATAATTTTCGACATGAATAATGCGAATGCCAAGCCGTTGGTATTGATTCCGAAGTTAAAAACAAAGCTGAAAAACGGCACCTCAATGATTGGATTTCTTTCCCACGTGCAGGGTGATCTGAAGCAAAAAGCTCACGAAGTGGGATGTGACATGGTGTTGCCGCGCTCAGCCTTCTCGCAGAATCTGCCGCAATTGCTGCGCCGCCACGGAGCTCCCGAGGAAGAACTCACGAACTAGGTAGTTCGGCTCCGGTCAAGGTCCAAAAGCGTTGCGCCTATCCCGGAGGCCAGCTCAGATTTCTTCCGCCAATCAGATGCACATGCAGATGGAATACTGACTGTCCTGCCTGTGCGCCCACGTTCAGCACTGTGCGGTAACCATTCTCAATGCTTCTTTCGCGCGCGATTTGAGCGGCCGCGAGATGGCAACGCCCGATCACGTCGGCGTCCTCGGAAGTTGCTTCTCGTAATCCTCGAATGTGTTTCTTTGGCACGATTAAGACGTGCGTGGGGGCCTGGGGATGCAGGTCTTCAAAGGCGTACGTGTGCTCGTCTTCGTATACCTTTTTGCCGGGAATCTCCCCGCTGATAATGCGGCAGAACAGACAATCATTCATAGCGCTTCCGTGAAACAGAATTCTGTCAATCGAGCCGGACGAGAAAGCTGGTTCCCTCGACCGTCGTAGTCTCACTCACCACTCTCTCCGCGCGATTGCGGTCATCTCCCTGGACACGCACCCGTACCCACCAATCCCCGACCGGACTGCTAAAGCTGGAGATCCTGGCCGTGTGATAACGCCGTGTCAGTTGACTGGCAAGAGTCGTGGCGCCGTCTTCCTCTTTGAATGCGCCGATCTGGACTGCCCAGCGTCCCCCAGTTGCAAGCGAAGCGGGTGTATTCAAGACCTCAAGCCGCACTCGTGAGATTCCTGCGCGCCAGACATCGGTTTTCTTGGCTGCAGCGAGCGAGAGATCGAGAATGCGTCCTTTGATAAAGGGGCCGCGGTCGGTGATTCGCACGACCGCCGAGCTTCCAGTCTTAAGATTTGTCACCCTGACGACGGAGCCCAGTGGAAGGGTTCGATGGGCCGCCGTCATGGCATTCATGTCATAAATCTGCCCATTCGACGATCTGCGGTTATGAAACGGAGCTCCATACCAGCTCGCGAGGCCGGTTTCCACCATCGTGGATCCGGAGTTTAGCGGAGCCTTGACAGGTTCTTCGCTCGGGCTGTTCTTGTCACTGTTCGCAGGGTCAATGGGCTTTTTGGTTTCGCCAACGGAATCCCGACGGGATCGGGATTCCGTTTCCGCCAATGGAGGAGGTGGCGGTGGAACGTCTACTCTGGCCTGATTGTGTTTGCTGCAACCCGCGAGGGCAAAAAGCAACATGAAGAAAAGAAAGAATGGCACTGGGGAGCGGACTACTTTGGGGGTGTTGGGTGCTTCTCCATGTAATCGGCGAAAGTGGCGAGCTTCTCCGCCGCGACTCGCAGCGCTTTGGTGGAATGTTGTCGGACCGCCGGGACTACCTCGCTGTTCAAATAGCGGATCAGGTCGGCAGTTTCCTTCTCGATAAGTTCGGCGGCGTCTGCCACGGATTTGTTGACCCGTGTCGAGGCTTCCTCGACCTTGCGGTTGAAGTCGGTCATAACCATTACTCGAATCTGTGGACGAAGCGGCCACGAAGTTCTCTGGGGATGGCAAGCTCATTCATTATTTCGAAGGCGTACGGCCCGGTCAACTCACAAAAGCAGGTCTTTAATAAAGCTCCGGGACGAAAATAGTGTTTTCCGGCGAAAATTAGTGCCATCTAGTGGTGAAGTTCGACTGCACGCTGGTTTGTCCCCAGGCGCTTGCCCAATCTACGTTCGAGTTAGTCACTGGACCGTCCAACGGTTCCGCAATGACGACATAACTGTCAGGCGGGAGACCCGATATCTGATACGTTCCGTTTGGAAAAGTCAGGGTGCCGATCGGCGATTTGCGTACCGGGCTGAATGTGTTGGGCAATGCTGCGTACGGATCGGCACTGCTATTCGAGTTCGCGAACACATGCGCGCCGAAGACTCCACTCGCGCCGTTGGTGACGGTGCCTGAAATTGTTCCGGTGGCCACATCAGGGGTCGACTTGGGATTTAGAAATGATATTGCCGCCACATCGTCGTAGCTCAGCGTAGTTAATTCCGTGGGCGCAAAAGGATACATTACGGCGCGCGTGATAACTGAATGGTCGAGACCGAAAAAATGTCCGATCTCGTGGGTGGCAACCGTTTGCAGATCTTGGGGTACAGTGGCCGGAGTAGTCGCCGGGCATGGATTACCGCCCGCCGGAACGCCGTCGGTGACGAAGCACCCGGGTTGCCCCGATATGCCCGGACTCGGGTTAAAAAAGATGTCCGCCTGGGTGATTTGCCCGTTGCTGGTGGATGAGGTGAGAGTCAAGGCAAGCGTGCCGTCGGTGTTGCTGAAGTCAAGGCTGGATCCGGTACACACAAAGCACACAAGGTTCACGCCGTTCGGCACCTGATCGTTATTGATGGTGGATGTGGAAGGCGACGCGACCGCCAGTGCCGTGTTGGGAGCTTTCTCCCAGGTGGCGAAAGAATTGATGATCACATTTGTGACCGTCGCATTCCCTACGATCGCCGCACTCCTCGCAGGATTGATAGACCATTGAATGGGAAATGAGGAGGGCGACCAGGCGGTGGAAGTAAATGTGGTACCGCTTCCTGAGCCTTCGAACAAGTACGACTTCGCGGGCCTCGACATATAAAAAAGTATCGCCAGCACCACGGCAGGCCCAGCGATGGTCATCCATTTAAGTTTCATTGCTTGGCTGCCTTCTGCACTCGAGATTCCAATTCCTGCAAAGTCACCGCGCTGCCCCGAAAAGTGGTGAGCTGACTTCTCTTAACTTTGTAAGCGGAGGCATCGGGAACGCCATTGGAAACTCGAATATCGCCTTTGTCAGATTTCATCATCTGAAAGTTGCCCTGAATCAGGCCGGTGACCACGAAGCTTCCATCACGGATTTGACCGGGACGAAGGAAAAGCACCGCTTTCTCCCCGGAATTCCAGAGGTGAACTCCGGAAACTTTTTGCGTAACTCCATCGACCTTGCCACCCAATTGATGGACAACCACTGTCGAAGGAGCTTGTCCCTTTAGGGCTCTCTGCACTTCGAAGCGCGTGTAAGTCAGGATGAAGCTATGGGAGTCATTCCATTTGGACCAGGTTTCCAGAGCTTTTCCTTCAATCACGTGAGTGGAAGCCCTCGTTAATTGTTCCAGCGAAAGCGGGATCACGGTAGTGGCGGAAACGAGGCATGCGGCAATCAGAAGCGCCGCGAAAATCAAAGCTGGCTTTTTGCTCATTGGACCTCCAGAGCGCCGGCCAGCGTGGTGACGTCGTTGTTAGTGCTCTGAAGAATCAGGGTGCGGGCTCCAAACGCTGCCGCTGGGTCTACCGATATGCTGAAGCGTAATCCGGGAGTGCCATCCGTTGCGGTAATACTTTGCGGTGTGCCAATCGCGATATCGGGCGGTCCGGAAAAACTTATCTGCATCGTCGGTGTAACTCCCGCGCCAAAGACGAGCACGCTGGCGGTTGAACCTACAAACACGACGTCTCCAGTAGGATATGCGTTTCCAGTTCCGTCAGCACCGAGGAATTCCACATCGGGAATAGTCGTCGAAGCGGGGGCAGCGACAGCGACGTTGACTCCAGGGGTATCGTTGTTAGCGGTGACCGTGACGGGATTCTGAGCCGTCAAGGAGCCGCTGCCACCGCCTCCGCTGTTCCCACCACAATTCGCACCGGAGCAAGGCGTTGACCCGCCGCCGCAACTGGTTGCGAAAGCAGCCACATAGGCAACGCAAAAAGTCAGGAGAAATGATCTCAAAATTGTTGAACTCACAATAATCCTTGAGTTTTAAGATGCGTCTGACGACGGAAAAATGCCTGAAACCGTACTAAAATTGCTGTTTTCTTTTCTATATTGCGAAGAGCTTCCATTCAAGTCCCTTATCGGTGTCTCGGGTATGGGTTGAGAATTGGCATCCCGGGAGCGCTGCTGTCATCCCGGGCCCGGCAGTGTCATCCCGAGAGCCGTCGAGGGACCTGATCCTGACCTTTTTTAGTAACCTAAAAGCACCAGTGCCCGCAGCCACCTCACAGAGACGCGCCAGAAAAAAGGGGCAGAGCCGCAATCTCGCCATCCTCGCTTCGAAAAAGGGCGTCTTTCGAACACTTCTTCTGAACTGGTACAAGCGCCACCGTCGCGATCTGCCCTGGAGAGTGGATCGCGATCCGTACCGCGTGTGGCTCTCCGAAATCATGTTGCAGCAAACCCGCGTCGCAGCGGTGATTGATCACTATCGCCGTTTCCTGACCCGCTTCCCTACGATCAAAAGATTGGCCGCCGCGCGCGAGGCTTCCGTCCTGGCGGTTTGGAGCGGCCTCGGCTATTACCGCCGTGCCCGCATGCTTCACCTCACGGCGAAAACGATTGTGAAGGAATTGAACGGCGAGTTTCCGTCCACTGCCGAATCGCTGCGCAAGCTTCCCGGGATTGGCCGGTATACCGCAGCCGCCATCGCCAGCATCGCCTTCGAGGAGCCGGCAGCAGCCGTGGATGGGAATGTCGAGCGCGTTCTGCGTCGGGTCGTCGGCTCTGATCTTCTGCTCCCGCAGGTCTGGGCGCTTGCCGAGACTCTGTTGAGCCACAACCAACCGGGAGACTTCAATCAGGCAATGATGGAACTCGGGGCTATGGTATGCCTTCCGCGCAACCCTATTTGTACGGTTTGTCCGATATTCGACCTGTGTGTGACAAAGGGTGATCTAAAGCAGAAAGGAAAGATCACGCGCCAAAGGAAGAGAGAAATTCATTACGCGCTACCTCGTCAAGCGGGCTCAGTTTTTCTGGTGCAGCGGCACAAGGATGAGTCGCTCATGCCGGGAATGTGGGAATTTCCGGAAATAGTGGCGGCCGATTGCAAATCCAACCTCACGCTGCGACACTCGATCACGGTAACGGATTATGTTGTGCGGGTGGCCTGTGTAAGCATTCCTCCCCTCGATATGTCTGGCAAGTGGGTGTTGGAGTCGCAGATAGAAAAGGTGGCGCTTACCGGCTTGGCGCGAAAAATCCTGGTTGCCGCTGAGATCATCTAATGCGCTGGATCGGAAGCTGGCTTCATCTTTATAAATCGAAGGGACCAAACATGGCTGCTCTTACTCCGGGAACATTTGCTCCCGACTTCACCCTTTCAGACATGAACGGCAAGACGTTTTCTCTGCACGAGGCGCGCAGCCGGGGGCCGGTGGTACTGGCGTTTTTTAAGGTATCTTGTCCCACGTGCCAGTATGCGTTCCCTTATTTGGAGCGCCTTTACCAGGCGCATCGCGGGTCAAATCTCTCGCTCGTGGGAATTTCGCAGAATGACAAGGACGACACGGCGGAATTTATCAAAACATTCGGGGTCACTTTCCCAGTTCTGCTGGATGACACTCACTCCTATCCCGTTTCTAATAGTTATGGTCTGACCAACGTGCCAACGATTTATTGGATCGGCGCAACTGGAAAGATCGAAGTCTCAAGTGTCGGCTGGTCACGGCATGATATCGAGCAGATCATCGCAAACGCCGACTCTCTGGGAGCGGAATCGATTCCAGTGTTTCGGGTGGGCGAAGAAGTTGCTGACTTCCGCGCCGGTTGAGGATCTAAAAACTAGCCCGCGGTCGCGGGCAAGCCTCATCAAATTGGTTGCGGTTTTAGGGATTCGGCGGCTGCGTGTGTTTACACGTAATATGTTGGGTTATCTCGCGGCATCCTGTCAGGAGCTCACCAATGCGAATCGTGTTCTTTTGGTTTTGGATCGTGGCTGTCTCAATCAATTTCTGCGTTGCACAGAAGCATTCTTCTTCGAATTCGCGGGGGAGGCAGCAAGGGGCCGGAGCTTCCATCCAACTCCCCAGTGGCGGTTTTGCCGCCATGCAGAAGATTGATCCCGAACACATTCGCTCGCACGTGAAATTCCTCGCTCATGATCTCCTCGAAGGCCGTGGCACCGGACAACGCGGAGGCGACATCGCAGCCGAATACATTGCAACCCAGTTCGCGCTTGCAGGTCTCAAGCCCATGGGCGACAACGGAACTTTCATGCAACGGGTTCCGATGGTCGGCGTCACAACCGCGCCCGAAACTACCTTCACTTTGGTCCCGTCCAAGGGCGAGCCCATGCCCCTCAAGCCGCTCGATCAATACGTGGGATATGACCAAACCCAGCAAACGCAATCCGACGTGGACGCTGACATTGTTTTCGTGGGATATGGAATCGAAGCGCCCGAATACAAATGGGACGATTACAAGGGCGCGGACGTGACGGGCAAGGTCCTACTGATGCTCGTGAACGAACCACCATCGGATGACGAGAGCTTTTTCAAAGGTAAAGCGCTCACCTACTATGGCCGCTGGACTTACAAATATGAAGAAGCCGCCCGCAAAGGCGCGATGGGAGTGATCCTGATTCATCGTGCCGACCTGGCCAGCTACCCTTGGGAAGTAGTCCGCAATTCTAATTCTGGCGAAAAATCGTTTTTGAAGCTGGATGGAGCTCCGCAATTGAAAGTCGCTTCCTGGATTCAGTTGGACGTTGCAGAGAAATTGGCGGGCAGTAGTGAACAGAATCTCGAGAAGATGATAGCCAGTGCGGTCTCGCGTGATTTTCATCCCGTGCCAATGCGGGCGAAATTAGAGGCGCACATGGTCAGCAAAATACGCTCCTTCGAATCGAACAATGTGATCGGGATGCTTCCCGGTGCCGATTCGAGATTAAAGACTGAAGCGATTATGTACACCGCGCACTACGATCATCTCGGAATTCGCAAAGATATGCCGGGAGACAACATTTATAACGGGGCCGATGATAACGCCACCGGCTGCGGAGTGCTTCTCGAGCTGGCGCGCGTTTTCGGCGAAGCTGCGGTCAAACCGCGGCGCTCAATTATTTTTGCGTCGGTCACGGCCGAAGAGCAGGGCTTGCTGGGTTCCGCATATCTGGGAAAGCATCCCCCGATAGCAGCGGGAAAAATATCTCTCCATCTCAACTACGACGATCTGCCGCCGATTGGTCCGCCCGAAGAGGTAGAGGTTGCCGGTTCCGAACGCACCACGTTTTATCCGAACGTTGAGGCCACGGCAAAAGAATTTCGGCTGGAAATTCGTCCTGACTCTCATCCTGAGGCGGGACACTATTACCGCTCCGATCACTTCAGCCTGGCGCGCGTCGGCATTCCATCGTTTTCCATCGGCGAAGGCATGAAATACAAGGGCCACGACGAGGCATGGGGACTGCAGCAGGCGGACGAATATAACGAAAAACACTACCATCAACCCAGCGACGAATATCGTGCTGACATGGACTTCACCGGTGACGCCGCGATGGCGCGTTTCGGATTTGCATTGGGATGGGAGGCCGCGGGCCTACCTTCAGTCGTGGGCTGGCAAAAGGGAGATGAGTTCGAGGGGGCGCGGGTAAAGAGTCTTGGTGAGGAATAGAAACCGCTTTTCACCCTTCAAGAATTCCCTGTCATCCCGAGCGAAGCCGAGGGATCCCTACTCCCCAGAACACGCGGCGCTATAGGGATGCTTCGACTTCAGAACCTCTTCGTGCCGAAGAGGCTCTTGCGCTCAGCATGACATGGATTTTAAGCTTGGGCTGACGATCAGCTTTGCACCGGTCACTTTCTGCACATCTTCTGGCGTCAATCCCTCCGCGACTTCCTCCAGCACCAGCCCCGCGTCCATCACCTGAATCACGGCCATCTCGGTGACGATCATATTTACGACTCTCATCCCGGTAAGCGGCAGGGTGCACTTCTTTAAAATCTTCGGTTGGAGGTCTTTGGTTGTATGCTCCATGGCCACGATCACGCGGCGCGCGCTCGCGACCAAATCCATGGCGCCGCCCATGCCTTTTACCATTTTGCCGGGGATCATCCAATTCGCCAGATTTCCTGCTTCATCTACTTCCATTGCTCCCAGGACGCTGAGATCAATGTGTCCGCCGCGAATCATTGCGAAAGAATCGGCGCTCGAAAAATATGACGTCCCTGCCATTTCACTTACGGTCTCTTTGCCCGCGTTGATTAGGTCGCAGTCCTCTTCGCCCTGGAGGGGGTAGGGCCCGATGCCGAGCATTCCGTTTTCACTTTGAAGAATCACATGCATGCCTTGCGGGACATAATTGGCCACCAGCGTTGGCATGCCGATGCCGAGATTTACATAGAACCCGTCGCGGAGCTCGCGAGCAATCCGCTTTACGATGCCCTCGCGCTTTTCGGCGCCAGTGTCTTTTCTTTCGGAATTGATCTGCTGAGACAAGGTTAGCTCGCTACCCTCACCGTTCGTTTTTCAATTTTCTTTTCGTACAATTCTCCCTGGAAGATGCGCTTCACATACACACTGGGAGTATGAATCAGATCAGGCTCTAACTCGCCAACCTCAACTAAGGTTTCGACTTCCGCGATTGTGACTTTTGCGGCGGTCGCCATCATGGGATTGAAATTGCGGGCGGTTTTTCTATAAACCAGATTTCCCCATTGGTCGCCCTTCCATGCCTTGATGAATGCAAAGTCAGCTTTCAGAGCGAGTTCCATCAGATACGGACGTCCGTCGAACTCCCTCACTTCTTTAAGTTCGGCGACGATCGTGCCTACGCCAGTTGGAGTGAAGAATGCTGGGATGCCGGCTCCGCCGGCTCGAATGCGCTCAGAAAATGTTCCTTGCGGCACCAGATCCAAGCGAACGCGGCCTTGCAACACCATTTGTTCCAGCAATTTATTTTCGCCTACATAAGTCCCAATGTGATGGACGATTTGTCCCGCCTCCAAAAGAACCCCCATGCCTAAGCCATCCACGCCCACGTTGTTACTGATGGTCGTCAGATTTTTCACGCCCTTACGGGCAAGGGCGCGGATGAGATTTTCTGGAATGCCCGCAAGCCCGAAGCCGCCAAACATGATGGTGGCGCCATCAGAAACGTCGCTGATGGCTTCGTCCGCGCTGGCGACGACCTTGTTCATAGGGATGGAATTCTAAACCAAATTAATTTTTAGAGCGCCAACACTTGCTCTCAGACCTTTTGCGAAACTCTTCGCCTGCCAAGCTTCGCAGCCGGCTGTCGCAGATGATGTGCTTGCTCGAACTCTAATGCTAATTCTCGGGTATCAAGATTTTCGCGGATGTGCGCCAGTCGCTGTTCTAACGTGAGCAGAGCGCGCTGAATGCTTTTCTTGTTAGTCAGCGCGATATCGCGCCACATTGAATATGGACTACCGGAGATGCGCGTCATCTCGCGCAACGCGCGCCCCCCGGCATCGAGCAGGGGCGCGTCTTCTCCGTACTCTTCGACCAGCGCCGCCGCCAGTGCGGTCGAAATCATTTGCGGAAGATGACTGATCCACGCGCATAACTGGTCGTGCTCTTGCGGATCAATGGTCACGACGCGCGCGCCTGTCTTCTTTATCCACCGTAAAAATTCCGCGACCGGGCCGCTATTCAGTTTCTGTCTGGGAGACGGAGTGATGAACCAGGTTGCGCCTTCGAACAAGTCCGCGCTTGCGTGTTCGGCTCCGGCTTGCTCCTTGCCCGCCATGGGATGTCCCGCGAGAAAACTTGTCCCGACTTTCCTGCCAAATTGTTGCTGCGCCTTCGCGAGGACTTCTGCTTTGGTACTGCCGACATCCGTGAGCAAAGTCTGGGGAGGGAGAGTAGGGCCGATGGCGCCGATCAAATCAATGATCGCGCCAACTGGAGTTGCCAAGACGATCACCTGACTGTCGCGCACGGCGTCCGCTGAATCGAGATAGCCGATGTGGATTGCCCCCTTCGCGCGTGCCTGTTTCAGCACGGATGCGCGGTCGCATCCGACAATGCGTCCTTTGAAGCCATTCTTTTTCAGAGCAAGACCGATGGAGCTGCCGATTAGTCCCGTGCCCACAATCGTGATCTGGCGTATGGGCATGGATTAAGAAACATCAGTGCAGAAAATTAGGCGATTTTGCGTCCGACCGCTGGAGCTATCATTCGCAGCTCATCCATCAGCTTGGAGAATTGCTCGGGATAAAGCGATTGTGCGCCGTCCGAAAGCGCATGGTCAGGATCGTGATGGACTTCCATCAGCAAAACATCCGCACCCGCGGCCACCGAGGCACGGGCCATAGGCGCAACCTTGTCGCGAATCCCGGTGCCGTGCGAAGGATCGGACGCCATGGGTAAATGCGAAAGTTTATGCACGATGGGGATGGCGGAAATATCGAGAGTATTGCGGGTGTAAGTTTCAAAAGTTCGAATGCCGCGCTCGCACAGGATGACCTCATAATTTCCGCCCGCCATGATGTATTCGGCCGATAGCAGCAGTTCTTCAATGGTGGCGGCAATGCCGCGCTTGAGCAACACGGGCTTCTTTACTTTTCCCAGTTCGCGCAGCAGATTAAAATTCTGCATGTTGCGCGCGCCCACCTGAAAGATGTCAACGAAGGGGAGCATCAGCGCGATCTGGGATATTTCCATGACCTCGCTGGTAACTAAAAGATTGAATTTGTCTCCTGCTTCGCGCAACAGTTTCAGCCCTTCCAGACCCATCCCCTGGAAAGAATAAGGAGAGCTACGCGGTTTGAAAGCGCCTCCGCGCAAGGCGCGCCCACCATGCTTGGCGACCTGTTCGGCAACGGTGAAAAGTTGCTCGCGGGATTCCACCGAGCACGGTCCGGCAATTACCACGACTTCGTTGCCGCCGATCTTTACGCCGTTGGCAAATTCAACGACGGTTCCTTCAGGCCGAAAGCTTCGCCCCGCGAGTTTGTAAGGAGCGCTGATGCGGTGGACGTGCTCAACTCCAGACAACACTTCCAGATTTCTCGTGTCGAAATCAACCCGCGCGCCGACCGCCGCCAACACAGTCTGGCGCTCGCCGGTGGTGCGGTGGACGGAGAATCCCATCGCCACCAGGTGTTCAATCACCTGTTGGATCTGCTCCTGGGTCGCCGTTTCTTGCATTGCTACGATCATGGATATGCTGTGTGCTCTCAGCTTTCAGCTTCTGGCTTCTAGCTTCTAGCTGATGGTCCGTAATTCCACTTTAATCATTTACATCTGAATCTAGTTCTGTATCTCGTGAACCTTCGTCTGCTCCCACTTTTTGTGGAGCGATTTCTTCTCTTTGAATCTGGCGCATCACGTCCATGATGCGTTCGTAAATTCTCAGCAGGTCTTTGTCGGCTAGCGGACCTGCGTTCAATTTTGTCGTGTTCGCAAACACTGCCCGCTCGCGATCGGGCTCGTAAATTGGCAATCCAGCGTCGCGTTTCAATTTACCGATTTCGTGCGCCGCCTGCGCCCGCTGGCTTAATAGCTCGACCAGCTTGCGGTCAATCTCATCAATTTTCTGTCGCCAACCCGATATATCCATAGAGACTAACGATTGAATATGAATCCGGCGCACTTAAGCTGGCTTGCGGCCGGACGCCAATAATTGTGTTATGAATTGTGCCACAGCTTTCGCTTCCATGCCGGGATTACGCTCGATCGTCTGTACGATTGCGCTGCCTACCACGCCCGCGTCCGCGTATTTTGCTACGGCGGAAAATTGTTCGGCGGTTGAGATGCCGAAGCCGACCGCGATTGGCAGCTTCGTTTTCTTTCGCAAACGTCGGACGAGATTTTGCGCGTCTTCCGGTAATTGCTTCTGCGTTCCCGTAACTCCGGTGCGAGACACGGCATAAACGAAGCCGGTGGAAGCATCCGCAATCTGCTCAAGCCTTTGGTCGGTGCTGGTGGGCGCCGCTAGAAACACCGTGTGCAACTTTCGCGACCGCATTTCTTCAAGGTAGCTATGCGCCTCTTCCATGGGAAGATCTGTTATCAACGCTCCATCCACTCCGGCATCCTGCGCGGCTGCGCCGAATCTGGCAACTCCCATGCGCATTACCGGATTGAGATAGGAAAAGATAATTATTCCTGCTCCGGATTTCTGACGGATTTCTTTTGCCAGCCGAAGAACATCTTGCAGCGTAGTCCCTTTGCGGAGTGCCCTTTCGCTGGCGCGCTGGATCACTGGGCCGTCTGCCACCGGATCGCTGAACGGGACTCCCAGCTCGATGATCTCCGCGCCCGCATCAATCGCAGCCAGCACAACGTCGCGAGTGGTATGCAAATCGGGATCGCCGCAGGTCACATAGGCTACCAGCGACGGACGCTTGTTGAAAGAAATAGGCATTTTGAGAATTTGAGTTGCAAAAACGTTTTGAGACTATTTCGCGGCGGCTCGTTCTATTCGACTTTAAGTTTCTCCGTGAGGATGCCCATGTCCTTGTCGCCGCGTCCAGAAACATTCACGATGACGACATCCGATTTCTTCATCTTGGGCACGCGCTTGATGGCCTCGGCAACTGCGTGCGCTGATTCTAGGGCAGGAATAATTCCCTCGGTACGCGCGAGAACCGTGCAAGCTTCAAGAGCTTCGGCATCGGACGCCGGAACGTACTCGGCGCGCCCGGAATCTTTCAACCAGGCATGTTCGGGGCCGATAGAAGGGTAGTCCAGTCCCGCGGAGACGGAATGCGTGTTCGCAATCTGCCCCGCTGAATCCTGGAGCACATAAGAATAGGTGCCTTGTAAAACGCCGGGAGAGCCACCGCGAAAACGCGATGCGTGCGATCCAAGTTCTTCGCCGCGTCCGCCGGCCTCGACTCCGATGAGCTGGACTTTCTTGTCTTTAATAAATTCGTGAAACACCCCAATGGCATTGGAGCCACCGCCGACGCAGGCGATGATCGCGGTAGGCAATTTGCCTTCAGCCTTCATAATCTGCGCGCGTGCTTCGCGTCCAATCACCTTATGAAAGTCACGCACCATGGTTGGATATGGATGCGCCCCCAACACGCTTCCCAGCAGATAGTGCGTGGTGCGGACGTTCGTAACCCAATCCCGCATCGCCTCGTTAATAGCGTCTTTCAAAGTCTGCGATCCCGAACTCACTCCCCTGACTTCGGCGCCCAGCATGCGCATGCGGAAAACGTTCAGCTCCTGGCGGCGCATGTCTTCGTTGCCCATGTAGACGACGCACTCGAATCCGAAGAGCGCGCACACGGTCGCCGAAGCGACACCGTGCTGGCCCGCGCCGGTCTCGGCGATGATGCGCTTCTTGCCCATGCGACGCGCCAGCAGCGCTTGTCCCAGACAATTATTGATTTTGTGCGCGCCCGTGTGAAGCAGGTCTTCGCGCTTGAGATAAATCTTCGCCCCGCCAAGTTTTTTGGTCAGACGCGCAGCATAAAACAGCGGCGTCGGACGTCCCGCATAGTTATGTAGCAGGTCCGCCAACTCGCGCTGAAATCCGCGATCGCGCTTTACTTTTTCGTATTCGCGCTCCAATTCTTCCAGCGCAGCGATCAGGGTTTCGGGAACATAGCGACCTCCGTAGGCACCGAACCGTCCGAGAACGCCGGCTTTTCCCGAAGGCTTCTTGCCAGTCAGCATTTTTTTAGTAGGTAAAGTTGCGCTTGCCATCTTTTATCTATTCTCGTTTTATAAGTTCTGCTCTGCTTCGCGGACAGCCTTCACAAAGTCCCGCACTTTTCTGGGGTCTTTTTTGCCAGGTGCGGCCTCTACTCCAGAGACGACATCCACTCCCCAGGGTTTAAGTATACGGATTGCCTCGCCCACATTGTCAGAACTCAGGCCGCCCGACACCACAACCCTCGCGCTTTTGCTTAGGTC
>JBDUDA010000234.1:0-4867 GCA_040003205.1 Acidobacteriaceae bacterium | reverse complement strand
GAGATTTTCGATCTTCCGCCGCTTTTCGCAATTCGCCCAAGCGGACTTGTTCGCGATAATTTGCGTGTTGGATTCCAGCACATTCGCCAGAATTCGCAGATGGTTCGCACGCAGGGAACTGCCGGTTTCGGTCACTTCGACGATGGCGTCCGCCAGCATGGGAGGTTTAATTTCGGTCGCTCCCCAGGAAAACTCGACTCGCACGTCAACTTTTCGCTCCTGAAAGTATCTTCTCGTTACGTTCACCAGTTCAGTCGCAATGGTGCATCCGGACAAATCTTCGGGCCGCTGGAAGCGGGAGTCTTCCGGCACGGCCAGTACCCAGCGAACTTTCTCACGGCTCTGCTTTGCATAAACCAGGTCAGCGACAGACTCCACTTCGAGCCCGCTCTCCACTACCCAATCGTAGCCGGTGAGCCCGGCATCAAGAGCTCCGTGCTCCACGTAACGGGCCATCTCTTGTGCGCGAATCAGCATGCACTCGATCTCGGGATCCGCCGTGGCAGCGAAATACGATCGCGAAGTGGTGTGAATTTGCAATCCCGCTTGCGCGAACAGTTGCAGGGTTGCGTCCTGCAAACTGCCTTTTGGAATGCCGAGTCGCAGCTTCATTGGCCGTCCTCGGCGAGAGAGTCCGCGCGTGCGGAGATGCCGTTTGGCGAAAGCGATATCTGCTTGGTGAAGCAGGAGCGGGTTCCCTCGTGACACACCAGCCCCTCGCCTTCCACGCTCACTTGAAGAAGCAGCGTGTCATGATCGCAATCTGTACTCGCGGAAAGCAATTTCAGACGGTTGCCGGAGCTTTCGCCTTTTGTCCAAAGCTGGTTGCGAGTACGGCTGAAGAAAGTCACATAGCCGACGCGCAGCGTGCGCTGCCAGGCGTCGCGATTCATAAAGCCCACCATGAGCACGTCGCCGCTGGCTGCGTCCTGCACGATCGCGGGAATCATTCCCAACATCTTGTCGAAATCGAGTTCGATGGCCTGTGTGTAGTCTTGTATTGGAGTCGTCATAGTTGATCGATTTGAATTACAAATAAAAAGCCCGCTGGGCGATTTCGCTTCAGCGGGCCGGATTCTGTGATTGCTGTTTACCTTTGACTCAGCTACACACATCCACCCCGCATGCGGTGCGCATGATGAGAATGGCGATGGTGGTTGAGCCGGCGGGACAACATGATGGGTACACCTTATGGCAGCAGGGAAGAGCTGTCAACGATTTGGACTCCGCAAATACATGATTCGGAGGATCACAATTTTGGATGAAAGAATTCGATGGTCCCCGCAGCGCCGACCTTATTTGCGTTCTTCATGTAAAATTAAAGGCGACGAGAATCGGTTCGATACCTTGCCTCAGCGGCCCGTTCCAGCCGAGTAACTTCAAATTAAAGAATTGAGATAGGAATTTCAGAGCTCCGGCCTTTTGGTCCGGCACTTCGATCAGGAGACTAAGATGGCAAAGATTGCAAAAACAGCAGACCGCAAAAAGGTAATGGACACCTCCAAGAGCACCGATTGCCCCAAGTGCAGCAAACCCACCCGCATCGTGAAGCGCGTGAAGGACCGCGAACGCGGCACTCCTGGAGGAATCTTTATTTCCTGCTCGGCATGCGAGTTTTACGAAAAGCTTTAGGCGCGAATTTGGTCGCGAGTGTTATTGGACTTCTATAGCGTCGCTACCGCATCCAGTTGCTCGAGTATGGATTTCGCAGCCGCCGCGGGATCGGGTGCAGCCGTGATTGGCCGTCCTACCACGATGTGGCTTGCTCCGGCAGCAATCGCCTGTGCAGGAGTGACAACCCGCGCTTGATCGCCATGATCGGCTCCGATAGGGCGGACACCCGGAGTCACCACCAAGAACTCTCTTCCAAACTGTGATCGTATTGCGGAGGCCTCCTGAGCGGAGGCCACAAGTCCGCTGCAACCCTCTTTTAAGGCGAGACCGGCCAGCCGCAAGACTTCATTCAAAACCGTTTCCTTCACTCCAACCTGGTCGAGTTCGGCATCGTCCATGCTGGTTAGCACCGTCACCGCCAGTAGCTTCATTGCAGGATTCGTATGGCGCGCCGCTTCGGCAGCAGCCCGCATCATTTTGCCGCCGCCAAGTGCGTGGATGGTGAGCATGCTAGCTCCAAGCCGCCCCGCGTCCGCGACGGCAGCAGCAACCGTGTTTGGAATGTCGTGATATTTAAGGTCGAGAAAAATCCGTCGCCCGGAAGCAACTAAGTCCCGGACAAATTGCGGACCGGCAGCGGTGAACAGTTGCATGCCGACCTTGTAGATGGAGGCCGAATCGCCAACCTGGTCCACGATCTTTCGGGCAGCGGCAGGCGTTGAAACATCAAGGGCCACGATCAGGCGCTCGCGAGGACTAGTCAGGCGTTCATCAGCCACGCTCGGCATAATTCTTCAATAACTTAGCTGTCAGCAGTTAAGGTGCGCAGTTCTCTCGGTACGTACAACTCTAAAAACACATTTTAGGCGTCGTGATGCTACCACGTCTAAGCTCCTGCCCGGCTTTTAAAGGATTTCAGCTTTCCACGATGAGCCAGGTGTCCGCCAAAGTAGGTCGACTCCGACCCAGATCGCTCGTTGGGCTTCAGTCAGGATGTGCTTTCAGATTTGGGATGCCTTACTTGACACTATGCCCTAAATCAGGTTGATTGTGATTAGCTGTTTTTCTATATCGCGTGAGGGCTGGCGGATCAAATCAAATGCAAGAAATGAACGTCCGTACATGGGAGGAACTCGTCCTAAAGGTAGCTGATGGCCGTCAGTTACTCGACAGCGCAGAAGAGCATGATAGTAGTTCTGTCTTGTTGTTTCGTGGCCAAGAAAATTCGAACTGGCCGCTCAGCACTACCCTCGATCGTTACCGGCCGAAGATGCAGTTTCAAGAATATTATTCAATAATCTCCCGTATTAAATCACAGATTGAAAGTTTGACCGATCATTCTTGGTCGATTCCCCAGACCCCAGAGATCGATCGCTTAGTTCGGGATTATGACAGGTTCAGCCAAGAGCTATGGGCCGGGGAGCGGCCATGGTATGCATACATGACGTACTTGCGCCACCACGGATTCCCGTCGCCACTCTTGGATTGGACTCGATCACTATACGTGGCCGCATACTTTGCGTTTGCTAGAGTCTCGGAATCTGAAAATGTGTCTATCTTCGCTTACTCCGCACTCAGATTAAGGGTGTCGGGTAACAATATGCGAGTTGTGTACCGTTTGGGTCCGCATGTCAAGACTCACCGCCGGCACGTTCTACAACAGAGTGAGTACACGATGTGCGTCGTGTCTGAAGAGGAAGAGTCGTGGTTCGAGGCACACGATGGTGCGTTTGATCCAGGTCGCCATCAGCAGGGCTTTTGCTTCAAATTCATTATTCCTTCTACCGAGCGACCCAAGGTATTGAAGGTCCTCGACGAACCCAATTTGAATGCATTCTCACTTTTTGGATCCGAAGATAGTTTGATGGAAGCTTTGGCAACGCGAGAATTTTGTTTCAGTCCGACAACGCGATGACAACGCGACAAACTCCAGGTTTAAGCGGCCGACCTACGCCCAAGTTACTTTCGAATTCCGACTTCCGTCGGTATGCCGCTCAAGATTTTCAGAAGATTGATCCGGGCCTTCCTGAGGCGGCCAAGGGTGTCGGCGGGCAGGGTGTAATCATTCCACAAATAGATCTCATTCATCACTTCGAGCGCCGCACGAATGGCACGCTGGTCCTGCGCGCAGATTAGGTTCATCGGGGGCTGCAAAAGCTCGGTTACATGTCTTGTCCAAATATTCGTCGATCGACATGAGCTTTTTCAGGTGGGTGTCCATCGATATTTCTTTCCGTGGCACCCACATTGATACATCCCTTCGAAGCAGGGGCAGATTGTGAAATCGTGGGTATTGGGTACGAAAGTAACCTGAAAGCAATCGGCTCGCGAGAATTGATTACCCTCGCGAGCCGATTGTTTCAGTTCTATCTAGCCCTCTGTGATTTACCTTTGATAAGACGCAGGACGAAGCAATGCAGGAGCCATCATAGAAGCCGTGTCGCGGGGATGGACCACGTCGATGCGCACCTTTTGCAAGCCTTTATCCTTAAAATCCAGGCTGCGGGCGGCATTGTATGAGAGGTCAATGATTCGGTCGCCCACGTAAGGTCCGCGGTCATTGATGCGCACCACGACTGCCCTGCGGTTTTCTAAGTTCGTTACACGGACAAACGTGCCTAAGGGCAGCGTCCGGTGCGCGGCCGTCATGTCGTACATGTCGTAATTCTCGCCGTTGGCCGTTTCACGGCCCTGAAAGTACGCCCCGTACCACGAGGCCGTTCCAGCCTGGTAAGGCTTGGATTTTTGGTTGGACGCTACTCGTCCTACCGATGATTTGTGGTTTTCGCCCGCTTTGCCGGGTCCCTGGGCCGCGCCCAGTCCCACAAGCAACAACATGGCTAGACTTTGAGCTATACGTGTTCTCATTCCGTCACCTCGCATAACAGATTTTCTTGCGGGTGCTACAGCGAGCCTCAATCGCTTATAAAATGCTATGGTCTGGGGAAGGGTTGGTCAATCCAAAATACCCTGTAGTAAGGTAACCAGGTAGTTAGAGATCGCTTACGTAACTTACTGTAGTTTTTGATCGACGGCCCCGATCGTCCGTACCGGCAGCTACTTGGATGTTTATTAAGTAGTAAGTACCGTGGGAAACCGCAACCATGAAAAATATACTCGACTATTATTTTCAATGGTTTAGAGTGCAGAGATAGCCTTATGCCTGACCTTCAACCGGTCGTTTTGACCATCGCCGGATTCGATCCCTCCTCGGGCGCTGGAGTGACGGCAGATCTCAAGACGATGGCCGCTC
>JBDUDA010000037.1:0-16502 GCA_040003205.1 Acidobacteriaceae bacterium | reverse complement strand
CCTGAAATCCGAACACGTGTTCGCCTGTGAAGCTTCGCCGCCCGAATTACTAATCCTCAATCCGATCCTTCCAAAGCATTTAAAATTAAGGAACATCGCAGAATCCAAGGCATGAGTTCTTTGACCCGTTGTTTGTCGCTTGTGCTTACAGGCGATTAAGGGTTGATTTCGAAACCGCGATCTGTATAATCCCTCCCCACACGGGTTTTCCGCTCCCAGGGACCCGAATGTCAAGGAGAACTAACAATGAAACTGTCTATCAGGGTCCTGATCCTGGTGGTAGGAATGGCTTGTACTTATGCAGCAGCGGCAGTGCCGAGCACCTCGCTTTGGCACGGGCCAATGCCAGGATGCACTCCTGGTTACTGCGTTAAGTAACAGCTTCTATAAATTGTGACCCTAGATCTGAAACTACCCTAAACGGTTTCAGGCTTTGTGGGCCGACCTTGCGAAAGCAAGCGTTGGCCCTCTTTTTTGGCAGCGTCTCTAGATCGCCCCGACGAACCCCGGTTTACTTCGCGGATTTTTTCGCGGTAACCGCCTCCAGCAAGTGAGAAAGCTCGTCGGCGTCTGAGACGGAAGGCAGGCAAGTGTAGTTTGAGCAAACCACCGCAAACGCTTGCCCTTCTTTCAGCCCGGTTTTAATCTCTGGAATTTCGGGAAGAGTCTGCGCGAGCGCCGGGGGAAGACTCTGCAGGACAACTCTATCCGCGTTGAACCTGAGGACAGACTTACCGAAAGCGAAACTACGCACCGCAGCCGCATACAGTTTTGCAGCCGATTCTCCGTCACCGATAACAACCACTTGGCTGTGGGTTTCTGAAAACAGCACTCCCGCGATGCCATACGTGGCGGCAAATATTCCATACCGGCCTGCGGATTCCGCTAACACCTCCATGGTCAACTCCGCTTTATCCCGCAGACTTTCGTCATTGAGGTAGGAATTTAAGCGAAGCAACGCAATGGCCGCAGCGGAATTTCCCGCGGGAGTTGGAGAATCCTGAAAAGGTTTGCGTAGTGTCCCTAAAACACCGAGGACTTTTTCATCAGGAGAAGACGCGCGGCTGGTGTCAAAGAATCCCCCTGAAACCGGATCGAAGAATCGCGCTACCATCGCCTCTACCACGCGCTGCCCGAAGCTGTAATACGTCATATCGGATGTCGCCTCGTAAGCATCAAGGCAGGCGATCGCTGTGAAGGCGTAGTCATCCAACAGACCGGGAACGGCTTTGGCCACAGGGCGCTCTAAATTCTCGTGGCTTTCCGCTTGCGACTCGGAATAGGCGATTACATGTTTCAAGCCGTGCTCGTCATCCCATGCTTCGGACAGGATGCGATCCAGCGAACGCAGCGCGAAGTGTTTTGCCTCCTGAAAAGCTAAAACCTTTCCAGCTTCGAAGTATGCCGAGCTGCACATGGCGTTCCAGCCGACATAAATAGTTTTGTCCACGTAGGGAGTGGGCCTCATCAACCTCGCGGCATACATTTTTTGTTTGGCCTGACGAAGGAGAGTTTCGACTTCGTCAATTGACAGATTTAGCCGGCGCGAAATCTCTTCTGCGGAAGCTTTGACGTACAACACATTCTTCGCGGGGTTGTGGTGCATTTCCCCGACTTCGTTGATGTCAAAATGCAGGCACGCCAGCCTTGCCTCCTGTTCCGTCAACACCGACTGCGCTTCCGGTAGCGTCCAGGTGAAGTAGTCGCCATCGTCGTCCATCGAATAGTCGGCGTCTTGCGATCCGTAGAACCCGCCTTTTTCGCGGTCGCTCAACCACTCATCCATCCAACGAACGATGTCGCGCGCCACCTCCGCGAAAAATTCTGTTCCAGTCGCCTGGTACGCGTGCAGATAATTCTTCAGCAATTCTGAGTTGTCGTAGCACATCTTTTCGAAGTGCGGAACGATCCAGCGCTCATCCACCGAGTAGCGATGGAAGCCGCCCGCCAGCTGGTCATAGACACCGCCTCGCGCCATTTTCTCGAGCGTTGTGACAAACATCTTTCGCAGGTTTTCGTCTCCGCCGCGAACGTATTGATCAATCAGAAGATCGAGCACGGCAGGGTGGGGAAACTTAGGCGCGCTGCTGAATCCGCCGTTGCTTTCGTCGAACGACGCCACCGCCGACTTCACGATAGATGTGATTACTGACGGCGTAAACGTTCCGCTGCGTCCCGCAAGAGATTCTGCCTGGGCGATCGAGCTTTCCACGAGTTTCGCCTGGTCCGTAACGTCGTCGTTTTTTTCGCGGTATGCATCCGAAATTGCAATCAGCACGCGCTTGAAGCTGGGCCGTCCGTAATGATCGTCAGGAGGAAAATATGTTCCGCCGAAGTAAGGCTTGCCTTCGGGAGTCAGAAAAGCGGTGAGCGGCCAGCCGCCTTGTCCGCTGATTGCGCTCACTGCCACCTGGTAACGGCTGTCAATGTCGGGACGCTCATCGCGATCCACCTTCACCGCAACAAAGCGCTCATTCACGATCTTGGCGACTTCCGGATCGTCGTAAGATTCACGGTCCATGACATGACACCAGTGGCACCAAACCGCTCCGATGTCGAGCAGGATGGGCTTGTTGTCGCGCCGCGCCGCAGCAAAAGCTTCCTCTCCCCATTCGTGCCACTGAACAGGTTGACGCATGGCGGAGCGCAGGTAGGCGGACGAAGCTTTGCTGAGGGAATTCAGGGTTTCGGAAGACATCTCTCTAGTCTAAATGGCGGCTGTGGTCAGCTGCCGCGCAATAGAGCTGTAAATATCTACGGCATCATTGAGTTGTTTCTTCTCGATGTACTCGCCGTCGGTGTGAGCTACATGAATCGAGCCTGGGCCAAGCAGGAGGGGCTCTCCCCAGTTGGTGAGCGCGGGAATGTCGGTGGTGAAGGCGGCGATCATGGTCGGTAGGAAACCAAGCCTTCTAAGACGGACAAACGGAATTTCCAAAGTGAATTCAGCTTTCGCCAGTCCCGCTATGGCTTGCTCGATTTCTTCGCGTAGCTGCTTTGCCGATCCGATGAGCCGGTAAAGAAGTTTCGCTCTGGCGTGGTCCGAAATCACGTTCGGGGCGCGGCCGCCTTCGATGACTCCGATGTTCATCGTGCATGGCCCAATCTCTTCTGCGGCTGGCAGTTTCATCGCGCGCAAGCGCCGCAAAGCTTCCAGCAATTTATCTATTGCAGACTCGCCGAGTTCTGGATAAGCGGAGTGAGCCATGCGTCCTTCGGCAACAACTTCAACTCGAAGGCTCCCTTTGGACGCGATCGCGATGTGGTTTTCAGTCGGCTCTCCATTGACGAGAAACCTGCAATTATTTGGCTGATGGTTCGCGACTTTGGCGCCCAGGCTGTCGCGCTCCTCGCCTACAAGAAAGAGCAGCCCGGGGAAAATTCCTTCTTTACGCAGATTTTCAGACGCGGCGATCTGAGCAGTGATAATTCCTTTTGCGTCGCAGGACCCTCGTCCATAAACGCGTGCGCCGTCCTCTGACGATTGAAAGAAGGGAGGAACTGTATCCAAGTGAGTGGAAAAAACAATCTCGGGTTGCGGCTGCTGCGGAGACGTCGCGAGAATATTGCAGCGGTCTCCCTCCACCGGCATTTTCAGCGAGTGGTAGCCAAGACGCTCCAGCTCGCGATGCAGAAACTCCCCGACAGCAGCCTCGTTGCCCGTGATGGACTCGATATCCACCAGTGCTCGTGTTAGCGCGACCAAATCCATCTCAATGAGAATACCTCAGGGGCCGGTGTAATCTGGTAGCGATGTCTGCCGAGACACACATTCGATCGTTATTTATTAATGGCCCAGTGGGTCGTCTCGAAGCCCTGCTGAACGCGGGTTCTGAGAGTGCGAACTATGCGGCCGTGGTGTGCCATCCTCATCCGCTGTTTGGCGGCACGCTGCACAACAAAGTGGTGTTTCATGCTATGAAATCTCTCAATAGCTTCGGCTTTCCGGTGCTACGCTTCAATTTTCGCGGCACTGGACTCAGTCATGGCGAGCACGATGCTGGACGCGGCGAAGTCGAAGACGTACGCGCCGCTTTGGATTGGATGGACCAGAAGTTTCATCTGCCGCTGCTGTTTGCAGGATTTTCATTTGGTGCAGCCGTGGGACTAGGGGCCGCGTGCAGAGATGACCGAGTGAAGGCGGCGATCGGATTGGGAGTGCCAGCAGGCCGTGTCGAGGGCCGCAGCTACGATTTCGAGTTCCTCAAAACTTGTGTAAAGCCAAAACTATTTGTCAATGGATCGGCCGACAAATTCGGCCCCAAAGCTGATCTCGAGAAGCTTTTCGACTCCTTGCCGCGGCCGAAGAAACTCATACTGATTGAAGGTGCGGACCATTTCTTTGAAGGCCGCTTGCCGGAGATGCGCGAGGCAGTCGAAACCTGGATGCGTGAAGTTGTACTCACTTAGAGAGCGTTGGCTACCTTCTTTCGTCCTCGTATAATCCTTCGCGTGACGAATTCTTCATCCAAAGATGACGAAGTCCGCGCTGAAATGCGTGCAGCGGCTCGTCACATTTTCGATTCAGCCTTGGCGGAATCCAGCATTGCTAACGCATTTCGAAAGCACGCCACCTGTGAAAAGGGAATTCTGCGGGTATGCGAAGACCTGTACGATCTGAATTCTTACAACCGAATATTTGTGGTCTCGATCGGCAAGGCCGCTCACGGCATGGTAAGCGCCCTCACGGAACAAGCGGGCGAACGTTTTGAAGGAATTGTTGTAACGGCGCCCGAACCGTCCTCACACCTTCGCGGATTCCGTTATTTTTTCGGAGGACATCCGCTGCCAAATGCCGAATCCATCCGCGCCGCCGACGCCGTTCTAAAATCTTTGGCAGCGCAAACCGCCTCGTCACTCGTGATCTATTTACTGAGCGGCGGCGGCTCCTCCATGCTTGAAAAGCCCCTTGACGACAGCATCTCCCTCGACGATCTCATTCAGACATATCGCGTGCTAGTGCATTCGGGCGCGTCCATTGCGGAAATTAACGCCATCCGCAAACACCTTTCTGCGGTGAAAGGAGGCAGGCTCGCGCAAGCTGCTGGCCAGGCTCAGCAAGTTTCGCTGCTGGTTTCTGACGTGCCCGATGGCACCCCCGATGCGTTGGCGTCAGGGCCAACCATGCCTGATTCGACAACGGTAGAAGACTGTTACCGCATCGCGACACAATACAAAATGCAGGACGATTTTCCGGAGTCAGTCAAAGAGCTCTTTGAATTGCGCGCGCTGGATGAAACTCCAAAATCGGACGACTTCGAGTTCCATCGCAGCCGTTGGTGTACGGTGCTTTCTAATTCAATCTTGTTGGAACAGGCGAAGCGGCACGCTGAGCACTTAGGCTTCGCCGTAACAATTGATAATTCTTGCGACGACTGGGAATATGACCGGGCGGCAAAGTATCTTTTCGAACGTCTGCGCGAGCTTCGACAACAATCTGATCGAATCTGCCTGCTTTCCGGAGGGGAAGTGACAGTCAAGGTGACAAACGGCGGGCGCGGCGGTCGCAATCAGCAATTTGCTCTGGAGTGTGCGCAACAGATTGCCGGAGAAAAAATCACAGTGTTCAGCGCCGGAACTGACGGCATTGACGGAAACAGTCCTGCTGCCGGCGCAATTGTGGATGGCACTACAGTCGCGCGTAGCCAAAAAAATGGAAAAGAATCGAAAGCTTATCTGGCTGCCTTCGACGCTTTCCCGTTTTTTGAAACTTTGGAAGATGCGATCGTTACCGGTCCCACCGGCAATAACCTTCGCGACCTTCGCATTTTTCTCGCCTATTAATCGCTAAGCAGATTTCGGCATTTTCTGAGACATGGCTTCTTGGGCCTGCTGCATTTCTTCCGCGGACACATCGCGAACATGGGTAGCAAGCGACCACGTGTGTCCAAACGGATCACTGACGGTTCCGTAACGATCGCCCCAGAACATGTCCATGAGCGGCATCTTCACGTTCGCGCCCGCCGCAACTGCCTGCTTGAAGGCAGCATCCACGTCCTCGATCTGTATGTGCAACGTAACCCCGCTTCCGCCGGTGGACACCTTTGAAAGCGTCTGCCACTCGGGAAACTCGTCGTTCAGCATGCAGAGCGAGTCACCAATTTTGATGGTGGCGTGCATGATTTTGCCGTCAGGCATTTTGTTTACCTGCAGAATTTCAGCTCCAAAAGCTTTCTGATAGAAATCGAGCGCGCGGGCAGCATCGCGGACCGTCAGATGAGGCGTAAGAGTATGGTATCCGTCCGGAATTGCTTTTACTTTGTCTGTCATGGCGACCTCCTGCGCGGCAGTGTAGTACAGAATCGCAACGGTTAAAAGAACTTCGTGACGCCCTCTTTGAGGATGCACACGCGGTCTCCAATTCCCGCCGCTTTGGCCTCTTGCTCAAGCAGTTGCGGAGGCTCGTCCATCGGCTCATGCGAAAGGCGGAAGGTGCCGTAGTGCATGGGCACCATCCAGCGGGCCTTCAGATCAAGGAATGCACGGATCGCGTCCGCAGGATTCGCATGCACATTGCGAAATGTGGGCGGGTTGTAGGCCCCGATCGGCAGCAGCGCCAGCTCCGGGGCAAGGCGCTGGCCAATTTCGCGGAAACCTGAAAAGTAGGCGGTGTCGCCGGCATGATAGACGGAATGCTTTCCGTCACGCAGAACGTAGCCGCCGTATCCGCGATGCGAGTCGCGAATCACGCGCGCGCCCCAGTGACGAGCGGGAACGTGAGTTAACGTGAGCGAGCGATTGCGGTAGCTGCCCCACCAGTCGAGCTCCAAAGTTTCGGTGAATCCTAAATCAGAGACCAAGTCCGAGACATGGCTGGGAACGACGATCACTGGGGGCTTAGCATCCTGCCGAAGATTCTGCCGGATGATGGCGCGCAACGACGGGCGATGCAGGTGATCGAAGTGCGCGTGCGTAACCAGGACTAAATCAATGGGAGGCAGGTCGCTGATCTTTATTCCCGGCTGGCGCAAGCGCTTCAGTACAAATAACCAGCTTGCGAAATTAGGATCAATCAACACATTTCTGCCGCCGATTTGGATAAAAAATGACGCGTGCCCAACGAACGTCACCCCGAGTTGTTCGCCGGTGGCCAGTTTTGGCTTATGCGTTTCTCCCGTTCGCGGAGTGACGACGGAATGCTGTACCAGCTTGCCGAATTGTCCTGCACGTTTGCGGAGAGCTTTATTTCTCGCTGAACCCTTTAACATGAAGTTAGAAGTGCGCCCCGTTTTAGACTTGTATTGACTTGGATGACGTGGGGCGCTTGCTGGTTAGAAATATTCGCTTTCAGTGCTTGACCGCTTTGGTGCCGTCAGTTCTAATCTTTGTCTAATTCATAATATAAATCTGGGAGTTGACGAATGCGCGTTGCTTTTTTGGGCCTGGGAATCATGGGACTGCCGATGGCTTCGAATCTGGTCAAGGCAGGCCATGAAGTGACGGTTTGGAATCGGACGCCGGGCAAAGACATCGAAGGCGCGCGCACCGCAGCCTCTCCCGCTGAGGCGGCGAGCGGGGCCGAAGTCGTATGGATGTGCGTCTCCGATACCAAAGCTGTAGAGAACGTGTTGTTCGGGCCGGACGGCGTCGACCAATCTCTGGCTGAGAACATGACGATCGTTGATTCCAGCACGATTGCTCCCGCTGCGACCAGAAAATTTGCGGAGCGAGTGCGGTCCAAAGGAGTTGAATATGTTGACGCTCCCATGACCGGCTCGAAAGCCGGAGCTGAAAGTGGAACTCTGATCTTTATCGTGGGCGGAAGCGAAACCGGAATCGGGCGACTCGGTCCGTTGTTTGCGGCCATGGGCAAGAAAATATTCCGTATGGGCGAGACCGGAAAGGGTCATGCCGCCAAGCTGGTAATGAATCTGCAAATTGCTCTCATCTATGAAGGTTTCGCCGAAGCCCTGACTCTGGGCGCGAAGATGGGGATCGAAGCGGAGACGCTGCTGCCGTTGATCAATGCGTCCATGGTGAAGTCGGGCGTCGTCGAATATAAAGCCCCCTTCGTTCTCAAGCGCGACTTCTCTCCAAATTTTCCTCTGCGGCTGATGTACAAAGATATTCTGCTGGCGCTGGAATCCGCGAAAGAAGTGCGCGTCAAATTGCCGGCGCTGGAAACAGTCAAAGAAATTTATGAAGTTGCCTCCGAGGACGGTAATGGAGATCTGGACTATGCCGCCACTTTGACTTTGCTGGAGAAGTGGGCGGGGGTAGAAGTCAAAGGCGCTTCGGCCGCGTAGATAAATTCAAGTCGGAGGGGAAGAGCCCCTCGGTGGCTGAAGCCAGAATTACGATTGTTTCTAGCCGCTCGAGTGAACTCGTGCCCTTTCAAAACACTCTTATTCCCCAACTCAAACACTCTCACTACCCCAACTCAAACACTCCTATTAGATCAAGCTCTTTTGAAATTATTCGTTCCTTAATTCGCTTCTTAATCTCTGTCATCCCGAGCGAAGTCGAGGGACCTGCTTTTCACTGCGCTCATAGAAACATCGAATTCCTCGACTTCGCTCGGAATAACAAATGTTTAATTAAGCTCCGCCGAAATCGTTTTTTCCGCTTCCCAAAATGCTACTTCCCCGGTAACGATTACTGCCGTAACCCTCTCCAGCCGCGCTATTACAGAACTATTACACGCGGAAATCTGGCCCCCTGATAGCGTAATAAAAGCATCAGGGGACAATCACCATGGAACTCGAAGCTCTCGAACGCAAAGCTGCAAATGAAAATGAAGTGAACTGGGTAACCGCTGGATTCATGGCGGCATTTCATATCGGCGCGATTGCCGCGCTCTTTTTCTTTAGCTGGAAAGCACTTTTTCTCGCAATGTTTTTATGGTGGGTGTCCGGCAGTCTGGGCATCGGCATGGGTTATCACCGTTTGCTGACTCATCGCGGATACAAAACTCCGAAATGGGTTGAATATGTTCTTACTACTTGCGCAACGCTCGCGCTCGAAGGCGGACCGATTTTTTGGGTGGCCACGCATCGCATCCATCACCAGTTTTCCGATCAGGATGGCGACCCGCATTCTCCCCGGGATGGAAAATGGTGGGCGCACATGGGCTGGATTCTCACGGGGAAATCCATGCACCACGACACCACGACTTTGGCCCGCTACGTCCCAGATTTGGCCAAAGATAAATACCACGTGTGGCTGACGAAATATCACTTTGTGCCGATGATTGTGCTCGGCCTGATCCTGCTGGCGATTGGCGGTTTGCCGTTCATGCTCTGGGGGATTTTCCTTCGAACCGTAGTTGGACTGCATGCCACCTGGCTGGTGAATTCCGCGACCCACACCTGGGGTACTCGCCGTTTTATCACGCGCGACGATTCCACCAATAACTGGTGGGTAGCATTGCTCACATTCGGCGAAGGCTGGCACAACAATCACCACGCGCATCCAGTGTCTTCACGGCATGGTTTGCGCTGGTACGAAATTGATTTCAACTGGTACGGAATCTGGGCCCTGAATAAGCTGGGACTGGCGAAGCAGGTCTATCGTGTGAAATTGGATGAGCTTCGCAACCGTGAACAACAGAAAGTCGGGGAGAATGTTCCCGACGTAGAATTAGCGTCCGTCTAGTTTAATTTGTCCCTGTCATGTTGAGCGAGGGAGTCGAACCCGAAGGGAACGACGAGGGAGTCGAAACATCCCTATCCCATCGCCGCATTCAAGCAGCTAGCGATCCTTCGACGCAGAAAGCCGATTCGCCAAGCGAATCGGCTTTCTTTGCTCAGGATGACATGAGGTTGGGGCTGAGGATGACCGTGGGGTTGGGTTTAGGGGGATCTTACGTTTTGGGCTCAGGATGACATCACGTTTTGGGCTCCGGGCTTTTTTTAGCTCAGGCCGCCATTATTTGAATTCTCTTTGTCCCATTTTTTTTGCTTTGTTCCAGTTTCTTCTTTTTTCTCCTTCCCGCGCTAGAATCTCTCCATGCGCATCACCAGCCGCCGCAAAGCTATCATCACGTTTCTGTCTGTGGGCGTTTTGCTGGCGGGCTTGGCGGTGGCGGTTGGTTTTGGATGGATCATACTCAACTGGCGTGAGGGAATTCGCGTCGTCCTCGGAATAATTTTCTTCGGAGCCATAACGGCAGGGCTGATTCTGAATACTATTTTTTTGGTCCGCGAGATCCGCCGCAACGAACAACACGACACCTTTATCAATGCGGTCACCCATGAGCTAAAGACGCCTATTGCCTCCATCCGGCTTTATCTCCAGACGCTTCAGAGCCGTGATGTCGAAGAGGCTCAGCGCCGTGAATTTTACGGACTCATGCTCGACGACACCGACCGCTTGCTGGGAACTGTCGAGCAGGTGCTCAAGGCCGGGCAAGCTACCGCAAAGAAATTCCATTTTGCGCCAGTAGATTTCAGCCAGTTGGTGGAACAATGTGTGCAGTTGGCTAGATCAAGCCATCATGTGGGCTCCGACTTGATTCGCTACAAATCGCCGGCCAAAGTTCATAACGGCGCTGACTTAATCGTGAACGGAGATTCCGACGAACTGCGGACCGCGGTCTCGAATCTCCTGGATAATGCCGTGAAATATTCGGGAGAAAAAGTGAATGTGATCGTGCGACTCGAATCGCCGGATCCCGATCGCGTGCAGCTGACCGTTCAAGATCATGGCGTAGGAATTCCCGCGCCGGAACTGAAACGAATTTTTAAGCGCTTCTATCGCGTGCGCAATCGCTCGCTCTCCCATGTGAAGGGTACCGGTCTCGGGTTATTTATCGTTCGTTCCATCGTGTCTAAACATGGGGGCAAAGTTTTCGCTGAAAGCGGTGGAGACGGCCTTGGAACGACTGTAATAATCCGGCTTCCCCGGAGTTACACATGAGCCGTGTCTTGATAGTGGAGGACGAAGCTCATCTGGCAAATGGCCTGCGCTTCAATCTTGAAGCCGAAGGACACATGGTGGAAGTGGTCGGTGACGGTGAGAGCGCCTTGCAATTGCTGCTGCCGGGCGAAAACGATATTCGCGGTTCGTTCGACGCCATGGTCCTCGATGTAATGCTCCCGGGCAAAGATGGCTTCGCGGTCGCCTCCGAGCTGCGGGCGGCAAAAAATTTCATTCCCGTCCTGATGCTGACGGCGCGCGGACGGCCTGAAGATGTGCTTAAGGGGTTTGCTTCCGGGGCCGACGATTATTTGCCGAAGCCCTTCGAACTGCCAATCCTGCTGGCTCGATTGCAAGGTCTGCTACGGCGTCGTGAGTGGATGCGAAGCGGCGCCTCTTCCGCGCCTTCCAACCCAGACGTCACCAGGAATGAAAGGGCGGAAGAAGTCACGGAGTACGAGATCGTTTCCTTCGACGGACGCACCATTGATTTCGGAAAGCAGGAACTCCGCGCCAACGGGAACACAATCCAACTCACGCTGATGGAAGCCGAATTGTTGCGGCACCTCATACGAAACAGCGGACGCATTGTTTCCCGGAAATCAATTCTGGAAGAAGTGTGGGGATTGCATGAAGATACCGACACGCGCGCGATCGACAACTTCGTGGTCCGCTTGCGCCGTTATATTGAAGATGATCCCTCGCAGCCCCGGCATTTGCTCACAGTGCGGGGAGTTGGATACCGCTTTCTCCTGAAGTCGGAAGCAAAGTGATGCATGCTTAGGACTTAGCAAGCTCGAAAATCAGAGCCTCCTCGTGTTTCTGAGCAAGCGAATCAATCCGATTTAGTACAAACTTGTAGCCCGCAACCGAGACCATGGCGAGCGCCAGGAAAATAAGCGTCGCAAACCACACACTTCCCATGCGCCCGGAAGTCAACCATACTCCCGCGCCGATGCCTACCGTAAAGATCTGTACGGCGAAGCTGGTAAGAATTGCGATGCGTGAAGCGCGCTGCCGTCCGAAAGTTCCCCAGTCCAGTTTTTTAGGCGAGAGGATTGAAATCACATTGCCCAAAGCAAGATTTATGGGCACTGCAAACAGAATCCAGGCCAGGGTTCCGGCCACTATGCTCATTGGAGGGATCGAGAATAGAAGTGCCGCAGCTATCCCAGCCATTGCAAAATCCGCAGTCAGCAGGGCGGCGTGGCCGATATTTTTCGCGGCAACAACTTGCCGGAACGAAGCCGGCGAAGTGAAGAAAAGGACAACGCCCGCGCCATCGGCTCCAAACACGTTGTAAATCAGATTCGCCAATAACAACAGCGAGTAGGCTGCCGCGAAAGGGAACGCGTATTGCGGAGAGTCACTCAAAAAAAAGCCCCTGCCAGAGCTACGAAAAACAAGAAGCATGAACACCGGCGTCACAAAGGTCAACAGCGCCGGTCCGCTGCGTGACAGATAGCGAAATTCTTTCTCCAGGACGGCGGCGGTGGCAGCTGAGACCCCGGGCACATCCCACCCAGCGTAGCGCATGCGAGTTTTCGCCACATCCGAAGGCGACGATGCTTCGCCGAGGTATTCTCCCCGGTACTGGGCGCGCAGTCGCAGGTGGAGAAGCAATAAGAAAATCGCCCCATACGAGAGCAGCAGTAGAAAGACTTCCGTGCGGGCTCTAGGATTTTTCCTTGCGGATTCCGCAATGGTGGCGGCGGCCAGACGAGGCGGCAGGAGTCGTTGCGCGGCGCCTAGCCCCCGCGAGATTGGCGTTGTGTGCGGCTTCGAGTCCGCGCTCATGCGAGCGGATAGCGCTCCGGTCATCAGCGGGCCAACTAACTGCGCGGAAATAATCAAAAGAAAAAATAAAATCGCCATCAGCTCTCGTGTTCTGCGCCGGGCTAGCCAGTGCTCCAACCAAACGAACAGCACGCGCGCGAGCAAAATGTTAGTCGTTGCGAAGGCAAGCAACGCCACTGAAGACCAGGGCAATAGCTCTTTGTTGACGGACGTGATACCGATGGCAATCCCAAGGAGCCATAGCACTCCGAGCGCATTGGCAGCGTCGAGCGACCCCGAAACGACTCGCACGAAAAAATACGTCCGATAGCTGATGGGAAATCTAAGCAGGCTGGAAGATTCCAGGTTTTCAGAAAACGCCGTCGTCAGCAGGGGAAACAGTTGCCAGAAAACGAAAATCGGCCACAGCAAGATTGAAATAAACTCCGCTCGGCCTTGAGAGATGAATCTGCCTGCCTGCTGTCCGAGGCCATACGCACCCCCGATCCCCGCCGCTGTAAATGCAACCCACATCGTTATCCGGGCGAATAAATCCACTCGTCCGCAAGTGCTTCGCAGAGAGTTCGCCATAATTTGCCAACGCACTACAACGATTGCGGTAAGGGGACTAAGAGGGCTGGCCGAAATGCCCAGCTCGGAATCTTTCAATTCAGCAGTCTTCAACTCAGCCGTCTTTAACCCAGCCATCTTCAACTTAGCCACGACAGCTCTCGCTCAGTACTGGAAGAGCCGCCGACCGTAAGAAGGAAAATCTGCTCTAGGGTGAGCTTGGCGTTGGAAGATGAATTCGCCTGGATGGAGTCCCCGTTCGCAGCGGCTACTTTGGATTCAACTCCGGCGCGCAGTTCCTCCAGCGAACCTTGGGCAACTAACCTTCCGTGATGGATGATGGCGACGTGGCTGCACAACCTTTCGACAATTTCGAGCACGTGGGTGGTGAGAAAAATCGTGGCCCCGCGCGAAATCATACGTTGCAGCATGCTCTTCAACGTGCCGGCAGCGATGGCGTCCACTCCTTCAAATGGTTCGTCGAGAAAGAGCACTTTGGGTCCGTGAATGACGGCGGCGGCCATGGCCAACTTTTTCTGCATACCATGGGAATAGTCTGTGATCAATTTCCTGTGTTGGTCGGCGATTTGCATGAAGTCGAGCAATTCAGCGCTGCGCTTCGCTGCCGTCTCTCGATCCAGGCCATACATCCTGCCCACGAAATTCAAATACTCCGGACCGGTAAGCCGTCCCAACAGCGCCATGGATTCCGGCACCACGCCGATTTGACGCTTTACCTCGGTCAAATGAGTTGCCAGATCGAGACCAAGAATCTTGATTTTGCCGGAGGTCGGCGCCAGCAATCCGGTAAGCATTTTGATGGTCGTGGATTTTCCCGCGCCATTCGGTCCCAGAAATCCAAAGAATTGACCAGCGGCGACTTGAAGATTGACATCTTCTACAGCCATCACATCGCTAAACTTGCGGCTCAGCATTTCGGTTGCAATGGCGGCAGAATCCATCAGGTTGCGACTCTAGCACAGGCTTGGTACCAAATTTTCATTGATGAAGTCACTGCTGTTAGATGGGCTGCATGTCATGTTGAAGAGCAAGTCATTCGCGAGAGGGTCGAACCTTCTTACGCCCAGGCTATGTGAACTAGTAGGGATCCTTCGACGGCAGAAAGCCGGTCGCAAGCGAACCGGCTTTCTTTGCTCAGGATGACACTGACGTTGTCATGTTGAGCAAGAGAGTCGTTCGCGAAGCGAATGACGACGGCGTCGAAACATCCCTATGCCCCGAGCGACCCTTCGACGCAGAAATCGATTTGGGAAGACAGTGTATTAAGCAGAGACAGAAAAGATTGATTCCTACCGACGCGAAGTTGAAGCGCCGGCGGCTAAATCTCGCAGCACGCCTAAAAATCCAGCGGCTGCCTGCTCATCGGAGAGAGCTTCAAGAGGAAGCGTAGCGGCGATATGGGGAGAGTCCGGTCGGAAACGCACCGTCAGCAAACTATGACCGCGCGAAGTCATAAGCGTATTCACCACCGGAGTAAGTTCGTGTGTCCACTCTGTGCGAGTGGTGAGAATAACCGGGCCGGGACGGGAGATTGTCCAATCCCTCGATTTGCTGGCGGCATTGCTCTTTTGCGTCAGCCAGCGGTGGCGGAATACTTCGAGATGGAAGTTGGGAGCGTCATCCAGATCAGCTTCAAAAGTGATGGTTTCTTTTTCCTTGCGGACCAACGAAAGCAGCCAGTGGATAGGCAGCGGACGGGGAAGCAGCCGAACAGTGACTTTTGCGTTCTCAAACCAGTGAGCGGCGAAGCTCACGTGAGCCTGAAGGCGGCAGGCGCCGAACCATTGGGCTTCCACGACGCGACCGCGCTTGGAGCAGGCAGCTTCAACCCAGCGCAGGGCGGCAGCGCCTCGGTGGCGGTTATAGCGGGCGAAACACAGGTACCAGAGACCCACCAGGCAGGCTGCCCCAACAACGTCGATCAACAGTAGCCGTCCCACGGAACCCTCTGATGAGGATGTTACGACTTAGGCTGTAAGCTGAGCAATAGCCCGAGCCAAAAAATTTTTAGGCTGGCTGTTTTGGGACCTGCGAGAGGCAATTTCCGCAGCAGGACGGCTACAATGGGGAGGTGGAATTCCTCCTTCGAGACTCGAGACTGGAAGATTTTGGGGCCTTGTGGGCGCTGGATCAGGAGTGTTTTCCCCCCGCCATCTCCTATTCTCGCTTGGAATTGGCCACTTTTATGTCGCGACGGGGTACTTTCACGATTCTAGCCGAATTGAAAACAACAGAAGATTCTGCCGAAAACGGAGACCAACTGAGCGGGATGGCCCAGATTGCAGGTTTCATCATCGCCGAAGCTGGCCGCCGAGACATCGGACACATCATCACCATCGATGTGCATTCGGAAATACGGCGCTTCGGTGTGGGATCGAAGCTGCTGGTGGCAGCTGAAGATCGTCTGTTTGCCGCCAAATGCCGGCTCGTGAGGTTGGAGACCGCAGTGGACAACGTCGCTGCGCTCATGTTCTATAAACGCCAAAAATACGAAGTTATTAAGACCTCTCCAAACTATTACCCTAACGGCCTGGATGCCTTCGTGCTTGAGAAAAATTTGCTTTCCCATGCCCGTGCGTCTAAGTTGCTGGTATGAAAGTGGCAATCCAAGGGGAGGCAGGGTCGTTCAGCCACGAAGCTGCGAAGCGCATGGCCCCCGGCAGCACGATCATCGCGTGTGCCCGCTCGGCTGAAGTCTTCGACAAACTAGAGTCCGGATCCGTAAATGCGGCGGTAATTCCAATAGAAAATTCGCTGGCTGGATCGGTAAGCGAGCATTTTGACCTTCTTCTGGCCCGCAAAGTATTCATTCAGCGTGAGTTCAGCCTGCGAATCATTCACACCCTAATCGCTCGACCCGGGACTGCCATGTATAAAATTAAACGCGCCTTCTCTCATCCGGTCGCGTTGGATCAATGCCGGGATTTCTTCGCGAGCCATCCTAAAATCCAACCGACTCCGTTTTACGACACGGCGGGCAGCGTCAAATACGTGATCGAAGCCAAACTGGATGATGCGGCCGGAATCGCGAGCAAAGACGCAGCGAAAGTGTATGGCGGTGAGATTTTGGCAGAAGGCATCGAAGATGATAAACGAAATTTCACCCGCTTCTTTTTGCTGCGGAGAACAATGAAACGCTTGGCGAAACATGCGGCGCAAATGGTCGCTGCTCCAGCCGACTTGAGAAGCGATTTGCTCAATGCTCGGCGGCGCTTCGGGAGTACTCTCCAAAAGCTCGCGCGCACGCTGCACTCGACGAAGCGCGTCGGCACCGATGT
>JBDUDA010000233.1:0-4887 GCA_040003205.1 Acidobacteriaceae bacterium | reverse complement strand
GATTTGGATTTAGCTTCCTGGGATGACTACGTTGGGCAAGGCCATCTTGATCCCGCAAGAAATGGCGCGGCGCACGATCTCACACGCGGATTCAAGCGCAAAAATTTCTGGGTCATGGAAACGCAGCCCGGTTCCGTTAACTGGGCGGACATCAATAATTCTCTTGATAAGGGTGAAGTGCGAGCGATGGCGTGGCACGACATTGGTCACGGCGCCGATACCGTCAGCTATTGGCAGTGGCGCAGCGCCCTGAATGGTCAGGAGGAATATCACGGAACACTGGTGGGCGCGGATGGCACGCCGGTTCCTTTGTATTCAGAAATCCAGCAGATCGGCACGGAGTTCGCCGCAGCCGGTCCGGCGCTGGCTGGCACATCCGTAAAATCGCAAGTTGCGATCCTGCACTCGTACGACAGCCGCTGGGCGATCAAGTGGCAGGCGCACAATAAGAAATACGATCCGGTGGACGAAATTGTCAGCTACTACCGTCCGCTGCGCGCCATCAGTCAATCCATCGATGTGATCGCGCCCACTGCGCCTCTCAGTCAATACAAGCTGGTGGTAGCTCCAGGCTTGAGCGTGCTTTCCGATGCCGCCGCCAAGAACCTTATTGAGTACGTACGCCAGGGCGGCCACCTCGTTTTGGGGCAGCGCTCCGCGATGAAAGATGACGACAACGCCTTGCAGACTGACCGCCAGCCGGGGCCGCTCGCGGAGTTATTGGGTGGCCGCGTGGATCAATACTATGCGCTGGAAGGTCCCATTCCTCTCGAAGGGAAGTTTGGTCCGACCCAAGGCAGTCTGTGGGCAGAGATGCTGACGGCGAAGGGCAGTGACACGGAAGTGCTCGAGAGATACGGTAAAAGCAATGGATGGCTCGATGGCAAGCCGGCGGCAATCACGCGAAAAGTTGGGAAGGGCCGGATCACTTACATCGGAGCGTGGATGGATGAAAAAGGAATGGCATCCGCCGCAAAGTGGATGACCGACACCAGCGACGTGAAGCCCGCCTTGGGCGCAGTCCCTGAGGGCGTGGAGGTCAGCGCGCGCTCCCGAGAAGGAGAGACGGTCTACATCATCATAAATTTTTCGAAGAAAGAGCAGGCTATCGAATTTCCCTCTTCAATGGAGGACGTTCTTGCCAAAGGTGCAACACGATCCATCACCTTACCGGTTTATGGGGTCGCGGTTGTGAGCTCGCACTGAAATCCGGCGGTCCGCCTATAGTTTGAGCTCGTGGCAAATTCCCGCCCTTGCAAAAAGCGCAAGGACGGGGCACGCCGATTAATTCCTCAGTTCGATAACCCGGTCAAAAGACCAAATTGAACAAACCGGGGTGCCCCGTCCTATCACGAAGCGAAGGGCGGGCGCTCGAAGGCGAGATACGCGAATTGCATCGCAGAAAAGCGACGCCGCATTCGGCTCGCAACGATTAAACCCAGCACGACGAACCTCAAGTCTTAGAAGTTTCGACATAATTTTAGATTTCCTCCTCTGCACAGCTGGGCTAAACTGACTTTGGCTGACTGCCTGGGGAGGATTTATGCAGCATGCGGTGAAAGTGCCCGTGATTGCCTCGGTCCCGATCGAATCAGAGTTCTGGCCTGAAAGCGATGGATGGACGGGTTCTTGCCTGCGCCTGAAAATCGAGGTTCATGGTTCGAATTTCGAAGACGCCAAGAAAAACATGGAATCCGCGCTGGAGGCCAGGATCAATTCGCTTCTCGAGTCTCGGGCCGCGGAAGGCACCAAGGATCGGGTCGCGTAAGAAGTCAATGTCCCGCTAGCCCAGGCGAAACTTCTTTCGCTCTTCCAATTAGCATCCTCGCGATCGATCCCATTCATGCTGCTACAATCCTGCTCAAAAGTGAGCGGCCAAAAAGGAGCGCATGATGATTTTAGGCATGTCCACGCAAACTTACACTCTTTTGCACGTGTTGATCAGCCTCATCGGAATAGCCTCCGGATTGATTGTAGCTTTCGGATTTCTCACGGGAAAAAGGTTGGGCGGCGTTACCGCTGTCTTTTTAATTACGACGGTTCTCACCAGCGTGACCGGCTTCGGATTTTCTTTCGATCACTTATTGCCTTCCCATAAAGTCGGGATCATTTCACTGGTAGCTCTGACCGTCGCGATTGCAGCCCGCTACCTTTATCACTTGAAAGGTTCCTGGCGCTGGATCTATGTTGCCGGAGCAATGATTGCTTTATACCTGAACGTCTTTGTGGGCGTCGTCCAATCATTCGAAAAAAGTCCGGCGCTTAAGGCTTTAGCTCCAACGCAGTCGGAACCTCCCTTTTTGATTGCGCAGATTGCTGTACTGTTAATTTTCATCGTGATTACAATTTTCGCTATCAGGCGGTTTAAGCTGGAAGTACCGCCCACAGCTTGATTGCACGCTATTTCACTCGGCCAAGTAATTCGAATTCACACCCCGAGCATATTTGAGGAGGGTAATCATATGAGCACTTTCACAACAAAAGACGGCACAGAGATTTATTACAAAGATTGGGGTAAGGGTCAACCTGTTGTCTTCAGTCATGGCTGGCCCCTCAGCTCCGACGCATTTGAAGATCAAATGCTCTTTCTCGCGGGCCACGGGTACCGTTGCATCGCCCATGACCGCCGTGGTCATGGACGGTCAAGTCAGCCCTGGAATGGTAACGAGATGGACACTTATGCGGATGACCTCGCGCAGCTTGTAGAGAAGCTCGATCTTAACAACGCGATTCATGTCGGACATTCCACCGGCGGCGGCGAAGTCGCGCGCTACATCGGCCGTCATGGCACGAAGCGCGTCGGCAAGGCCGTGCTCATCGGCGCCGTGCCGCCAGTCATGGCTAAGTCCGCGGCGAATCCCAAAGGTCTGCCTATCGAGATCTTCGATGAGATTCGGGCCAGTGTCCAGGCGGACCGCTCGCAGTATTGGAAAGATTTAAGTGCGGCGTTTTATGGCGCTAACCGGCCCGGCTCAAAAGTGTCGCAGGGTTTACGCGACTCCTTCTGGATGCAAGGCATGCAATGCGGAATCGTTGGGGCATACGATTGCATTAAAGCCTTTTCGGAAACGGACTTCACCGAAGACCTTAAGAAATTCGATATCCCCACTTTTATTATGCACGGGGACGACGATCAGATCGTTCCTTACGCCGACGCCGCGCTGTTATCCTCGAAGATCGTCAAGGGCGCCGTACTTAAGATTTATCCAGGCGCGCCACACGGGATGTGCTCGACGCTGAAAGATGAGGTGAATGCCGAACTGCTGGCTTTCTTCAAGGCAAGCAATCAAGCGGCAGCATGAGCTCAAGCTGCCCGCTTTCGCGAGCAGGAGGTTGGGCCCAGCATAAAAACTTTAGCATTGGCCGCGAAGAATCGCGGTCATCATACGCCGAGCCTACTTACCTAACGTACAACCATGACTTGAGCAAAGGATTTTCGAGGACTGCGTTGAGAATAGCCGATATATTTTGCTCTAGTTTGACAACCGCCCTCCGCAAGAATACCTTAGCGACGAGCGAATCTGTCCTTCCGCTCTTTTGCATGCGTTGAACTAAGCCGGCGCGTCCGAAGGTTTTTCGCCTTAGATATCCAAAAAAATGAAAGGTTCAGAGTCCTATGAAGAAATTCCTGCTGACAGTTATTGCTTCAGTTGTACTGCTCGCGGCTGTGAATGCGAGCGCAAAAACGAAGAAAGAATCAAACGAGTCCGCAATTGCGACCATCACCCAGATGGAAAATGATGAGTCTAAGGCCACCCTCGCCGGGGACAGTGCGTTCGTACAAAAGAATTTTGCTGACGATTGGACAGGCGGTTTTAGCGGCGGAATATGGACGACCAAGGAATCCATGCTGACGGACGCGAAGGACACCGCCAATAACAAGATGACCAGCGATCAGATCAGCGACCTGAAAGTGCGGACGTATGGCGACACCGCCATCGCGACCTACACCGATACTTATGATGGAATGGTCCGCGGCGAGCATCGCGCCAAGACTGTAATCACCACCGATACGTTCGCACGCCAGAACGGACAGTGGAAGCAAGTGGCATCCCACAGCAGCGTCGCCAAAGAAAAGTAACTCGACGGTAGATTCCCAGAGGTTCCGAGGGTGCCCCGTCCTATCGCGAAGCGAAGGGCGGGTGTTCACCTGTCACAGCTCAATCCCGCGCATGGCGCTACTCTCCCGACATGCCGTGGGGACTAAAGCGCTATCAGCAGACCCGCCAACTTCACTTTGTAACCTTCAGTTGTTATCACCGCCAGGCATTACTTGCCGATCCGAACGCACGAGATGTATTTCTGGAGATCCTGGAGACCGTCCGACAATGGTACGGATGTTGGATACTCGGCTACGTCGTGATGCCCGAGCACGTGCATTTGCTGTTGAGCGAACCGGAGCGAAAAAATCTGGCGTTGGTTTTGCAGATGCTGAAACAAATGGTATCTCGCAGGTTGCTAGGCGGTTCGGCGGAGTCTCCGCTCTGGCAAAAACGTTACTACGATTTCAATGTCTGGAGTGAAAGAAAACAGGTCGAAAAGCTGAAGTATATCCATCGCAATCCGGTCAAACGAGGCTTGGTAACATTTCCGGAAGATTGGCTATGGAGCAGCTTTCGACACTACTTGACGGGAGAGCCGGGCGTCGTGGAAATCGAATCGCATTGGACGGCCGCGTTGAGATCGAGCCCGGTTTGTTCGTCTGGAGACCCGCCCTTCGCTTCGCGATAGGACGGGGCACCCCTCCTAGAACCTTGGAACTTGCGTTCATCCAATGGATTGACTTCCCTTCCGCAGCAACTTAGTCTGGAGATAGTTCTTTATAGGCCCAATCCCACCAGTGGGGGCGTCACGGCTTCGACGGAGATGCTTGCGGCCAAGAGGCAT
>JBDUDA010000232.1:0-4888 GCA_040003205.1 Acidobacteriaceae bacterium | reverse complement strand
TTTCGATGTTGCATGCGACTTCCCACAACGTACCAGCTGCAAAGTTTTACGTCGTGGATGTTCATAGCCACGTGAACGATGCCGCTCGCATTGATGAGCACATGGATCCCCGCCGGGTGCTTGAAGTCATGAACAATACCAACGTCAAGACCATCGTCATTCTCACCGGAATGTGGGGCGATAAATTACAGGCGGTGATCGACGAGATGGTCAAGCCCTACCCTGGGCGATTCATGGTATTTACACAGATTGACTGGAGCAGAATTGACGATGCTAATTTCAGTCAGGAAATGGTGGAGCAGTTAGATGATGCCGTTCGTCGCGGCGCTCGCGGTCTGAAAGTCCTTAAAGATCTCGGCCTTGCCGTTCGCGACAAGACGGGAAAGCTTATCGCCGTGGACGATGCGCGTCTTGATCCCATCTGGGAAGAATGTGGGCGCCTGGGTATTCCGGTTTCCATTCACGTGACCGATCCGGAGGCTTTCTTCCATCGCGTTGACGACGCCAATGAGCGCTATGAGGAACTAACCGAGCATCCAGACTGGAGTTTCTTCGGTCCGCAGTTTCCCAGCAAAGAATCCATACTCGCTGCGCGTGATCGCGTCTTCTCACGCCATCCGAAGACAACTTTCGTTGCACTGCACGTGGCAAACTGGCCAGAAAATCTGGACTATGTAACCAGCATGCTGGAAAAGTATCCCAACGTGATGGTGGAATTCGGGGCACGCCAAGCAGAACTGGGCCGGCAGCCGCGGCGCGCCACCGAGTTTTTTCTTAAATTTCAAGATCGCATCATGTTCGGCACCGATAACGAAGTCACCGAGCCCATGTATAGAAATCATTTTCGATGGCTGGAAACCGATGACGAGTATTTCGATTACTGGGGATATCCGGGGCAGGGTCGCTGGAAAATTTATGGCATGAAGTTGCCAGACCCGGTGCTGGAGAAAATTTACCACCTGAACGCGGAACGCGTCTTCGCTCAGCACAAAACTCAAATTTCCAAGGAGGCAAAATGAACCCTCAGGCATCTCGCCTCTCGCTGCGTTCCGCGAACTTGCCATTGACTTACCTGGCTGTCGTCCTAGCGGTTGCTCTCTTCGGAGTGGGATGCAGCAAATCAAATTCTGCGCCCGCACAGCAGGCGGCGAAAACGTCCTCGATCAAGTGGGACTTGAGATCAGGGGCGGGAGTCATTACAACGAGTGCTGCTGAGTTTCATATCTTAGGAAACGGGTACGTGCGCGCCTACCTTTCGAGCGGTGGGAAGAAGTTGTCGCTCGACGAACCCCGCGTGACGCCATCTTCTGACGGTGACTACGTCGTGCATGATGGGAAGGACGTTCGCTTCACGCTCGATTTCGACCACGCCAAGATCACCCAAGCTGCCGGCAAACTCGGCGTCGGTAAACGCATTGAAATTCCGGCGACTCCGCTAGGACCCGCCGGGAAGGGGCTCCAGCGCACAGTGCAGGTCGAAGTCTACGATGATTTTCCGAACTTGTTGTTGAGTAGCGCGGAATACAAGAACGTGGGGACATCCGATTTCCGAATTGAGCGCACGGTCGAACAGCAGCATCGGTTCAGCGCGACTTCCGTCAACCCTGGCGCACCACCCTTTGATATGTGGACGTTTCAAGGGTCAAGTTACGACTGGGGCAAAGATGACGTACTGAAGTTGCCAAAAAAGTTTTCGCAACCCAATGCGATGGGAGAAATGGTCAAAGGCGGCTATGGTGGCGGAATTCCCGTGATTGCGTTCTGGACCGCGTCGGTAGGCGAAGCCATTGGCCACGTGGAGACGCTGCCGCTCGTGCTGGGTCTGCCTACTAAAACGGAGAGCGATAGGCGCATCAATGCCAGCGTCAGCATTCCGGTAAATACCACTCTGAAGGCGGGGGAGGCTTACTCCACGCCGCGCACTTTTGTTGCCGTGTATTCTGGCGATTTCTATGCGCCGCTTAATCTCTGGTCGCGCGTATTACAAGCGGAGGGATGGGAGATTCCCAAGCCTTCCGGTGAAGCCTACAACGTGAGCTGGTGCGGATGGGGCTACGAGTTCAACGTGACCCCGGCACAAATGCTGGGCGCGGTACCAAAACTGAAGGAGCTGGGAATCAAGTGGGCTACCCTGGATGACCGCTGGTTTAACAATTATGGCGACTGGAGTCCGCGAGCGGATACTTTCCCCGGCAATTCCATCAAGACCATGGTGGATGACTTTCATAAGCAGGGCATTCTCGCGCAGCTCTGGTGGTTGCCTTTAGGGGTGGAAGACGGACAAGGTAAGTGGGAGTCGCATAAATACGCCGTCTCTGAGGTGGTCAAAGAACATCCCGACTGGCTGATTCTTAATAAAGATGGTAAGCACGCGCGCATGACCCGCAATCTGGCCACACTCTGTCCGGCCGTGCCCGAGGTGCAATCGTATTACAAAAAGCTCACTGAGAAATTCATCAGCGAGTGGGGATTCGACGGCTCCAAGCTGGACAACATTTATACCGTCGCCGCATGTTACAACCCCGCCCATCACCACAAATCTCCGCAGGATTCCGTTAACGCCATGTCGGAAGTTTACAAAACGATTTTTCAAACCACCCGCGCGCTCAAGCCGCAAAGCGTTACCCAAAGCTGTCCCTGTGGAACGCCGCCATCGCTGGCATGGTTGCCGTACATGGACCAGGCCGTCACTGCGGATCCGGTGGGAGCTTTGCAAGTTCGGCGCCGGCTCAAAATGTACAAGGCGCTGCTCGGCCCCGAAGCTGCCGTATATGGAGACCACGTGGAACTATCCGCCATGACGAGAAAAGGCAAGGAATGGAGCGAGCACGGCGATGACTTTGCTTCCACCATCGGCACGGGAGGTGTAGTAGGAACAAAATTTGTGTGGCCTGACCCGGGTCCGAAATTTAAGGCGGTGAATCTTACTCCCGAGAAAGAGGCGCATTGGAAGAAATGGATTGCGCTCTACAACCAGAAGATGCTCTCCAAGGGTGATTTTCTGAATCTTTATACGATCGGTTATGACGCGCCCGAGGGGTACGCCATCGCGAAGGACGGCAAAATGTATTACGCCTTCTTTACCGACGAAAACACAAATTGGGAAGGCGAAGTCGAGCTTCGGGGACTAAAGCCCGGCAATTATCGGGTGATGGATTATGCAAATTCTCAAGACTTAGGAACCGTGCAAGCGTCGCAAGACCAGGTACCGCGAGTGAAAGCGCCGTTTAAGCAGCATCTTCTTCTGGAAGTAAGCGCGCAGTAATTTCAATCACTGCATCGCACTGACGTGTTCGCGAAAGAAGTTGCCGCGATGTTCGCGGTCACGGAAAGCCTCAGTTCCGCCCGGCCTCGTGGTCGAAAATGCGCCCGCGGCATTCCCGCTGTGAAGGCACTTGGGTAAATCTGCGCCCTGTACAAATTGATTTAAAAATCCGGCATCGAAGCTGTCCCCAGCGCCTACCGCGTCGATCGCGTCAACTCTCACGGGTCCGCTTACAAAAACCTCTGAACCACGTTGAGCCATGGAGCCTTCGCGTCCCAGTTTCACGACAACCACTGGAACCATATCGGCAAGCCGGGCGGCGGCGATCCGTACGTCCTGCGTGTCGGCGATACGGCAGGCTTCTCGCGAATTTGGCAGGAAGACGTCAACATATTTCAGGATGTCGCGCAATCCATCCTCCCAGCGATCGGTCGGGTCATCGTTGGTATCTAGCGATATTGTCAGCCCAGCATCTTTGAATTGCCGGAAGAGACTGGCTACATGGGGACGCAATTTTGTCTGTAAATAATACGAAGAGAGATGAAAATGCCTGGAATCCGCCAAGTAATTCAGATCGAGATCGCTTACCGTGAGCTCCGCAATCGTGCCCAGATGAGTAAGGATGTTGCGGCCTAAAGTTTTTTGCAGAATGACGCTTAATCCGCTTTTGATTGCCCCGGGCACGCGCCGCACCTGTGAAGTGTCAACTCCGCCATCCGTTAACAACTGAAGTGCAATGCGACCGAGTTCGTCGTCACCGATACGACTTTGAAATCCCACGCGGCTGCCAAGCGCCGCGAGATTGTGCGCAACAATTGCCGAAGATCCTCCCAACGTCAGCATCATGCCCTCGGCGAGCAGTTCACGCTCCAGTGGCAGTTCGTCGGGCAGACCGTAAAGAATCAAATCGAGATTCACTTCTCCGGCAATTGTGACGTCAAACCGCGGCATGATCTAAGGTCGCTCCCATATGGAATCGGCGCAAATTCTCTGTATCATTCTACGATGTTGGACGTTCGCAGCGCGGCTCAGGCGGACTCTAAAATCATATTCGCGTACTGAATGGTATCGCCGGTGCGGATCAGACCAATCGCTTTGGGGACACGCTGTTTGAATTGAGTGTGGGGCTCAAATGTTGGACGAATGGTCCCTAAGCTATGCTCCAGGCGACGAACAATCTCGGTACTGTTAGCGCTGCAAAACTCTTCCGCCATAAAAACCGCTCCGACGGAAAAATTAGATTGAATGGCCAGCCAGACCTGTAAGACGGAGGGAATGTCGTCTACCAGGGAAATATCAACGGTTTCAAGTTGCGGATAATATGGGAATCCGCGGTCAGCAATCACTAAAGTATTCGTGTGGCGAATCCGGCTCAACAATGAATTCATAGCGGGATTCAGAACTCCCTTGATCAACATGTTAGCCGCCCCCTCGAGCTTGCCGTTCGACGAATCTTCACCGGGCTGCCGCCGCTTGCCTGGATCCGAAAAACGAATAGTAGGCAATAAAAACATAAGAGACCAGTGGAACAAGGTATGCGATCGCAATTCCATGCGAGACTTCGGCAATCAGTCCCATGAGGGGCGTGAGGACGGCGCCTCCAATGATCGCCATCACGATGAG
>JBDUDA010000231.1:0-4901 GCA_040003205.1 Acidobacteriaceae bacterium | reverse complement strand
AAGTTCACCAATGAAATGATCAACTCGCTGCGTTATGACAAGATGATCAGCTTCCGTGACAAGTTTCGTACCGTAGACGTGCTGCTGGTGGACGACATCCAGTTTCTCGCACAGAAAGAGCGCACGCAGGAAGAATTCTTCCACACATTTAACGCGTTGCACGACGCCATCAAGCAGATCGTGATTGCCAGCGACCGTCCGCCCAAAGAACTGGCGGAGATTGAAGATAGATTGCGCAGCCGTTTCGAGTGGGGATTAATCGCCGACATCGCTCCTCCGGACCTCGAGACTAAGGTTGCCATCCTGCAAAAGAAGTCGGAGCAGGAGAAGGTTTCTCTTCCGACCGACGTCGCGCTCTATATCGCTTCCAATATCCGCTCCAACGTACGCGAACTTGAAGGCGCCTTGATTCGGTTGGTGGCACACTCCTCGCTCACCAGTTCTCAAATTACGCTGCCTTATGCGCAGCAAGTGCTGAAGAATTTTATTGATTCGCAGGCGCGCAAGGTCACGATCGAGTCCATCCAGAAGGCGGTTGCGGAACAGTTTGGACTGCGTCTGGTTGAGATCAAAGCGAAAAATAATTCCCGCGCTATCGTTTATCCGCGCCAGATTGCCATGTATCTGGCGAAACATCTGACGGAAGCTTCGCTCCCCGAAATCGGACGCCAGTTCGGCGGTAAGCATCACACTACTGTCCTGCACTCGGTAGATAAAATTGATGTGGTGCGTAAGACCGACAAAGATTTAAACAGGCTGATTAATAAAATGACCGAGCAGTTGAGTGCATAAAGAGGGCTTGCGGCTTAGATATGCACTTTGTGGGCGGTTTGTTTCCGGCGCAGCCTGTGGAGCAGATGTGGAAGCTGTGTAAGATCGGCGCTCAATCGAAGTTGCGGTCTTGATGTACACCTGGCCGCGAGTTATCGAGACCTGATTTTGGACACGAGGGTGAGTTTCGCAAGTAGCTCTGAGGTAAATAGTTAAGCGGGATTTCCACTTTTCCTGCCTGCCTACTGTTACTACTGGTTTTAATAGTTTTTATTTTGATATAAGAGAAGTATTCAAAGTAGCGCCGCACGCGGGAGAATTCGGTCATGCCGGTTGAAGCCATAGCGTCAGCGACGGGAACCACAACCATGGAGATCACGGTCGGTAAATCCGAACTCTTGCGAGAGCTTACGGCGACCCAGGGCGTGGTCGAGCGCAAGACTACAATTCCGATTCTCAGCAATTATTTATTCGAAGCCGCCGGCGAGAAACTTTCTATTACCGCTACCGATCTGGATCTAAGCCTGCGAACCTCCTGCAACGCCAAGGTAAAGAAAGAAGGCTCGTGCACCATCCCGGCACGAAAGCTTCACGACTACGTAAAGTTGCTTCCCGATGCGGAAGTCACCATAAAATTATTGGAGAACCATTACGTCAGCATTCGCTGCGGACGCTCCAACACGAAGATGGTTGGAATGGCGCGCTCGAATTTTCCTGGACTGCCTGCCTTTCCAACCGCAGGAGTGGTGAATATTCCCGCCCAGGTTTTACGCTCCATGATCGCAAAGACTGGATTCGCCATCGCCAGCGAAGAATCACGCTACACGCTGAACGGTGCACTGATGGTGCTTAAACCGGAGTCGATCACCATGGTGGCGACAGACGGGCATCGCCTGGCGCACATCGAGCGTTCGGGAGAGAAGTTCGACGGCGTTTCTGGAGAGATGAAAACCCTCGTCCCGAAGAAAGCCATGGACGAGTTGAAATCTCTGCTGGATTCTACGGACGCCGACACGATTGAGTTCGCGAAAGATGAGTCCACACTATTTTTTCGCATCGGACAGCGCCTGCTGACCTCGCGGCAACTTACCGGACAGTTTCCGAACTACGAAGCCGTACTGCCCAAAGACAACAGCAAGAGCATCAATCTGCATTCAGACGAACTGAGCGCGGCAATTTCCCGAGTGGCGCAATTCGCGGATGAGCGTTCCAGGGCCGTTCGCCTGAAACTGGAAAAGGGCGAACTAAAACTCTCAGCGTCATCGAGCGAGACCGGCGAGTCCGAAGACACAATCGAAATTGATTACAACGGAGATCCGCTGACCATCGGCTTCAACGCGCAATACGTTCTGGAATTTTTGAAGGCCGCAGGCGCTGGAGACGTAAAGCTGGAACTAAAAGACGCCCAATCCGCCGGACAACTTCGCCCCGCAGACGGCGAGGACTATAAGTACCGCTACATTGTTATGCCGATGCGGATCTGATCGCCCCGTAATCCCGGCAAGAGAAAGCCTCATATTAAAGAAGTACCCCAACAACCAAGGTACCCCGATCGGGGTGCCCCGTCCTTTTCGCGTTCTTTGCGAAAGGGCGGGTTTTTAACGCCCTTCCGAATAGTCCGACGTTGCCGTTTTTAAACTTGCTTGATCCATTCTTCAATTCGATTCCCGCCCTTCGCTGCGCGAAAGGACGGGGCACCCAAATCTTCGCACCAGTACTGTGTGCACGATTGACGCTTTCGGCCGGAGCGGAGAGCAGAAATCTGCCTTCGATCATCCGTTCCTCCTTGACGCGCTCGCATACTAACCGTACAGTGGCGCGATCAACTCTAAGGAGTTTCCATGCTCAGCGGATTCAAGCAATTCATTTTGCGCGGCAACGTTGTTGATCTAGCGGTTGGCGTCGTCATAGGCGCAGCATTTGGCACGGTAATCGCCGCCTTCACCAAGGATTTGTTGATGCCGCTGATTGCCGCGCTCGTGGGCAAGCCGGATTTTTCTGCGATCACTTACACCATCAATGGCAGCGTCTTTCCGGTGGGAGATTTTATCAATGCGGTGATTTCGTTCCTGTTGATCGCTGTGGCGGTTTACTTTTTCGTTGTCACTCCACTGAACGCGCTGGTGAAGCGTATGCATAAGTCGCCCGTGCCGGCCGATCCGACGACGAAGAAGTGTCCGGAGTGTCTTACTGAGATTCCGATTGATGCGCGCCGCTGCGCCAATTGCACGCAGCCGGTCGCGGGCTAGACGCTGTGAGAACGCGAACGCTGACACACTTGCGATAAGATGACCGAATGTTGATCCTGCGGGCAGAGTTACTTTTTTTGGTGTTGCTACTGCCCCTCTCAACCACGTTCGCTCAGACCAAATCCAGGAAAACCTCTTCGTCCCAAGCCACTCATCACAAGCGGCCAAACCCCGCTGAGGCCGAGGGATTTTCCGACGGCATTTACCGCAATCCATCATTTGCATTCACATACAAAATTCCCTTTGGATGGGTGGACCGTACTCAGGACATGCAGCAAGGCAGCGAGGACGGGCAGTCGAAAGTGTTGCTGTCAATTTTCCAGAGGCCTCCAGAAGCTCGCGGTGAAGAGATAAATTCCGCGGTCGTAATCGTTAGCGAAAGTGCGTCTTCCTACCGAGGATTAAAAACGGCGGCGGACTATTTCGGGCCCGTGCAGGAACTCACAATCGCGAAGGGATTCAAGGTCATTCAGGAGCCGTACCCCGTTTCGCTGGGAACAAAAACGCTCGTGCGCGGAGATTTCAGTAAACCGCGGGGAGCGCTCACCATGTTTCAGAGCTCGCTGGTGATATTGGAGAAGAAGACCGTGGTTTCGTTTACGTTTATTGGAGGTAGCGAAGATGAAGTAAATGGGCTGATCGAGAATTTGAGGTTTGGAACTCGGACAGAAACTCAGTGACGACGCAATTCTACTCCAGCGCTTCCGGATGCAATCCAATATTCTTTTCTCCGGCGGCCTTTTTCTCTTTGTACTTATTAGTCCAGGCTTCGAAGCTTATTCCGGCGGCGGTGTCTCTTCCGGTGAAGGCTAGGGCGGCGATATCCGCGAATGAGATCGAGACCCTCGGGCTGCCATTTGCAGGCAGCACGCGTACTAAGGACGCAGCCAGAGTTGTTCCGCTGCGCCGGTCGTACAAATAGCCTTCGATCTTCGTCCCGTCTTTTTTGGTCAGCGTGATGTCGCCGCGATAGTCGAAGGCCTTTTCGAGCGCGGAGCGAATCTCGTCTTCGGTCGCAAGCGCCGGAATCCAGCCTTGAAGTTTCTCGTGTTCGCGTCCGGGAGCTACTTCGAGCGCGTTGGGATCTACTGTAAGTGAGTTGTCCAGCGTCACGCTCGAGTCTCCTCAAGCACGTCGGCGTTGGCTGCGGACGCGATCTGAACCAGTGCATGGCCGGCATGCTCAGGCTCATCCAGCAGCCGCAGCGCGCCTTCATCCGCATAGCGCGAAGACAGCGTCGCTTTCACCGTAGACCAGAATCCTTCCAGCGATCCGAATGTATGATTCACGGCCGAAGCCTCGTAGCCGCTGTGGACCATGCAGTTCGCGCACTTCGGATTTCCCGACTCGGTGCCGTAATTCTGCCAGTCGGTGGTCTCAATCAATTCGTTGAAAGTGTCGGCGTAACCGTCCTGAAGCAGGTAGCAGGGCTTCTGCCATCCGAAAATGTTGTAGGTAGGCATGCCCCAGGGGGTGCAGGCATAAGTGCGCTTGCCCATCAGGAACTCGAGAAAAAGGGGAGAAAGGTTGAAGCGCCAATTCTTCTCGCGGTTCGACAAAATCGCGCGGAAGAGGCGGCGAGTGCGGGCGCGTCCGAGAAAATGCTGCTGGTCGGGGGCTTTGTCGTAGGAGTATCCGGGAGAAAGCATCATGCCCTCGACACCCAGCTCCATCATGTCGTCGAAGAATGCACGCACGCTCTTAGGGTCGGCGCCGTCGAAAAGCGTGGTGTTAGTAGTGACGCGAAAGCCAAGCTTCAGAGCCTCGCGGATTCCTTCGACAGCGATATCGTATCCGCCTTCGCGGCACACGGAGAGATCGTGGTGCTCGCGTTGGCCGTCCATGTGAACGCTGAAGGTCAAATACTTGCTCGGCTTGAAT
>JBDUDA010000230.1:0-4902 GCA_040003205.1 Acidobacteriaceae bacterium | reverse complement strand
CGGGGTCAAGCAAGCAGTGTAAAGGAGCGGTGCGCAGGAAAGAAATGTTTCAGTCTTTCAGCAACTGCCGCGCGATCACGAGCCGTTGAATTTCGCTGGTGCCCTCGCCGATCGTGCATAGCTTTACATCGCGATAAAACTTTTCCGCGGGATAATCTTTGATGAATCCATAGCCGCCGTGGATCTGCACGCCCTCATTCGCGCATCTCACCGCGACTTCACTGGCGTAGAGCTTTGCCATGGAAGATTCCAGCGTCGTTTTCATCCCGGCATCTTTCATGGCCGCTGCTCGTAGAGTCAGCAGTTTCGCCGCTTCGATTTCGGTGGCCATATCCGCCAGCTTCCATTGGATGGCCTGAAAATCGCTGATGGCTTTTCCGAATTGCTTGCGCTGCTTGGAATAATTCAACGCCGCATCGTAAGCACCTTCCGCCATGCCGAGGGAAAGAGCGGCGATTGAAATACGTCCGCCATCGAGCACTCGCATCGAATCTACAAATCCTTGGCCTTCGGCGCCCACCAGGCTGTCCGCGGACAGAACACAATCCTCGAAAATCAATTCAGCCGTGTCGCTGGCGCGAAGTCCCAGCTTGTTTTCTTTTTTGCCGGGACGAAAGCCTTGCGCGCCCTTCTCAACGACGAATGCCGAAAGTCCGTGCGTATGTGCGGAGCGATCTGTAACTGCGATCACGACCAGCACATCCGCATAATGGCCGTTGGTTATGAAAGTCTTGGTCCCGTTCAGCACCCAGTTATTCCCTTTGCGGACTGCGGTCATGCGCGCGCTACCCGCGTCAGATCCCGAAGAGGGTTCAGTGAGGCCCCATGCGCCGATGAATTCTCCGGTGGCTAGTTTGGAAAGATATTTCTTCTTCTGCGTTTCACTGCCCGCAAGATAGATATGGTTCGAGCACAGTGATGTGTGAGCGGCGACGATGATCCCGACGGAACCATCCACGCGCGACAGCTCTTCGATGGCGGTGACATATTCGACGTAGCCCATGCCTGCGCCGCCGTATTCCGTGGGAAAAACTACCCCGAGCAATCCGAGTTTGCCGAGCTCTTTCACCGTGGACAGGGGAAACTCGCCCGCCTCGTCCCATTTCATGACGTTGGGAGCAATCTCACGGCGCGCGAAATCACTTACACTTTTTTTGAGCTGGAGCTGCTCGTCGTTGAGTTGGAAATCCAAGAGGGCCTCCGCCGGTCGAGTTGTCATTAAAACATATGCGGAAGGAGGAGAGAAATTGGACGCACCGACCGTCCGGTTTGAGATGAACGCCTTAGATCACTTCTTCCGGTGTGGAGATAAACCTTTGAAAAACTTCGTTCGACAGCAATCGGCCGCGCTCGGATAGTGCCACTCCGTTCGCCTCTTGCTTCACGAGGCCTTCAGCAATCAATTTCGTAATTTCATTTGAAACGAAAGCAGTCGCACCACCGTACGATTCCGCCAAGCGTATCAAATCAACCCCCTGGTTCAACCGCAATCCCAGAAAGAATTCTTCCTCCAGAGCCGAGTGCGAATCCACCGCTGTGCGGTTCGGCCCTTCTCCAGCCACATATTTTTGCAGCGATTCAGGATTCGAAAATCGCACTGCGTCATTTTCTTTCGAAATGGAAAGCAGCATCGAGTGCGCATCTACTCCGAATCCCATGTAGGGTTGCCGCGTCCAATATTTGAGGTTGTGACGCGACTCATGTCCGGCACGAGCAAAGTTAGAGATTTCGTATTGAGCGACGCCGGCAGTGTTCAGTTGCTCGCAGGCCGATTCATAGAAATCAGCCGTCAGATCTTCGTTGGGGACGAAGTGTGCGTGATACTTTGCGCCTCCGGCGATCAACTCGCTCCCCAAGCGAGAATCTTCGTCAATTTCCAGCATGTAGACGCTGGCATGCGGGACGCCGCTCTCAATCAAAGCGCGGACGGAAGTCTGCCAGCTCTCAATTGTCTGGTGCGGCAGGCCCGCGATGAGATCAACATTGATGTCAGAGATGCCAGCCTGCCGCAGGCGACTGATATCCGCTTCTGTAATTTCTCTCGTATGTAAACGTCCGACTGACGCCGCTTCTTTGTCCACGAAAGATTGCACGCCGAGGCTCACTCGGTTTACGCCGACGCGCTGAAGGGCTTCCACCACGGCATCGTTCAACGTTCCCGGAGCGCATTCGACGGTGATTTCCGCTTGCTTCGCTACTTCGAAATTTTGCGAGATCGTGACAAATATTCGCTCCAGCTGCGATATTTCTAATACAGTGGGGGTTCCGCCGCCCAGGTATAGCGAGTCCACGGAACGTTCGAAGCGTCCGTCCATTTGCGCAGCAGTCTCGCTGGCGTGCTCTATCTCTGAGCTCAGGCGGTCAACGTAGCGCTGGAAGACCGCGCGCGAGAAGACGTCGGAGGCAAAGTTGCAGAAGCTGCACTTGGTTTTACAGAACGGCACGGAAATATAAAGTCCAAGTGGCATGTTCGGTGACTATACTGTGCGCTGGAGACGCTGAAGTATCCTAACCCGATTATCCCATTTTCAGCGGCCATTCATTCAGTTCGCATCCAAAGGACGCGGCAGATCGTACAGTCAAGTTAGAATCAATTCAGGAAGGTCATCAAAATTAATCTGCCTATGCTCCCTCGGGTCGTGATCACTGGAATGGGCGCTGTAAGCCCCAATGGAATCGGCAAGCAGGCTTTCTGCCGCGCGATTCTCGACGGCAAATCTGGCGTAAAGCGCATTTCGCGTTTCGATCCTTCTGAGCTTCCCGTACACATCGCCGGTGAGATTTCGGATTTCGATGAGTCTGCCTGGATTGAGGCTCGCGAACGCAAACATGTTTCGCGAGTAGTGCCGCTAGCCGTAGCCGCCTCCCACGAAGCAATTCAGGATGCCGGCCTCGATCCCTCTGCGATGTCAATGGAGGAGAAGCGCGAGATCGGCGTCATCCTCGGCACCGGAGGCGGAGCGCAGGAATTCTCTGAAGAGCAATATAAGTTATGGCATTCAGGACACATCAAGCAGGTCAGTCTGTTCTGCATCCCCAGCGGCACCATGGGGACAATCCCCAGCGAAATCAGTATGCGCTTCGGTTTTCGTGGTTACAGCCATGTCGTAACTGCGGGCTGCACTTCTTCGACTGACGCCATTGGATACGCCTATCAACACATTCAGGCCGGTGTGCAGCCGATGTTTCTGGTGGGCGGCGTGGATTCGGCGATCACTCCGGGCATCATCAAGGGATATTCACTTCTACGCGCTCTCACGCAGTCGTGGAACGATGCTCCGGAGCGGGCTTCGCGTCCGTTCTCAGCCGACCGAGATGGGTTCGTAATTGCCGAAGGCGCATGGATGTTTATCCTCGAAGATTATGTTCATGCCCGTGCCCGGGGCACCCGCATCTATGCTGAGATTGCGGGTTATGCTTCGACCTGCGAGGCGTTTCACCGCGTGCGCATGAGCGATTCTCCCGAAGAACCGGCGCGTGCAATTTCTCTGGCGCTGCAAGAAGCCTCTCTCGCGCCCGAAGACATTCAGTACGTAAATCTGCATGGCACATCCACCGAGATGAATGATCGCGTGGAAACGCTGGCGCTGAAACTGGCTCTGGGAAAGCATGCCGCCAAAATTCCGATGTCCGGCTTGAAATCGCAAATCGGACACACTCAAGGCGCCTGCGGCTCCGCCAGCGTCGCGGCAACTCTGGTGGCCATGGAGCACGGCAAGATTCCTCCCACGATCAACCTGGAAGTGCGCGATCCGGAATGCGATTTGGATTACGTTCCGGACGTTGGACGCGCGGCGCAGATTGAACACGCGATCTGCAATTGCGTAGGATTCGGGTCGAAGAACTCGGCCATTGTGTTGAAGAAAGTTGCGTGAAATTCGCACCCTGCTCGTTTCAGATACGCGCTTAGCGCCATCCACTTGAGGTAAGCTTTTAGAAGCGATGGCGTCTCACCACGAAGAAGAAGTCCTGGGCAAAGCGTATGACAGCCGACTGATGAAGCGGCTGCTCAAATATCTCCTTCCTTACAAATGGGAGGTCACGATCGCACTCGTTTCGATCGTTCTCAAGGCTGGAGCCGATGTCTCCGGGCCATACCTCATAAAAATTGTCGTGGACCGCTATCTCGCGCCGGTGGCGGGATTGCACACCTGGCTGGATTTTTTCCTCAGCAACGAGCCGCTCACCGGCATCGCACAAATTTCGTCTATCTATGTCGGGCTGATGCTATTCAGCTTCCTGCTCGAATATCTGCAAACTTATTTCATGCAGTGGACAGGACAGAAAGCGATGTTCGATATGCGCAGCCAGATTTTCCGCCACATGCAGCGCATGCACATTGGTTTCTTCGACAGGAATCCTGTTGGACGTTTGGTCACTAGGGTGACGACCGACGTTGATGCCGTGAACGAGATGTTTACTTCCGGCGTGGTCTCAATTTTCGAAGACATTTTCGTGCTGGCGGGAATTATCGGAATCATGCTGCACATGAATTGGAAGCTGGCGCTGATTACGTTTTCCGTGTTGCCGCTGATTCTGTGGGCCACCATGATCTTCCGCACCAAGGTGCGCGATTCCTACCGTCGCATCCGGACAGCAATTGCCCGCATCAACGCTTATTTACAGGAAAATGTCAGCGGGATGACGGTGTTGCAGCTTTTCAACCGCGAGCAGCGCGCCTATGAAAAGTTTTCTGAAGTGAATGCGCTGCACATGGACGCCTTCAAAGACGCGATCATGGCCCACGCCGTCTATTACCCAGTCGTGGAAATTCTTTCCGCCGTCGCCATCGCCAGCGTGATCTGGTTCGGAGGCAGCGATGTGATTCGCGGAGCGACCACGCTCGGGATTTTGGTAGCTTTCATGCAGTATGCGCAGCGCTTCTTCCGTCCCATTCAAGAT
>JBDUDA010000229.1:0-4907 GCA_040003205.1 Acidobacteriaceae bacterium | reverse complement strand
GGACAAGGATTCATCGCTGCCGCCAGCATGAAGCGCGAGGGAAAAGTGAGCGACATGGCAGCACGCGCGATGCACACGGTACCGTCCTCCAACGGCTGACGCATGACCTCGAGAACGTTACGCGGAAACTCTGGCAGTTCATCGAGAAAAAGCACGCCGTCGTGGGCAAGAGAAACTTCGCCGGGACGCGGCACGGCTCCACCTCCAATTAGGCCCGCGTCAGAGATGGTGTGGTGCGGTGAGCGAAAAGGTCTTACGCCTACCAGACCGGCACCCGCGTCGAGAACACCCGCCACACTGTGAATCTTCGTCGTCTCCAACGCCTCCTCGAAAGTAAAAGGAGGCAAAATTGTTGGCATGCGCTTCGCGAGCATGGTTTTGCCCGAGCCCGGAGGTCCAATCATCAAAATATTGTGTCCACCGGCGCACGCCACTTCCAAAGCACGCTTGGCGCTTTGCTGTCCGCGAACGTCCTTGAAATCCACAGAAAATTGCTGCGATTCGGTCAACAGCGCCGCGCTGTCAATGTTGAGGGGAACAATCCCGTTGCCGGTGTTTACAAAGCGGATCACATCCAGAAGCGACTTAACCGGATAGACGGAAAATCCGCCGACCATCGCGGCTTCGCGTGAGTTCAGTTCAGGAACAATGAGTCGCGGGATTTTCTTGCCGCGCGCTTCAATGGCAATCGGAAGCGCTCCACGCACTCCGCGGATTCCGCCATCGAGCGACAATTCACCGACGAACAAACAGTCCGGTAGTTCCTTCTTATTAAGAGCACCATAGGCTCCTAGAATTCCCAGTGCCATGGGAAGATCAAATCCCGAGCCTTCTTTTCGGATGTCAGCCGGCGCCAGATTAATCGTGATGTGTGTGGGCGGGATGTCGTATCCGCAATTCTTAAGCGCTGCCCGCACCCGGTCGCGGCTCTCTCGCACGGCGGCGTCTGGAAGGCCCACAGTGTGAAAGTGATCTTCGGCGGTCTTAATGCCGGAGACGTCTACCTCGACTTCGATGATGCTTGCGTCAATACCGTAAACGGCGGCGCTCAAAGTCTTATAAAGCATGATTAATTGCTTCGGTTGGCTTACTTGCGATGACGTCGGAAGGATGCGTTGACACAATCATTCGCTTTCACCTTACTAGTACCGGTGAAAATCGAGCGTGACGTCCGTCACAGCAATTGTGAGCAACAGCCCAGGGCACAAATAGCTTGTAGAACCAAGTTACCTAACAAGACTTTCATTGTTGCCGGCTGCGGAGTGAACTAGGATTCCTCTCTGTAAGGTCCGTGTGAGAAAGAAGTCTTATGCCGGATAAACGCCACACGTCCAGTAGCCTCGAAAAGGAAGACGCCAAGCTCTGGCGCTTTGCCTTATTGTTCCTCGTCTTGTTGGCCACGGCTCTGGCGGCAGTTTCGTGGGAGCGGCTACAGACCCTTCCTTACCATCTGGGAATGCTTCCCATCGCGGTTCTCGGAGTCAGCATTTCGTTCGCCGCCTTCACGTACGGGCGCAGAAAACGGGTGTCGGAGCTAAAGGAGTTAGTGCGAGGTTTTCAGGAGCGCGCCAGCACCCCCACCGAAGAGCAACTCGATCAACTCAGCCAGGTCATCCTCAGGTCACAACGCAGCTTTAAAGAGCTTCTCGATTCCTTCGATGACGTCGCCTTCGCACTTTCGCTCGATGGCAGCCTGCGCACCGTGAATCGCCGTGTTACGGAATTGCTGGGCGTTGCTTATACAGACATCGTGGGACATAAACTCTACGAATTTGTGGAAGAGCCGAGTCGCAACGAAATCGAGCCTCGCCTCGCCCGCTTCCTGGAACGACGGCACTGGTCGGGCAGACAGCGTGTGCAATTGAAGGGAAACAGCCGCACGTTCTATTTCGATCTCGTCCTAAGCGCAATCCTCAAAGATGGCGAGGTTGTCGGGGTGAGCGTGCTGGCGCGCGATGTCAGCGAAGAATACGAAAAAGAAACACGCTTCACCGAACTTTTTGAAACCTTGCAGGAAGGCGTTTATTTCAGCACCCCTGAAGGCAAACTGCTGGAGGCCAACGCCGCGTTGGTCGGGATGCTGGGCTACGAGAGCCGCGACGACTTGCTGGCGCTGGAGCCGAGTTCGCTAAATTCCGATTCCAGTGAAAATGCGATTTTAGGCCGCGGCGCTGCCGATCGCGGCGAGGTTCGCACGCGCGAGATCACCCTGCGGCGTAGAGATCACAGCCTGGCGACTTTTCTCGACAGTTCGCGCGCCGTCCGCGATGAGCACAGCAAAATTATTCGCTATCAGGGAACGCTGGTAGACGTAACCGAGCAGCGCGGAATGGAGAAATCTCTCCGGCGGCAGGAAGAATTCCAGCGATACTTGCTGGAAAGCTTTCCGGATTTGATTCTGGTGATTGATCTCGACGAACGCTACAGTTTCGTCAGCTCCCGCATTCGAGATTTGCTGGGATATCGTCCAGAAGATCTCGTGGGTAAAAAAGTAGAGGAGAGCCAGGACCATTCTCCCGAGTTTCTCGCTCTCTACCGCGACGTAACCGCTGGCCGCAAGAAATTTGGCTTTTGCGAATATCGCGCAAAGCATCGCGATGAAACGTGGCGGACTATGAGGGCATCCGCCAGCCCGCTCTTCGACGCCTCGAACAAATTGAATGGCGTGATCGTTTCAGTGCGCGATATCACCGTCGAGCGCAAGCTCGAGCAGCAAATCATCCAGAGCGAACGGCTGGCGGCCATGGGACAAATGATTGGCGGCTTCGCTCATGAGCTCAATAATCCACTGACTAGCATTTTAGGAGTGTCGGAGCTGTTGCAGGACGAGAACGTCAGCGAAACGGTGCGCAAGCAGCTTTTGACTTTGCATCAGCAATCCCGCCGGGCTGCGGAAATAGTGCAGAATCTGATGTATTTCTCCCGTCCGCCCGCCTCCGGTCAGAGCGCGGTAAACATTGACGACCTCATCCAGCGAACCATGCACCTGCACGCTTATTCACTGCGCAAAAATCAGATTTCGGTGGATTACCTGCCCGAGCCAGGGCTGCCATTCGTGAATGGAGACCCGCACCAGCTCATGCAGGTTTTCCTGAACCTGGTAATGAATGCAGAACACGCAATCAAAGAGGTTCGCGACCGGGGAACCCTCCGGCTGCGGCTGCGGCGGGAGGGAAATCAAATACAGGCTATTTTTCAGGATGACGGCCCCGGCATTCCTCCAGATATTTTGCCGAATATCTTTGATCCGTTTTACACAACGAAGCGGCCCGGCCGCGGCACCGGCCTGGGACTGAGCATTTGCAAAGCGATCACGCGCGAACACGGGGGAAACGTTGAAGCCAGTTCAGGCCCCGGCGGGGGAGCGGTGTTTACTGTGACTCTGCCGATTGCTATCAAGAAGCCTGAGAGCGATGCGCCGAAAGATACGAAACCCCCGCAATCTTAGGTGTGAGCTTGCCCGAAACACAAAGAGAGTAGATGTTACCGCTCCACCGCCATAGCCACCGCATTCCCGCCACCCAAACACAAAGCCGCAATCCCGCGATGGACGTCGCGGCGAATCATTTCATAGATCAGCGCAACCAGGACGCGCGCGCCACTGGCGCCGATGGGATGTCCAATGGCGACGGCGCCTCCGTTGACATTCACTTTGTTCGGATCGAGTCCGAGCTCGCGCATGACCCCGAGGGCTTGCACCGAGAAGGCTTCGTTCAATTCATAAAGGTCCACGTCTTCATTCTTCCATCCGGTCTTTTTCCAGATTTGTTGCACCGCGCCCACCGGGGCCATCATGACCCATTTAGGTTCGACCCCACTGGTGGCCTGGGCGACGATCCGCACGAGCGGCTTTACGCCGAGCTCTTTAGCCCGGTCAGCGCTGGTCACGACCACGGCAGCCGCGCCGTCATTCACTCCGGGCGCGTTGCCGGCGGTGACAGTCCCATCTTTTTTAAATGCAGGCTTCAGCGCGCGGAGAGTCTCAATCGTGGTGTCTTCACGGGGAGATTCGTCTTTATCAAATATTGTGATCGGACCGCCTTTCTTCTTAGCGGGAAGTTCGACGGGAACGATCTGCGATTTCAAGCGGCACTCTTTCATCGCGGAGATCGCCTTGCGATGAGAGTCCACGGCGAACGCGTCTTGTTCTTCGCGCGTAATGCCATACTTCTCAGCGACGTTCTCTCCCGTGATGCCCATGTGATAGTCGTTGTAGATGTCCCACAAACCATCGTTCACCATGGAGTCAACGATCTGTCCGTTGCCGAGGCGGTAGCCTTTGCGGGCTTGCGGCAAAAGATACGGGGCGTTGGTCATGGATTCCATCCCGCCCGCAACCACGATGGAACTGTTTTCCGTTTGAATTGCCTGGGCCGCGAGTGCGACCGCTTTTAATCCTGAGCCGCAAACTTTGTTGACAGTCATGGCACCTACCTCGGGAGACAATCCGCCGAAGATTGCGGCCTGGCGCGCGGGATTTTGTCCGAGGCCCGCGGACACCACATTGCCCATGATGCATTCGTCAATCTGTTTCGGATCGAGATTGGCGCGCCGCACCGCCTCCCGAACAACGATGGCTCCGAGTTGAGGAGCACGCAAATCAGAGAGCGCGCCCTGAAATTTTCCCACCGCGGTACGACATCCGGAAATGATTACAACCTCGCTCAACGCCGCCATTTATCTGCCCCCTCGATGATTTTGGACTCTCTGATTATAGGGCGCGTACGAGGGCAGTAGAGCTCAAATCGGATTCGCGCAATTGGTAGCCAAGAAAAGTTCAGCGCCCGGCGAACGACAACTTTTATCGAATGCAATTTATAAACAACACCGAATATTTTCTGTTGCACAGCTCAAGATTGAACGCGCGGCGCGAGCAAAACTTTACCGCGCGGCTTTCTGGTGACTTT
>JBDUDA010000228.1:0-4991 GCA_040003205.1 Acidobacteriaceae bacterium | reverse complement strand
CTGCCGCTCGGAAGAATTGGAGCGAAACTATTTACTGCGGCTGACGGCCTTTTTTAAATCGGCCCCGGCTGAAAACTTTGCGACTTTACGCGCAGCAATCTTAATGGTGGCGCCAGTCTGCGGATTGCGTCCGTTGCGGGCCTTTCTCTGCGATACCGAGAATGTTCCAAAGCCGATAAGCGCTACACGATCTCCTTTTTTCAAAGCAGAGGTAATGCTTTCCACGGTGGTATCGATAGCTCCAGCGGCTTGTGTTTTATTGATGCCGCAACCGGCGGCGATGCGATCAATTAGATCGGCTTTATTCATCAGTGTTCTCCTTGTCTGGGGCAGGTTTCTCTTGTCCCGTGTATTTCGACATTCATTTCCCGGGTCGGAAACCTGGCGCACTCATTTGGCTACTCTCCATCCTGAAAGTCAACTGTGAAAATCCGCGCTGGATGCCTTGTTTGGCTCCTCCCCATATGCGAACGGTAGCGCAACCAGGTTAGTCGTTTATCGGAAGGCGCGCGGTATTCGGAGTCGCGCTACCTGTCCCACGTTTTGCGTTAGCAGGATCAATGAGTGCGGTCTGGCAGAAATGCTCACATCCGGCCTATTTCCCGCAACCGCCCACTGCTAACGTCATACACGAAGCCACGCGCGGACACTTCTTTGGGCACCCACGGATGAGCGTACAACTTCTGCAATTGCTGGCGAACGTTCTCCTCGACATTCTGAAACGCAAAGAATGTGGACGGAACGATCGCCGATGTACCTGCGCGGCTTTCGATTTTTGCCCGCAAATCCTGTTCGCTGGTCAGCATCAATCCGCAATCGGTGTGGTTGATGATCATAAATTCTTCGGTATCGAGCAGATAATGCGAAATCAGCAGAGAGCGTAGCGTGTCCTCGGTAACAATTCCCCCAGCGTTGCGAATGATGTGCGCGTCTCCGGTGCTTAGTCCGAGCGTACGGATGGAAAGCCGCGTGTCCATGCAGGTAAGGATGGCAAGCTTGCGCGCTGGACGCGGAGTGAGGCGGCGCAACTCGTGCGTGCGTGCGTAGTGCTCGTTCGCTTCCAGTACCTCGTCTATCACGCTCATGGCAGCCCAGTCTAGCAAACGGCTAAGTGAAGAAGACTACGAATCCGCATATTTCGTTTACCGACATCCCCCGTTTGATGAGTGAGAAGTGGCGATTCATCATTACGGTGGAACCACGAGTCCCGTCGCGACATGCGTTGTAAAATTGCAATCCGTAAAAATGTCTCGGTAAAACAATCGGCTTTCGGCTAAAAATAACTGAAGAGCCCCGGTCCTGCGAATCATAGAAAATGAAGACTGGTGAGAGGTCGACAGTAAGACCGCAGGGTTCCGACCCCTTCAGTCTTTCCAAACTGCTAGAGAAGTTCCGCCTCGAACACGATCCAAACATTCCGAAACTGAATCTGCGGTTGTTGAAGGAAATGTGGGACCTGACTGTTCCATTTTGGACCCGTTCGGGAGCGTGGAGCAGCTATCTGATAATTGCTATGTATGCCGCCTACACCTTCGGGAGTGCGGTCGTTTGGGCCAAGATCGCGAAATTCACGGGAGACCAACTGGATGCACTTGCGAAACACGACGCGAATGCTTTTTATAGGGTGATCTTTCTAGCTCTGGCGGCACAGCTGGGCATGGCGTTGTTTTTTGTGGTCTGCAACCTCCCGTTCGAGATTCTGATCATGCGATGGCGGGAGTGGCTCACGAGGCGATTCATCCGTGAATACTTACAAAACTATAACTACTATGTTCTCAATCTCGATCAGGCTGTGGACAATCCCGATGAGCGCATGGCCATTGACATCGCTCAATTTGTCGCCTATCCGACCGTAGTCCTGTTTGGTGTGCTGCGATCTTTGTCGAACCTCATCGTGTTCGGGTACGTCCTCTGGTCGTTCGCATGGTACTTAGTTCCTGTCTGCGCCGTTTACTACGTCCTCTATTCGGTAGTTACATTGTTTTTGAGCAATCCGATTATGAATCTTGGGTATACGCAGCGCCGACTGGACGGTGACTTTCGCTTTTCCCTTGTGAACATCCGAGTCAACGCAGAGCCAGTGGCATTTCTCGCGGGAGAGCGAGTCGAAAAGCGAGAATTGTTCTACCGCTTAAGCTTGTTGATTGACAACTTCATCCGAAACGCCTGGTGGGCGAGCGTGTTGAACGGGTGGCTCCTTTTCGCTTCAAGCTTCTCTACCATGCTGCCGGGACTACTCGTCGCCCCCCTGGTCTTGAAAGGAACACTGACGATCAGTGCGTTCTCTCAAACTCAATTTGCTTGGAACCAACTCGGTTCTGCGTTCGGATTTATAGGAGATCAGGCGCTTTACTTCTCATATGGCGGGGCATTGATCTCACGCCTCCATACTATGAGGGAGCACATGGTGTCCCGTCCGCGGCAGCAGTCGGTTGACGGCCTCCGAATTAGGGCGATCCCATCCGATCATCTTGCAGTGAACAATTTCACTCTTTTCACGCCAGGTGGCGAACGAGTCTTGGTCCAGAACCTGTCATTTGATCTTGCACCCGGGGGGAGGCTACTGGTTGCGGGGCCCAACGGAGTCGGCAAGAGTTCCATGCTAAGAGGATTCGCCGGCCTGTGGACGCGAGGCTCCGGCGACCTATATCTCCCACCCCGCCAGAAGATGATGTTTCTGCCTCAGCGACCGTATATGAGCTTGGGAACATTTCTCGAGCAGATCACTTATCCCGACTATCCAGAAACTTTTGAGGAGGATGCCGTTCGCCAAGTGCTGGAACAGGTAAGTCTGGGGCATCTGGAAGGGCGCGTTGGTGGCATGGAAGCTCGGTCGGACTGGACACACGTCCTGTCACCGGGTGAACAACAGCGGATCGCATTTGCCAGAGCCTTGCTGCGCCGCTCTGAATTGGTGATTCTCGACGAAGCTACCAGCGCCTTAGACGTCGAGGGGGAGCAACGCCTTTATGGCCTCCTGCAACAGATGGGCAGCACATACTTGAGTGTCGCGCATCGCGCATCTCTGGTTCCGTTTCACCAAACTCAGCTGACGCTCTTGGGCGATGGGAAGTGGGAGCTATCGGCAATCGATCTCTCTCCAAGAGCCAAAGATCCTGCTAGTCCTTAGGTCGAGTATCCATGCCGAAGTCCTGCTCGATACGGCGGTACCAGGTATCGTCGTCGCTGGCGCTCAAGATCACCCACTCTTCGTCGGTCATCTGATTGCGCCATTGCAGAAAGGGAGCGGCATCGGGTCCTACGGGATGACGAAGCTGCCAGGTGCCGCTCTCAGTAATTTCCACGATTTTCTGAGCCACGAGGGACGGGGGAGCGGGATTTTTCAGCGAGGCCTCAAAAAGTGAAGCGAACCGCGCATGCTGGCGATACTCGGAGTGAGCAGGTTGATCCCCGATGCGTCGCGCCATGGCAGTGTCAATGATGCCGGGTTCGACCACGACAACGTGCACATTAAATGTCTTCATCTCGCCCGCCAGCCCTTCGCTCAAAGCTTCCAAGGCCCATTTAGAAGAGCTATAGGAGGTCAAGGGCGCGCACGAAATGCGTCCTGCGACTGAGGTCACGTTAATGATCCAGCCGCTACGGCGTTGCCGCATCTGCGGAGCTACAGCCTGAATGCAACGAATCGCACCGAAATAGTTGGTCTCCATGACCGCGCGGAATTCCGCGAGCGGAAGTTCTTCCACCGACCCCGATCTCTCTATACCAGCATTGTTCACGAGTATTTCGATGGGCCCATGCTCTTTCTGAATGGCCGCGATGCCGTTGTTCACGGATTCATCCGAGTCCACATCGAGGGAGGAGACGATAATCGGTAAATTTTCGCGAGCGGCGGTTTGAGCCAGCTCCGGTGATTGCGCGGGCTTGCGCATGGTGGCGTGGACCTGGTGGCCTGCGCGTGCGAATGCCAATGCCGCCTCGAATCCAATGCCTTTGCTGGTTCCAGTGATGAGGACTGATGCCATGTTTTCTCCTTGACTACGGTTGGCCTTCGAAGGTGTTCTGATATTGATTCGAAGGAGGAGTGACGATATTGTGCGTATGCAAACTTGTCAATGTTGACATCGCCGCTCGCACGATTGAAACGAAAGTCCAGGCCGAGAATGGGGCGCGTAGGGATGTTTCGACTTTTCGACGTTCCCTTCGTGAACGAGTCACGCGCTCAACATGACGGCGATTTACTAAAGCTTCATGAAACTTTCAGCGCGCATTGAAAATAAGAAAGAGGGGAGAGGGACCGCTCGAAGGGGCGGGAACAGGTGTGCGAGGTTTGGGGGAGCCGCAACCCGTACGACCCGCACATTGATCGCTACCCGAGCCCGTTTGACCCTCCCCTCGTAACCTCTTAAACTGATAGCCAGCAATATCTTCCACCCTTTCACGGAGGCTCTCACTGCGTTTCAGGTACCCATTGGCATTTCGGCTGACGTTTTTGTGCGCGCTAGTGTTTGGTTTTGTCGGTAGGTCGCATTCGGCCGAGACCACGAACCAGGTCTTGCTGGACACTAACGAAACTCTGTTCACCGTCCTCGCTGGGATCAACACCTGCGGCTATGACGCAGAGTTGAATTCTTCGTCGACATTGCGAAGTCAAATCCGGTCAGAAATCGCCGCGAATATTCAGGCTTCCGATGACGCGAAAACCGCGGCAGACGCCATGTGCCAGTTCTACCAGCAGCACCAGCAGCCGGACGGATCTCGAAATCTGGCACAGTATGTGTCGCTTGCCCTGTACTTGAATATGCCGCCTGAATTTGCGCCCAAGGTCAAGGAGGCCGACTTGGCGCCGGACGCCGCCACCGTAATCGGTATCGCGCCTCTGCTGCGCAGCTTCTACATCAAGGCCGGAATCCACCCCATCTGGGAGAAACATCGCGCCGCGTATCTGGCTTTAACGAAGGGCTATCACGAAGCGGTAGCCAAGATGTTGTTCAACACCGAGGTTTATCTTAAGCTTCCGTCCGCCGGAT
>JBDUDA010000227.1:0-5040 GCA_040003205.1 Acidobacteriaceae bacterium | reverse complement strand
GAAAACCAAGACTGTCAACCTGCTGGACTGGCTGGGCGTCGACCAGCAGCGTCCCGTCCTCGCGCATGAATTGACCCATGCTCTTCAGGACCAGTCTTTTGATTTGAAAAGATGGATGGAAGAAGGCGATTCTGATTTAGAGAACAAAAAAAACCCCACTGCTGCCGATGTTGCCAACGACGAGAGCAGCGAAGCGCGCCAAGCTGTGGTCGAAGGTCAGGCCATGGCCGTCCTGATTGACTACATTTTGGCTCCGTTGCACCAATCACTCCTCGATTCACCCGAGATCGTGCAGACTTTGAAACAACAAATGCTGAGTGGCACTTCGGACTCTCCAGAATTCAAGACCGCCCCAATTTTTCTTAAAGATGAACTAACTTTCGCGTACGGCTACGGGCTGGATTTTGTGGCGGAAGTGATTCGCAAGCGGGGCAAAGAGCAGGCATTTTCCGGTCTATTGAAAAACCCTCCACGGACCACGCGTCAGATCATGGAGCCGGCAACATATCTCTCGGGCGAACAAATTCCCCCCATGCCGCTGCCGAATTTCGCCCAGATATTCAAGGACTCCGAGCGCTTCGACATCGGCGCCATGGGAGAATTCGACGTCTTGATTCTGATTGAGCAATACGCTGGAAGAAAAACCGCCGACGAACTCAGCCGGCAATGGCGTGGCGGTTACTACTACGCTGCGAAGCCGAAAGGTAAATCTTTCGCCCCCCTGGGATTACTTTATTTGTCACGCTGGTCGAGCGCGGAGAGTGCTTCGAAATTTGCCTCGATATACGCAATGTCTCTTTCAGAACGCTACCAGCGCGTTGCCGAGGTCGGGCAATCTAGTCAGGAACAAACTTCGTCCCGAACTGCCGGAACCAACTTTCGTACGTGGACTACGGAAGATGGGCCCGTGGTGATTGAAGTCGAGGGACCGAATGTGTTGGTCACCGAAGGCCTTGATGCCGCGTTGGCAAAACAAGTTAAGGGGCAGGTTTTCGGCGCCGACTCGAAATAGCCTTCGGTAGAAAGCTCTCAGCTCACGCTTAAATTACATCAGACCCTCCATCTGCCACTTGCCGCGCTTCGCCATCCTACTGAGGTATTCGTCAAGACGACGGGCTCAATCGACCTGTAAATCGGGTTTACCTACGCTTTTTGTATAATCAGCAGTCCTGTGATCGCGGGCAGAAATCCTGGGGGAACTTTGGCACAAGCACAGATAGGAATCATCGGAGGCAGCGGCCTTTACACTATGCCTGGATTGACCGATGTACAAGAGTTAGAGCAAACAACGCCTTTCGGTGATCCGTCCGATGTGTACGTTCTGGGAAATCTCGAAGGCCAGAAGGTCGCCTTTCTGGCGCGCCACGGACGAGGGCACCGGATATCTCCCAGCGAATTGAACTTTAGAGCGAACATTTACGGCTTCAAACAATTGGGCGTGGAACGAATCGTCTCTGTTTCCGCAGTGGGGTCCTTAAAAGAGGAGCATAAACCGTTGGAGTTCGTCATCCCCGACCAATTTTTTGACCGCACTCGCCATCGCATCGATACATTTTTTGGCGATGGCATTGTCGCTCATATTGCGTTTGCCGATCCCATCTGCTCGGAACTCGCGAAGGTGGTGGAAGGCGCGTGCAAGCAAGTCGGAGTAGCGGGCAAACGTGGCGGAACTTACTTATGCATGGAGGGCCCGCAATTTTCCACCAAAGCAGAGTCGAATGTGTATCGCAGTTGGGGAATGGACGTCATTGGGATGACCAATCTTCAGGAAGCCAAGCTGGCGCGCGAAGCCGAGATTTGCTACGTCACGGTCGCGATGGTCACGGACTACGACTGTTGGCATCCGCACCATGATTCGGTCACGGTGGATCAAATTGTTGCGGTATTGATGAAGAACGCCGAGAACGCAAGCAAAGTAGTGCGAGCAACTGTCGCTGCCATGCCCGCGAGCAGAAGTTGCAAATGCGGAGCCGCGCTGGCGCACGCGATCCTCACCGCGCCGGACAAGATTCCCGCCGCTACCCGCCAAAAGTTGAAATTGATTCTTAATAAATATCTGGAAGGTAAGGCTTCTTAATGAGTGTTCTGGCGGTTGGTTCAGTTGCGTTCGATTCCATCACGGCTCCGGCGGGTAAAGTTGACGGCGTTCTAGGAGGTTCAGCCACATATTTCTCTCTCGCGGCAAGCTATTTTGCGGACGTCCGCGTAGTAGCAGTCGTAGGCGACGATTTCACCTCTGAACACGAAAAAGTCTTCAAGGCGCGGGGTATCGACGTTCGCGGGATCGAACACGCAAAGGGGAAAACTTTTCGCTGGGGCGGTCACTACCTTGAAAATCTTAACGAGGCGAAAACCGATTTTACCGAGCTAAATGTATTCGAGAATTTTCAGCCGAGAATTCCTGACGGATACCGGAATTCCACATTTCTTTTTCTTGGTAATATTCATCCCTCTCTACAGACCGCCGTGCGCCGCGAAATGGCGGACGTGAAACTCACCGGCGGCGATACCATGAACTATTGGATTCAAGGAAGCCGTGCGAAATTGATCGAGACCTTAAAGTTGGTGACCGTCCTACTGATCAACGACGGCGAGGCGAAAATGCTCGCGGGGGAATCGAATCTGCCTCGTGCAGCGCGCAGCGTTTTGGCGATGGGTCCGCAGGCGCTGGTGATCAAGCACGGCGAGTATGGGGCCACGATCTTTTTCCGTGAAGGGGCGTTCGGCATTGGTACGCACCCGTTCCGCGCTCCCGCTCTTCCATTGGAAGAAGTGAAAGATCCTACCGGGGCGGGAGATTCCTTTGCAGGCGGATTCATGGGCTACATCGCCTCGCAGAAAGAACTTACCCGGGAAGTTCTGAAACGCGCGCTTTTTTATGGCGGCGTGATGGGCTCTTTTGCCGTAGAACGTTTTGGCACCGAGCGATTGCAGACTTTAACGCGGGACGAGATTGAAAGCCGGTTTCACGTTTTTCGCGAACTCACCCACCTGGGATGAAAACTGCCGACTCTGATCGCGTCCGCCGCGATAGCGTGATTCTCGCGCAGGTTGTTGCTGGAATCTCCGTGCTCTCGTTTTTCTTCTATCTCCAGCGAGGGGACTTACTCCTGTATGGGGATGCGATTGCGCACATCAACATTGCGCGGCGCGTGTTTGACTCCCGCACCCCCGGAGTGCTGCAACTGGGAACCGTGTGGTTGCCGTTGCCGCATTTGCTGATGGTGCCATTTCTTATTTCCGATCGACTCTGGCAGACCGGTATTGGTGGCTCATTCCAATCCATGGTGGCGTATCTCGTCGGCACCATGGGCATCTTTCGGCTGGTACGTAGTGCTTTGAGTTCCGCGAGTGACACGCATGCGCGAGCGGCCGCGTGGATGGCGGTTGTGGTGTATGCACTCAATCCCAACTTGCTGTATCTGCAAAGCACTGCCATGACGGAACCGTTATACCTGGCATTCTTTGTTTGGGCTGTGGTTTATTTCGTCGAGTGGACACAGAACATCTCGAGAAGCGCGGAAGCGGAAGACAGATTATGTTCGCCGCTAACGAGATGCGGGCTCTGTATTTTTGCAGCTTGCCTAACTCGCTACGACGGATGGTTCCTGGCCTGCGCAGCAGGTTTCGCAGTGGTCATCTTCTCGCTCGCGCAAAAGACCAAACTTAAGAAGCTGCGTCTAAGTGTTGTAAAGTTCTTGCTCCTCGCTGCTGCCGGGCCGATTCTTTGGGTTGCCTACAACACAATCGTCTATCGCAACCCGATGGAATTTGCGACTGGGCCGTACTCTGCCAAGGCCCTAGCCGAACACGACGTTGCTCTCGGACATGCAACCCATCCCGGCAATCATGATGTGCAGCTGGCATTTGAATACTTTTTGAAATCTGCTGAATTGAATCTTGCTCCGGGTAGCTGGGGACGCGTCTGGCTTGTGCTGCTCGTGGCGGGTATTCTGGCGGCGGCACGTTCTCACTTTTTCTGGCCGCTATCTCTGCTCGCACTTCCACTTCTGTTTTATTCACTGTCAATTTCGTATAGCGGGGTGCCCATCTTCCTGCCCCTCTGGTGGCCATTCTCGTTCTACAACATCAGATATGGATTAGAAATGCTTCCCGCATTCGCAGTCTTTTCAGGGATTTTCTTGCACTCCGTTCTGACCACACTAAGCAGCGTTCGAGTTAGAACAACGATCGCGCTGGCGATGGCTGTCTTAGTTGTCGGAAGTTACGCCGCAGTCTGGCACCAGCGGCCTGTCTGTTTTCAAGAAGCATGGATTAACTCACGCGACCGCATCCCAATGGATATCGCCGTGGCCGCGAACTTGACGAAACTTCCGCCGAATTCCGCACTCCTGATGTACACAGGTAATCATGTGGCGGCATTGCAGCAGGCGGGAATTCCATTTTCTCGCGTTGTCAATGAGGGTAACCATCGTCCCTGGAAGAGTCCGACGGATTTAGAAGGTTTATGGGAGCGCGCTCTGGCAAAGCCTCAAAAGTATGTGGATTACGTGGTGGCGTTCGAGGGGGACGCCGTGGATTTGGCCGTGAACAAGTCGGGATTAACGTCCATGGCTGTGCTGCACTCGAAAGGTCAGCCGACCGCCACAATCTATTGGACTCGCCGCGATACCTCGCGCCTAGGGTATCCCACGCATGTCATCGTGACGCGACGCACGCCTTCGCGGCAGCGCGAAGAATCTGCTCCAAAAGCAACAGTGGATAGAAGCGGAGCACTTGAGGGGGCTAGCTTGGCTGAGTTTAATTCGTTCTCCCGGTAATATTTCTCGCTACTGCTTCACCTGAAAGTCTTGAGTTAGCATCTATGGATTGCCAGTGCTGATTCCTTTTGTAAAAGCGAATGCGTGCGGAAATGACTTCGTGATTATCGAAGGCAAGTTTGCCGCGGGTAAGTTCGCAGAAGCGTCGAAGCAAATTTGCGACCGCCACGCCGGACTAGGCGCGGACGGAGTGGAGTGGATATTCCCGACGCAGGGGGCCGATGTGCATGCGCGTTTATTTAACGCCGACGGTGGGGAA
>JBDUDA010000036.1:0-17187 GCA_040003205.1 Acidobacteriaceae bacterium | reverse complement strand
GTGCAGCGCGAGGTGGCCGACCGGCTTGCCGCCAAGCCGGGGAAGAGTGAATACGGACTGCTCTCAGCTACGGCGCAACTCTATTCGCGGGTGGAGAATTTGTTCACACTGCCACCAGACTCGTTCTCACCGCCCCCAAAGGTCTATTCCAGCATCGTGCGCCTTACCATTGAATCGCGGCTGGAGACTTTGCAGGTCGTGGAGAAGGGATTTATTGACTTTCTGAAGTTATCGTTTGGACAGAAGAGAAAAACCCTCTCCAACAACCTGAAACCAGCATACGATGCGCGCGCGTTGCGGGCGGCGTTTGAGAAGTCTGGTGTCAAAGGGACGGAACGCGCGGAAGCATTGACGCTCGAAAAAAGCGCTGCGCTGTTTCGCGCATTGTCGGCTCCCGTGGTTCACTAAACAAGCCTCATGGCCGCTTACGTCCGCCAACCAGCAGTCGCCGGACGCTTCTATCCCGCAGAGCCGAACACTCTGCGGAACGACGTGCAGTCTTATCTTTCTGCTTCGGTTTCTGCAACAGCGAAAACGCCCGCGTTGGGATGTGTTGTCCCTCATGCTGGGTATATGTATTCGGGAGTGGTTGCGGGCGCGGTCTACGCGCGGATCGAAATACCCAAACGCTGCATTGTGCTCTGCCCGAACCACACGGGTCTCGGACAACCGCTTTCCATCATCAGCGAAGGAAGCTGGAACACCCCGCTGGGGGCGGTTTCCATTGATTCCAAGCTGGCAGCGGAGATCAAGGAGCAGTTCCCAGATTTAATCGACGACATTGAATCCCAGCGAAAAGAACATGCCATCGAGGTCCAATTGCCGTTCTTGAAAGTTCAGCAGCCCGATTTTTCCCTTGTCCCGATCACTCTTGGCACGGGCCGCTTCGACATTCTCGAAGAGCTGGGACGCGCGCTCGGCGAAGTGATCGACAATTATCCGGAAAGGATTCTCGTGATCGCATCCAGCGACATGAATCACTACGAGAACGACGCTGTCACCAGAGTGAAAGATCACAAGGCAATCGAAAAGATTTTGGGCCTGGACCCGCACGGCCTCTTCGAGACAATTAAAACTGAAAAAATCAGCATGTGCGGATTTGGGCCCGCGATCGTGATGCTGACGGCCAGCAAAATCGCAGGCGCGAAGCGAGCCGAATTAGTACGCTACGCGACGTCTGGGGACGTCTCCGGTGATCGCGATGCGGTCGTTGGATACGCGGGTATTGCAGTCTCGTGAGCAAAAAGAAGGCGGCCGTGAGGCCGCCAGAAAACTCTCAATTTAATTGAGAAGTATCAATGTTTCACTCCTCCGCCGGAAGCGTGAACCGACGGCGCCGGCGACGGCGCACGAGGCGCTGGCGCAATGGTCACCGGATAAGAGCTCGCCGGAGACGACGGTCTGGAAGCCGGCCTCCTGTCGCCATAGGAAGCGCGGGATTGCGGCATGGATCGCTCAGTTGGGGCTGTGTGAATACGTGCTGTGACCGATCCGGACTGCGCTACTGATTGCGAAACTTTCGCCGGATTTTTGATCCCGCCGCGAGGAAGCCCCAAGCCCGCCGAGTCGTTGCGAATGACGAGCTTATTCGCTGATCCGCCGGCAACCACTGGAAGCGGTCCTCGATTGACAGCCACTGTCTTGACTCCGCTGGACGGAGGCTGTGGCGCGACGAACTGACGCGGGGGATTCACAACTCGGGGCACCGCATTCAATCCCACCCACGTTCCACCCGGCTGCCACGCCCATCCGTAGGAAGGAACGAAGACCCAATTGCCGGAATGATAGGGCGTCCATCCCCAGGGATAGCTCGATACCCAGCCGAAGCCCGCGCCGGAATTAAATGACCATGCTCCATTCATGAAAGGGTCCCAGCCCGCGCCCGCGAAATAAGGCTGCCATAAGGTCCCATATCCCGGGGCGCTAAAGAAATTTCCGTAATAATTTAGGTCGGCCCCGCCATAGCTGTAAGGGGAGTAACCATTCGAAGCGGTAGTGCTGTAGCGTTCGTGATATTGCTGCTGCTGCTTGTCCCAGGCATCGTAAGGATCAGGCTCAAGGTTCTTTGTCACCGTTGCGTGTTCATTGTTCGACGAATCATTGTTGGACGAACTAAAGACCGCCGTGCGGTTTTTTGCCACACTTACTGTTCCGGCGGGGCCTTGCACTTCGACGTCACCCTTGAAAACCGCGACCGTAATGCCATCCTGCGCCATCTCGACACGAAGATGAGCTAAGTGGTTAAGCGCGAGTCTTTCCTTGCCGAAAGTCAATGTGAGTTCATCATTCTTGGCGGCGGCAAAATTTACGTAGAGAGTCCCGGACTGTAGATTCACCTCCGAAATTTTGCTACCCGAATCACGCAGCGAGAGTTGCGTGAAGTCGACAACAGAATCGGGAGCGAGGCGCAAAGTGCTGCCGTCTTCGAATTCGACCTCCGCCCGGCCGTCGCTTTGGGTGCGAAGTTTTGCACCTTGAGTGATGGGGAGGTTCAGCATCGCCTTCTCATAGCCGGGGCCGTCAGTGCGATTGACCTGGACTGAACCCTCTACCGTGCTCAGTCGGACAATGCGCACCTGTGAATCAGCAAAAGCAGCGGCGATCGAACACGCCGAAAAAACTACTGCGAACAGCGACACTCTCAAATTTAGGTTAGACATAAAGACCTCAGCAGGTACTTCTGCCAGATATTAGAACACTTTCGGGAGCACTTCGTCGCCCCAAATTTCAGGCAAAGTGCGTCCTCGCCCACGAACCTTATTTGGCAGCCTGCGCGATTAAACGGCCTGCCCGGGCCCGCGAAACGTTGATTAGAGAAGGATCGCCGGCTATTTTCTGCAAGATAGGGGCAATTACCTGGAGGTCTTCGAGATCGTCTTTCTGCATCAATTCCAACCGCTTTAATTCGGCTTCCAGTGCGAGCTTCTGATAGCGATAGTCGAAGTCAAGGCGGCGTCCGTACTCCAATGTGGTGGAGAGCCTCTGGAAAATGCTGGTTAATACTTGTACGGCCGGAATTGTCGAATAGTTGTAGGTAGCAGTGGTGCTTTTGGCGTGGTCTTTATAGGTCAAAATCTTGGTTCCAGTAAAGGCGATCTTGTCCTTTCCGGAATCGATCGCCTTAGCGAAATAATCGGCCTTGCTCGCCTGCTCGAAGATGCGATCGCGAGTCTGGGGAGAAACCTGAAAATCGGAATGAAAGGCAGCCTCAGTCTCAGCCTCGGAACTCTGCGCTGTTCTGCTGTCATAGCTGGCTTTGCTGTCTGAGGAAACTGATAACGCATAGTGCGCAGGGTCGGCGCCAGGAAAATCCAATGTGAAGGTAACAGTCGCTGGGGAATCTTTCTCGCCAAGCAGAGTGACCGACGCAGTCATCAAGAGTGCCACAAACATCCAACGCCAATAGCGACCGGGAAGCATTCCCTAACTCCCACTCGCCACCGCGCGCTGTCTTTCCAGCGTGGCGGATGTATGCAGATGGCAGATGGCGATGGCAAGCGCATCTGCGGCGTCGGGGGGCTGCGGAACTTCCGCCAGGCGCAGAAGCAAGGTCACCATGTGTTGCACTTGCTGTTTCTCGGCCCGGCCATATCCCACGACCGCCGACTTGATGGTGAGAGGAGCGTACTCGGAGACTTCCAACCCCGCGCTCGATGCGGCCAGCATGGCGACTCCGCGCACCTGGCCCAGCTTCAAGGCGGACTTCACATTAAGCGCATAGAAAATATCTTCGATGGCGACGTTATCGGGATGATGTTCTCGGATGATCGCACCCAGGCGCTCGAAGATTGTGGCCAGCCGATTGGGGAGCGGATCGCGCGACGACAGTTTCACCGCGCCGCAGCAGAGACATGAGAGCAGATTGTCGGAGCCTAACTCGACGACACCGTACCCCGTGTACTCCGTCCCGCAATCTATTCCCAGAACCCTCATGTTGAGAGCAGTGTACCTCAGCAACACCTGGGCCGACGTGCCTTCGCGAGTTCGTTTTCACGGCGAAATTCAGAGTAGGATTCGCGGGATGATGTGGTGTGATTCCGAAGCAAAAATCTGGAGTAGGCAGCTTCGTCGAATATCTCGTGCAGAACGCCTACGAAGATCTGAGCTGCCAAGCGGAATTGATGGATGAAAGCGCGTGCTGCCCGGCTCATCCCCGCTCCTCGATTGTGAACTGTGTGGCTACGAACGGAGATTCTTTCATGATCCCAATCTTTCGGCCCGAGACTACGCGAAACCACTCCATGGCGGATTCGATCACAATCAAAGTGACCATAAGAATTAGAGCTGCGGTTACTGCGGCGTCAAGGCGGTCATTAAAAATCAAGCGCGCATTGGATGACGACGCAGCTAGCTGCCTGGCATGCGAGAGAAAGCCGATACGCGGGTTGGGACTGAATATCTTGTACCAGGAAGCCGAAAAAGTTATGGCGACCAGCCATGCTAGAGGAACAAAAGTTACCGCAGCATAGCGGGACTTTCCAGACTTGATAATTATGGTGGTGGCGACACACAGCGCCACCGTCGCGAGCAGTTGGTTTGAAATTCCGAACAGTGGCCACAAGGAATTGATTCCTCCCAGCGGGTCTTTGACGCCTTGCCAGAGAAAGTAGCCCCATGCGGCAACGATGATGGCGCTGGTGAGCAGAATAGACGGATACCAACTGGTGCGGCCGAGGGGTTTCCAGACGTGCCCAAGAGCGTCTTGCAACATAAATCGCCCAACGCGGGTTCCTGCATCGAGCACAGTGAGGATGAAGAGCGCTTCGAACATAATCGCAAAGTGATACCACAGTGCCATGAATGCGTGGCCACCCAGGCTATTAGAAAATATTTGCGCCATGCCCACCGCGAATGCAGGCGCCCCGCCCGTACGGTTGAAAAGCGTCTGCTCGCCGACCGCCTGCGTAAGCGCGTGCATTTCGGCAGAAGAAACGGGGAAGCCCCAGCCACTGATCGCCATGGTCGCAACTTCTGGGGTCTGACCAACGATGCCAGCGGGACTATTGATGGAAAAATAGACTCCCGGCTGTAGCGTGCAGGCCGCAATCATAGCCATGATCGCAACCATCGATTCCGCCAGCATTGCGCCATAGCCAACCATCCGCGTTTCGGTTTCGCGCCGGATGAGTTTGGGCGTAGTCCCACTGGCAATCAAGGAATGGAAGCCGCTGATCGCTCCACAAGCAATGGTAATGAAGGCGAAGGGGAAAATATTTCCCGCAAACACGGGACCGGATCCATCAAGAAATCGCGTCAGCGGCGGCATGTGCAGAGTCGGACGCAGCGCCAGAATTCCTACAGCCAACAACCCGATGGTTCCGAGTTTGACGAAAGTGCTGAGATAATCGCGGGGCGCCAGCAATAGCCAAACCGGCAAGGCGGACGCCGCAAATCCATAAAGAATAATTACGATTGCCAAAGCCGGAGCGGTGAAAGTGAACCATCGCGCCATGGAAGGATTCTGCGAAACCACTTGTCCTCCCCAGATCGCAAGCATCACCAGCACAAAGCCCAGTGCTGACGATTCCAGCACTTTGCCGGGGCGCAAACTGCGTAAGTACCAGCCCATCAGCAACGCGATAGGAATGGTCATCGCGATAGTGAATGTGCCCCACGGACTCGACTTCAATGCATTTACGACTACAAGCGCACATACCCCGAGCAAGATCACCATAATGCCGATCACTGAAACATAAGCCACCAACCCTCCAACGGGTCCTATTTCGTCGCGCGCCATTTCGGTAAGAGATTTTCCATCGCGCCGCACCGAGAAGAGCAGAATCACGAAATCCTGCACGCATCCGCCGAAGACGGCACCTGCGAGAATCCATAAAGTCCCCGGAAGGTATCCGAACTGCGCAGCGAGCACGGGACCGACGAGCGGTCCGGGGCCGGCGATAGCGGCGAAGTGGTGACCGAAGACCACCCACTTATTTGTGGGGACAAAATCGCGGCCATTCTCCAAGCGTTCTGCCGGGGTAGCGCGTGAGCGATCAAGGGCAAGAACTTTGGCGGAGATGAATTTGCTGTAGAAACGGTAGCCCAGAGCGTAAGAACACAACGCTGCAACTACGAGCCACATCGCGTTGATCTGCTCTCCGCGATGCAGTGCAATGGTTGCGAGCGCGAGAGCACCTAGGGCTGCAGTCGCGAGCCAAACCATGGTGCGGATTATTTTCGACATCGGCATCGTCACAGATTAAACAATTCCGCAAAAAAGTGATTTGTAACATCGAAAATACTAATCCAAAAGCTATGCGCAGCCTGCGATTTCGCGCGTGGTTCGCCCCTGATTTTCGCGCAGATGATGATAATCTTAGTACTCAATAAACCATAAAACTGTCCGACGTATACCCTGAGACACTGTTCTGCTTGCGGTCTTCTCTCATAACAGGGCGAAGTCCCAAACAACGGCGAAGCAATGCAGCAATCGACTTAAATGCCTGAATGGAGTGTGCGATGAAGGTTGGTATTTTGACGGGCGGCGGCGACTGCCCCGGCTTGAATGCAGTAATCAGGGCGGTAGTGCGCAAGGGTTCCTACCATTACCGGGATGAATTTCTAGGCTTTATGGAAGGCTGGCGCGGCCTGATGGAAGACAAGACCATGCCGCTCGATTTGGCGGCCGTTGCCGGTATTCTTCCCCGCGGAGGCACCATTCTCCGGACCTCGCGGACTAATCCAGCCAAGAAAGAGGATGGCCTAGACATCTGCATCGCGACCCTGAAAAAACATGGAGTCGATGCTCTGGTGGCGATCGGTGGCGACGACACTTTGTCCGTCGCTAAGAAACTTTTTGAGAAAGGCGTCAAGGTGGTCGGAGTTCCCAAGACGATTGACAACGATCTTGCGGGCACGGATTACACTTTTGGTTTCGACACCGCGGTGAACGTTGCCACCGAAGCAATCGACCGAGTACATACTACGGCCGAAGCACACAACCGGGTGATGGTAGTTGAAGTCATGGGACGTGACGCAGGCTGGATCGCGATTCACAGCGGCGTGGCCGGTGGCGCGGACGTCATCTTGATTCCCGAGCAGCCTTTTGATATCGAAAGAGTCTCAGACATCATTCGCCAGCGACATGCCACCGGACGCTACTTCAGCATCGTCGTGGTTGCAGAAGGTGCCAAATTCGCCGGCAATAATGATGCGAACTCTGAGTCCAATGTTTTGCAAGACCAGGGCAAGGACGAGTTTGGTCACGCACGATTGGGCGGCATCGGCAACACTCTGGCTCGCGAGATTGAGCGCCGGACCGGCTTTGAAGCCCGCACCGTGGTATTAGGACACATTCAGCGCGGGGGCTCACCCAGCGCGTTTGATCGAATGTTGGCGACCCGCTACGGGCTCACGGCCATTGATATGGTTCATGAAGGCAAGTTCGGTTTCATGGCCGCCTTGCGGGGAAATAAGCTGATCTCGATTCCCCTGGCCGAAGCGTTGGCCAAAAACCGCACAGTGGACGAGGAAATAATCAAGGTGGCGGACGGCATACTGGCGACGCTGACAGATGACAGGGCCGCGGTGGAAGATTAAAGTTTCGGCGCGACCCCCGAGGCGATTTTCAAGCGTTGCGACGTACTGACTGCACGGCCAGCACGGCGGAGAGCATCGTGATCGCCGAAATTATCGTCAACGACGACAAGCACAGAATGCACCACGTAGCCAGCACGAAGGCTTCGACGTAGGTGAGATACAGAGCGAAGCTGAGTCCCGCAAACGATGTGATCAAAAGAACGGCAGGAGTTTCTGCCTTGGTCCGGTAAAAAGTCGCAAGTCCCAACAGGGCCGTGTATCCCAGTATTCCGATTAACGCCACTGGAACTCTAGAGACAACTGAGTAAGTGCTGCGATTCACGATGTCACAGTTAAAGTTGTCGCCGAAATCGCAGTAAGACGAAGCACTGGTTCCGTAATGGTGGTAGAGCGAGACGGACGATACTGCCATACCGCAGACTGACAGCAATGCGATTGCGAACAAAAGCCGCCGCGCTCGCGGACTCATGGAAGAGCGCATCCAGTTTTTTCACTTAGCGAAGTCAAAGGAAGCATTCCCTGAGTGCGGCTTCCATCCGAGAATTGCCAGGTGGGAAACTGCTTCAGGTTGGCCTGCGCGCAACCAGGTTCCTCGTCGCGCGAGCCTTTCACGCCGCACTCGATGTAGGGGACGTACTGAAACGCCGAGCCGAAGAGTTCTTTCTGTTCCGCGCAATGCGTACACCAGTAGAGGCCGTACATCTTTATATTTTTCGACTGCAAACATTTTGCGAAGCCATCAAGACGGCTGCTTCGCTTGCGAGTTCCCAGGAAATAAGCTGTCGCAAGAGCCGCTACTACGACGATGATCGTAAGCAGCGTTTGCCATCGCCGCCTGGAACTTAGCTGCTGCTTTAAAGGCTCAGAGCTTTTCTCTTTCTGCATAGCGAATTCACCTTTTAGACCACGACGTCCAGCGCTGACGGCAGTACGTCCAGCGTCTTACAATGGAGAGTCAACACTTCGCCATCCACCATCACGTCAACTGGCGCATCCAGATAAAAATCAATTTTTTTGGCGGTCCGGCGCTCTGCTAACGGGTGATTTACATGAGTGCCGTCGTAGAGAGTCGGCAAATTTCGCAGCAATCCCACGCGGCCAATCGGCCCCCAGCGAACGTACTCCACCAGTCCGTCGTCAATTTCCGCGTTGGGCGCGATCATCATCGTGCCGCCGGTGTACTTGCTGTTATTGAAGGTTAGAAACAAGCACGGACGCCGATCAATTTCGCCGACATCATCCACACGCAGCGGAAATGGTCGTCGCCGAAATCTTGCCAAGCTAAGAAAAATGGATGATTGGTATCCCAGCTCTCCCCAACCGTTGAAGCGGCGCGCTCGCAGGGCCGCCACGTCGGCGGTAAAGCCAACGCTGAGCAGATTAATGTAATGGAGGACGCCATCGTTGTGCGTCAGACGCAAGACATCGCAGGCACGCGAGCGTCGCGCGAGGATTGCTTCCAGGCCAGTCTTAAGTCCGGTTTCAAGGCGTTCGCCCGTAAACTCTCGAAGAAAAGAATTACCGGTACCGACGGGAAGAAAAGCCAGCGCCGGGCGCTCGCCCCGCAACGCTTCCGGAAACAGTCCGTTCACAATTTCGAAGGATGTTCCATCGCCTCCGACGGCAATGAAGTATCTGTATCCTTTGCGATAACCGTCGCGCGCAAGCTCACTGGCCTGTTGCGGGCGCGATGTTTCGACGGAATCAATTTCCACGCCACCGGCACGCAAACGATCCAGCGCGGGACCCACCAGTTTTCGGCCTCGTCCTCCACCCGCCGCAGGATTAACAATTGCCAGAAATGTGTTCTTCACAATTCGACCGCGGAATCACGCTGCAAAGTTTTGCCAATTTCTTCCGCCAGCAGATTGCGTTTGATTTTCATGGATGCGGTGCGCGGAAAATCTCTATGCCAAAGTAGAAACCCTCCCACTCGTTTGAAATCTGGCAGGCGGCGGTTTCTGGTGGCAATGTCTTCTTTGATCGCATCGCTGAATTCCTGATTTGTTTCCAGCCGGAGAACCACAATCAGCATCTCGCGCCCCAGACTCTTGGCTGGCCAGATATAGTCTGCGGCGAAGACGGCGTACTCTTTGACCGGAAGGCCATCGAAGACATTCTCAATGTCCTCGGGATAAATATTCTTCCCGCCCTCAGTGACGATCATATTTTTCTTGCGGCCCAACAGTTGCAAGTGGCTGTCTCCGTCGAAGCGTCCCAGGTCGCCGGTGAGCAGCCAGCCATCCACAATAGTTTGCGCGGTGAGCTCCGGATCATCGAGGTAGTGCGACATCACAGTCTTGCTGTGCGCGGCAACTTCTCCGACTCCTTCAGCATCAGGATTCACAATTCGCAGATTCACACCTGGGAGCGACTTGCCGACTGTGTCAGCCCGGAAAGGCTTCAAGTCATTCAGTGTCAGAACAGTGCCGGCTTCGGTGAGGCCATAACCGTTCGCGACCGGGATTCCCAGATCGTAGAAAAACTGCAAAGTCGAAGCTTCCATGAAAGCTCCGCCGGTAAACATGGCGCGCAACTGCCCTCCAAATGCCTGGTGCACCTGTGGAAGCAAACGGCGGCTTAGGCCGATATTTGGCTTGCTGCGTGTGAACGCCTTATTCACCGCAATCAGCATATTGAGTGCGGTCCTTTTGGCCGGAGAAAGGGCGGCAAACTTCGCCTTCAATCCACGTTCCAGATTTTTGAGGATCAGCGGAACCAGAGTTACATGAGTAATCCGGTAACGCACGAAAGCATCGCGCACGTATTCGGGACGCAACGTGCGCAGATGCACGACACACGCTCCGCAAATGAACGGGCCAATGAAGCCCACGGTGAAATCAATTGCGTGATTCGTGGGCAGGATGCTCAGGTAGCGAACGCCAGGCCAAAAGGGATATAGAGCGGTGAGCGATTTACATTGCTCGAGATAATTTTCGTGCGTCAGCACACATCCCTTCGGACGTCCGCCTGTGCCGGAGGAATAAACGATGCACGCAACATCCTCACGCTGTCGCATAACGAAGGCCGGATCACCCTTCCGCCGAAATTCTTCCCAGCGGAAAGCTCCCGTCAGACCCGCGGACGGTGGGGCCTCAGTAACCAGAACGGTTTTTGCCGTGAGTTTTTGGAAATCGGGCGAATTAGAAAGTGCCCGCCAAATATGGTATTCGACGATAAGAAATTTGGAATTGCTATGCTCCAGCAAAGAAAGTTGTTCGGCGGCGGTCAGCTTGTAATCAAGCGGAACTAAAACTCCCCCGCTGAACAAAATCGCGTACGCAGAAATCAGCCACTTGGACTGATTCGTCATGATGATGGCGGCGCGATCGCCTGCCCGCAAATCGCTATCCTGCAATGCCCGTGTGAGGGGAGCAGCCATCTCTTTGAAATCGGAATAAGTAAGCCGCGTCTTCTCGCGATCGCGGTCTGACTCGATGAGACAGAGCTGGGTTGGCCAGCGCTCGAGCGCGTCGCGCAGCGCCGCGCCCAGACAACTGTATTTATCCAGATCGAGCATTAAGCGTCTATTTCAACACAGAGCGGACTTCCGCCGAAGAAAACCATCGCCCAGACGATTGTTAACCAGGTGCTCCCTCGAACATACGCGGTTTTGAAAAGTCTAGCTGGGTAACGCTGGAGCGTCACAATCTGGATTGAATGCGGGATGAAAGGGTGCGGAAATCGGAAACTCCCTGCAATTCATAATCGGGAAGCTCTACGTTGAAATGGTGCTCAAGGCGGGTGAGCAGCTCAAGCGCCTGCAGACTGTCAATGCGAAGAGTCTTAAACAAATCATCGTCGGGATTGAGCTTCTCGCGTGGCACTTTGAATTGCGTGGCGGCGAGGGTTAGGATTTCGTCGAGAGTCTGTTCTGGGGTTTTCATAATTGGCTCTTGGCTTCTAACTTCCAGCTAGTGGCTAATGGCTAATCGCCCACTTTCAATTTCCTCAAGGTAAATACGGCAGCACTTCCGTGCTCTCTACAAATTTTCGTAGCCCGGCCTCGACCGCCGGCTGCGCAAATAATTCGCAAAAAAGATCTATCTCGCGTCGCAGTTCCTCCAAAGGAATCGGTTTTATAAATTGTTTGGCGGCTCTGGCCGTACTGCGGTCAAACTTGCCCAACTGAACGGCGGTGGCTCTTGCCACACGCAAGGCCTCGCCTTCCGCAACCACTTGACTGACTAATCCAACTTGCTGGGCCTTAACGGCATTAAAGCTGCGTCCCGTGAGAAGCAAATCGCGAACCACGCCATTTCCGAGGTCGCGCTTCAGGCGCGGGATGCCGCCGAAGCCAGGAATCAATCCCAATCGCAATTCAGGGAAACAGAAACGCGCCATTTTATCCGCAATAATCAAATCGCACACTAGCGCCAATTCGAACCCGCCCCCAAAGGCGATTCCGTGAATGGCAGCAATGGTTGTGAGCGGAGAAGAATCAATAATATTCAGCACGCGGTGAATGCGCTCGAGAAAATCGCGCACTCCCTCTACTGCCGCTTTATTTTCCATCGTGCGACTGCGCCGGTACAACTCGCGCAAATCAGCCCCGGCGCAAAAACCGGGCCGCATGCTGCTGTGGATGATCAGCGCGTGCGCGTCGTCCCCGACAATTTCAAGCTCGGTCGCAAATCGTTCCAACTCCGCCAGCGTAAGCGAACCAATCTCATTGCAGGGTTCGCGATGCATCGCCAGCTCGACGATGCCATTCTTCAATTCAAACGACAGCGATTCCCCTTGGAAGCTTTTCATGACGCCTGCTTCTGCCGGTATAAATCTTCGATTTCGGACCGAAAGCGCTGCGTGATCAGATCGCGTTTCAACTTTCCGTTGGCGGTCAGCAGCCCGTTGTCTATCGAGAAAGGCTCTTCCTGTATCGAAAACGCCCGCACCTGCTTATAGTGAGGGATCTCAGAATTCACTTTATCCAGCGCTGCCTGCGCCGCCTCGCGAGCGACTTTGCCAGTTACAATCGCGGAGAGATATCCGCGCCCGTTGCCGACGATCATCACCTGCTGCGCTTCCGGCAAACTCCGCAAAATCTTATCTTCAACGGGTTCAGGAGCGATGTTGTGGCCAGAACCAAGAATTATCAGATTTTTAATTCTTCCCGCTATGTGCCAGTTTCCGGTCGCATCCACTTCCCCCTGATCGCCCGTGTGAAACCATCCTTCGCGCATGGTTTTCGCGGTCTCTACGGGACGGTTCCAATATCCCGGAAAAATATTGGGGCCGCGCACAATAATTTCGCCGGCCTCGCCCAACTTCATCTCGACCCCACTGATGGCAGGACCGACGCGACCGGGCACCACCCGCTCCGGATCATCCATGGTGCAAATCGCGGTGGTTTCGGTCAATCCATAAACCTGAAGAACGGGGATACCGAGCATGGAAAAATAAAGTTGCGTCTCAAGGTTCAGCGGCGCCGAGCCACAGATGAGCGCCTTCAAATTTCCGCCAATCATTTTCTTTCTTATGGTCGGAAAAATCACGCTGCGGGCAATTCTTAACCAAACCGAATCTGCGAAACTTGACTTGCCTTCATTCTCGCGCGTCCATGCGGATTTAGCGCGAATGTAGATATTAAGGACAATACCGCCAGTTTTCCAGAGTTGCTCGTCTACTGCTTTGCGCATGCGCTCCAGCAGGGCGGGAACATTAAGAAAATAATCCGGGGACGCATTTCGCATCTCATTCGCCAGCTTGCTCAAGTCCGTATTCAAAGTGAGCAAGTTTCCGCGCAGCAAACAGGTAAGCATCATGACCCACGAGCCCGCGAAACAAAATGGCAGATAGTGGAAGACGCGATCGTTTCCGGATTGTTTCTCCATCAAACTATCGAGCCTGCCCGAGGTGCAATCCAACATGTGCGTCACGTTGCCCGCGTTGAGAATGACTCCCTTCGCTTCGCCCGAGGTGCCGGAGGTATAAATGATGGTCACGGAATCGCTGGCCAGTAGCGTGGGAATTGCGGCGGGGTCTGGCTCGGCATCGCCAGGTGAATTCTCTCCAAAGACCTCATCGAATAAGCACTGCGTGGGCGCCTCCGCCCAAACTTTCAAGATGCCGTCTCGTAGAATCGCGTCCCCGCAGCAGACTAGCGACGGAGTGCAATCTTTCATCATGGTCACGAGCTCGGACGGCTCCTGCCTCGCATAGAGCGGCACGACAATCATGCCTTCCGCCATCAGGGCGATATCCATTGCCACCCAGCGAATACTGTTGGGTGCAAGCAGCGCGCAGCGATCGCCTTTTTTCAATCCCTGCCGAGCGATGAAAGCGCGTGCCTGAGCGGTGAGGCTGAGCAGTTCCGGTCCGTTGGCCGAAACGATCTTTTCGTCTCGTAGCTCTCGCAGAACAATGACGTCTTCCTCCTGCGCCAGACGAGCGAATATTCTGGCGAGAAAATTGGACGCGCCTGACATCAGCTATGGACCTCGACCAACTGGTGAAGCCCGGCACTCATGGGCGGCAAATAATCTTCCCAGGAGAATTCGCCTTTTCGCACGGGGAATTCCGGATACCGCCGCTGCACTTCCTCTTCGAAATACACGCCCATGCGGGCCATAACTTTTAAATTTCGGACGACAGTTTTTCCGATGCCAGCAGCAATCCGTTCCCCATCCGTAGCCAACTTCTCGAGTGCCGTAAGCAGCTTTGGCTCTAGGTCTGGATCGTCGACGGTCATGAGCAAGTCCTGGTGACCGCGCTCATTCATCAGATTACGAATGCGTTCATCCATGGTGATGCCTGCCGACGGAACCAATCCGGGCATGGAAGTCACGATTCCGTGATAGCGCGACGACACCATCATTTGGCAGGCACGCAAAATGCTGACCAACTCGTACATGTTGTAGTCGTCGGACGTCAGCACCGGAACGCCTCCCAGCTTTTCTGCGATGCTTTGTCCCGCGCGCGCATCCAGGCGCTCTGTCGCCACCATGATCGTGAAAACGTTGCGCTGTTTTCGAAAAGCGTCTACCGCGTTGGCGATGGCGGTCAAATAATGGTCGTAGGCGCGGTCTACATCGGGCCCGGCATTATGAAAATAAACGGAACGGTAATGGCTGTCTTTATATGCGCCGGAAGTTTTCCGCAGGGCAAACTTTGCCACCGACGCCTTCACCGGCCACCAGAAGGGATTGATAGGACACACCACGAGCACGGGCGCGCTGCCGTCCCATCCTGCATCGCGCAGAGCTTTCTGTCCGAATTCCACGGGCTTCGGCTCAAACGTCCAGGCTGTGTCGGTGCCGAGTTCGGTGGGGATATCCAAATCGCGCAGCAGCGTGCGCGATTCTTCGTTGCGTGTTATTACCAAAGAATTGTGGCAATAGCGCGCGCACATTTTCGCAATGTTAGGGTCCATCTGGCCGGCTTCGCCACCGTAACCGATGGAAATCTTATTCTCCGCCGCCGCGATCCCCAGCGAGCCAATCATCATCGTAGTCAACGCATTGGCAAATTTGCTCTTAAACATCGAGCCTTCGCACGCAATTACACCGTGATGCTTCGGCACTTCGCGCGATAAGAATGGCGGGAAAATATCGGGGAGGTGTACTTGCGCAGTCTGATCGAAATATCCGCGCGTGAAGTCGAAGTTCTGCGTCATCACGCTGAAGGCTACGTTGTCGGCGCCCAGAATATGTCGCGTCTGGCGCAACATTTCTTCCACGCGCACATCCGAGCCGGTGTTGCGCGTCCCGTTATAGCCCGCAAACAACAGCTTAAGTTTTTCGCCTGGCTGCCAGGTTTTTCCCGTCCCCAGCATCCACTTCGTTTTGGACGCCTCAATGATCCCGCTCACCCAGGTTTCCAGGATCGCGTCCATCATGCGGCGGACCCTCCCACGACTTCCGGCCATTGCCGGTAGGGATAAGAGAAATTCGACTCGCGGCTGAAGTTTAGTAAGGGATAGCTGTATTGCGAGAACGGAATCGGCTTCCGTCCCAACTCGCGAGTTACTCGCGTATTGTCGAACACCGTATTCCAAATCAGATAGGGCATGAAAACTTTCATCAGCGAGGCCCCGTACGCGACCGGCCCTTTGCGTTTCGCCAGCAAATCTACAACGGCGGAAAAAGGACGCTCCAGCGCAGGAATAAAAATCGGACCTCGCCTCTGCTGAGACGCTGCCAGTGTATTAGTCAGGGCCCTAAAAGTTTGCGACTCCACTCCCGAAGAAAGATGGTAGGTGTCGTGATCCGGATTTTCCTTCTGATGCAACGTTGCGATCGCGTCAGCGACAAAATCCACGTTAACGATGTCAATGCGATCCTTAGGATGGAACGGCAAAGCGCGCAATCCCGCCAAAAACACGAAAGCCTTCACCATCTCGAACTGCGTGGTTTCAGGGCGTCGGCTGTCTCCCAGCACAATGCTTGGTCGGAAAATAGTAATGGGAACGTCCGGCAGGAGCTCACGAATCATGTGTTCGCAAAACTTCTTAGTACGCGCGTACGGGTCGTAATCGGAGCGCTCCCAATCAATCGAATTATCTTCCGTAACGACTTCGTTGTGGCGCTTCCCGGCCACCGCCACCGTGCTCACCTGGCTAAACCGCCGCAGCCCGTGATAATGGTGCGAACGCCGCGCCAGTTGCACGACCTCCAGAGTGCCGCGCAAGTTCACATTCAGGCAACTTTTCTCCGACTTGCGGTTCAAGGAGGCAGCGCAATGCAGAATCGAATCCGTAGTGTGCAACAACCGATCATAGTCTTCCTGCCCAAGGCCGAATCTGGGAGTAGTCAGGTCTCCGCGAAAAATCCTGATACTCGTTTGCAGATGCTCGTAGAAGCGCGGGAAATCCATGTGCAGTTGTAACGCCTGCCAGAGCCGCACTTCGGCTTCATGGGCGTCGCGCGCTCGAATCAGCAAATTAAGTGAAGCGCCATGCTGGTCGAGCAAACTCGCCGCTACATGCGCGCCAATGTATCCGGTAGATCCGGTTAGGAATATCGCCACGTGACTCCATTGGTGCCGGTTTTGGCGGTCTCGGTTGCGCCCGCGTTATCCAGGTTGGCGACCAGATGCAAATTGCGCGCGGGACGAGGCTCCAACGAACGGCCTTCGATAAGAGGATAAGTCCATTTGCGCAATGCGGGAATATGGATGTTGATCCAATACTCCCACCAATCAAGCGAGCGCGTGTCGTATGCGAAATCGGCTTTTTCGTCTCCTACTAGAGCGTAAGAGAGTTTTTCAATGTTTTCCGCAACGAAATCGTGCTCGTTCAAAAGAATGAAAGGCTCGAATAACTGAATCAGGGTTTCAACTCGTTCTAAACTTCGCTCCGCGCGCGCCAGCAACGGCAGCGGGGCCATAATTCGCTGGATGGATTTGATGATCAACTTCTGTGCCGGAGCCGACATCCGCTCATAACGTTCCTTCGATACTGGAATCGCATCGAAACGCAGCCGCAACCAGTATTCAAGACCCTCTTGTGCGCGGTAATGTTTGCGGTGGGCGAGCGAGGTGAGTTCGATGGAACGCCGCATGTCGCAGGGATTGGTCACCGACGTGGCCAGCTGATACAGCGGATCGTGGCGCCTTTCGACGATAGCCGCGCCGATCAGCGTCATGCCCCGGCAGACCGAATCCACAGGGATAATGTCGAGACGCTTCTTCTCGTTGGTCGGAAGCTGG
>JBDUDA010000035.1:0-17251 GCA_040003205.1 Acidobacteriaceae bacterium | reverse complement strand
CTGCGCTTTCACATCGCCGGACGCATCATTCCAGCGGAGTCATTAGCTAGAACCGTCTCAGTGCGGCCGGAATCGTCAACTATTTTGTACGCCAGCGATACTTTTCAGGTCCGCGAAACTCTGTTCGTCCCGGTGGACGAGGCGGGCGTGGTGATTCTGATTGAATCTGAAAATAAAAATAAAGATCCGCTGGAAACTGAAGTGGTCTTTCAACGCGACTTTCAACTGGAATGGCCAGCCGGCCTGGGTGCGACGTACCAGCGCTGGTCCCCGGAAGTTAACGCTTTTGTGATGGGAGAAGAGCAAAAAAAGTACGTAGCACTAGTGGGATCGCCATCCGCCGCGCAGCCGCAGGAAGAATATTCCACGAATTATTCGATGTCTGCGGAGAACTCGTTTTTTCTTGGGCCCTCGAAGAAAATCAAAGACACGACAATTGTAATCATTGCCGGCTCGGTGAACGGTGAGAAAGAGGCCGAGGAAAATTATCAGAAATTATCGCGCGACTATGCAGGCATGCTGAAAAGTTCCGCCGAATATTACGACAAGTATCTGGCGCGCACGGTGGGTCTGAGGCTGCCCGATTTGCAACTTCAGCAGGCCTACGATTGGTCACGCGTGGCGATGCTGCAAGGGATGGTGCATAACCCATTTCTGGGGACAGGGTTGATCGCCGGTTACCGAACCTCGGGACTTAGCCAGCGGCCTGGGTTTGCGTGGTTTTTTGGCCGCGATGCAATCTGGACTTCGTTCGCGTTGAATTCCGAAGGCGATTTTTCCGGCACGCGGACGGCTCTGGAGTTCCTGACGCATTTCCAGAGGGCAGACGGCAAAGTCCCGCATGAGATTTCTCAATCCGCCAGCCTGGTGGATTGGTTCAAAGATTATCCTTATGGGTTCGCTTCGGCAGACGCGACCCCGTTATTCATCGTCGGAATGAACGATTACGTGCAGCACAGCGGCGACGTGGAATTCGCAAACAGCAAGTGGGACAACTTGTGGCGCGCTTACCAGTTTCTGAAATCGACTTATAACTCAAGCGGGTTGCCTCGCAATTTAGGCATCGGTCATGGATGGGTCGAAGGCGGGCCGTTGCTTCCCGTAGAAACCGAGTTGTATCAGAGCAGTCTGGGTGCGGAAGCATTGCTCGCGCTTTCGAATCTTGCTCTCCTCACTGGAAAAGAAGATGTAAGCCGCGAGCTCGCGCAGGAATATTCCCACCAAAAGCAGATCGTTGACGAAAAGTTTTGGTCCCAATCGAAAAACATTTATTCATTCGCGCTCGACAGTCAAGGACGGCAGGTGGAGCTGCCCAGCGTGCTTGCCACCGTGCCGCTCTGGTTCGATCTGCTTACGGAAAAGCGAATTCAGCCGACCATCGATAAGCTCGCCGATTCTGACCATCAGACAGACTGGGGAATGCGAATCATTTCTTCGGAAAATCCTCTATACGATCCCGGCGGATATCACTTCGGAGCGGTGTGGCCTCTCTTCACGGGATGGGCTTCAGTCGGCGAATACCGCTCCCACCGCCCGCTTCCGGCGTATGCGAATTTGCGCTCGAATGCGTTGCTTGCGCTCGATGGTTCGCTTGGACACGTGACGGAAGTGCTTTCCGGTGACTATTACCAGCCACTTTCGACCAGTTCTCCGCAGCAAATATGGTCGGCGGCTATGGTCGTGAGTCCAATTGTGCGGGGAATGTTTGGGCTCGAAGTAGACGCGAATTCTCACACCTTAAAATTGTCACCGCATGTTCCTGCCGACTGGAAAAAGTTTGAAATTAGCAACGTTCACATAGGAAACGTAGTTCTAAACTTGAAGTATAAGAAAATTGCAGACGCAATCACGTTAGAGGTCGCACGCTCGGGCACCGGAGACTGCACGGTGGACTTCTCTCCGGCAGTCAGTGCGCGCGCAGAGGTAGGGGCCACAACTGTTAACGGGCGCGCGGTCCGCCCCAAGCTTGAGCAGAACGGCGAGGATATGCACATCGCGACACGATTTACGCCGTCCAGCGCAGTTACGACGGTGCAAATTCATGTCAGCAACGACTTCGGGATCGCATACTCATCCACATTGCCGCTCCCGGGGGAGAGCAGCCAAAACCTGAAAATTGTTTCCGAAACCTGGGCAGCCAATAAAAGCGAACTGACCCTTCAAATCTCCGGCCTTCCCGGAAAGCAGTATGAGCTTTACGTGTCTGATCCCTCAGGAATTGCCGGAGTAAATGGAGCTGAACTGATCAAAGACGAGCACGGTGACAGTCGCTTGTCAGTGATATTGCCTAGCGGCGAGTCTGCATCCTACGTTCACGGCAAAATCGAAATTCGCTTTTCTAAAAACGGAAGAATTCGAAAGTAGCGAAGCAACCGCCCGGCTTCCCAGGCATCACGGGAACTCGCAAATCGCCGCGCCAATCTCCGACGTTTTCCCCGCACAAACGTCCGGCCGGAGTTAAACTTACAGGGTTTGCTCAGTTGAGTTCAGCCGATCAGGAGACGCCAATGCTTCGCAGATATTTGCCAGTAATTCTTGTTGCACTCGCCGCCATAATTTCAATCCCTCAAGCGCTCGCACAAACCAAGAAAGTTGACGCCGAGGGTCATGAATGGTGGCAGCATGCGGTGTTCTATGAGATCTATCCGCGAAGCTTTGCGGACAGCAACAATGACGGGGTTGGCGATCTTAACGGTATCGCGTCTAAACTGGATTATTTGAAGGACCTTGGCGTGGACGCGATTTGGATTTCGCCGTGCTTTCCATCTCCGCAAGTTGATTTCGGCTACGACGTTTCGGACTACGAAAATATTGATCCGATGTATGGCACGCTTGCCAACTTCGATCACCTCCAACAGGAGGCGAGTAAACGGGGGATTAAAATCATCCTCGACTTCGTTGTGAATCATACTTCCGACCAGCACAAGTGGTTTTTGGAATCAAAATCGTCGAAAACGTCTCCGAAGCGCGACTGGTATATCTGGCGCGATGGAAAAGGGCCGGGGCAGCCGCCGAACAATTGGATTTCGACTTTTGGCGGGTCGGCATGGAAAATAGATCCGGTGACGAATCAGTATTACTATCACTTCTTTTATGCGGGACAGCCCGACCTTAATTGGCGCAATCCTGAATTGAAAACCGCAATGTTTGACGTGACGCGCTGGTGGTATAAGCGCGGCGTGGCCGGATTTCGGCTAGATGCAGTTGATACGATGTTTGAGGATCCGCAGTTAAAAGACAATCCCGTGCTCGAAGGCAAGAACAAGCAGGGCGATCCGAATACCGACCAGATTTATAACACCAAACTTCCCGAAGTCCACGAGGCGCTGCGCGATCTGCGCAAGGTGGCGGACGAAAATAACGCGGTGCTCATCGGCGAAACCTGGACCAAGGACATCAGCGAGCTGAAGCAATACTATGGCGAGCATAACAACGAGTTACAGATGCCGATGGACTTCATGTTTTCACGAGTAGATAAACTCTCTCCGCCGGAATTTCGCCGTCAGATTGGGGCTGTCGATTCCGCGGGGGGATGGCCGGTTTTTGTAATCAGCAACCACGACATTCCCCGCTCCTACCTTCGTTACGGCGATGGACAGCATAACGACCAGATAGCCAAGCTCATGGCAACGCTGTATCTCACCCTCCGCGGAACTCCGATTATGTATTACGGAGAAGAAATCGGCATGACCAACAATGATCCGACGCGCAAAGAAGATGTAAAAGATCCAATTGGGCGTACAGGCTGGCCAAACGAAATAGGGCGCGACGGAGAGCGCACGCCCATGCAGTGGAGCGCGGAAGAGAATGCCGGATTCTCGAAGAGCAAGCCCTGGCTGCCAGTTTCGCCTGCCTATACCACCCACAATGTGGCAAGCGAACTTAAGGACTCATCCTCGGTGCTGCAAGCCTACCGGCAGTTATTGTCACTGCGGCATAAAAACCCAGCGCTGCTGGATGGCGAATATATCGCAGTGAATGAAGCTGACGCGAATGTTCTTTCGTATGTCAGAAAATACAAAGATCAGGCGGTATTGGTAGTCCTTAATATGTCGGGTCAAAAGCAGGACGCCAGTTTTGATCTGACCTCGCAGGGATTCACCGGTAAGTCGGCGCATACGCTGTTCAATTCCGTGGGCAAAGGGTCGGATGACAGCGCACTCTCACACATGTCGCTGGAACCGTTCTCTGCCTACGTAGGATCGCTATCGAAGTAAGACGGCTTATGGCTTTAGGCTCTTGGCTTTTAGCTTTGAAGCCAGGAGCTAAAAGCTAGAAGCCAAGAGCCAAAAGCCAAAAGCCATTTCAATCCGCAGAGCTTCCATACGCGGTGTTCGAGCGCAATACGTGTGCCACCGGCTTCTCGTGCAGCAACAATTCTGTAGCCTGCACCCGCGGATCGGCGTGAAACCAACCTTGCACTACGCTGTCGTGCAAGAAATTTGCTATGGAGAGCAGCGTCATCCCCTGGTGGTGCGCCATCCAACAGCGCACCAAGTCGTAGCGTTTTCGCCACGACCGTTGCGGTGACGGACTGAAGTCGGCCGCCTCATAAAATCCATACTTTCCAAGCCAACCTTTGTCTGCCATCGCGCGCAGATTTCGCAAAGCTCCTGCGGGATCCACATCCAAAGCCAGAAACGTCGAGTAGGGAGAAATGACCAGGGCTTTAAAATCTGCCTTGTTCATCGCCAGCTGAGGAAGACCGAAGGCATAATATTGATAGTTTCCAGCTTCATCGGTTTTCGCGTATGCCGATTCCGAAATACCCCAGGGGATGCGCTTTAGCGCAGTGAACGTCTGCTGAGCCTCGACGGCCGCGGCGCGCGAACGTTCCAGCAAAGTGTTCGCGTAGGTGCGCATCCACAGCGTCGGCATGAGGTATTCGAACATCGTGCCGGTCCACGAGACCAGCACGGGGCTGCCATCCTGGACGGTGTGAAGACGTCCCAGCAGAAACCAGCTTTCCTGCGGGATATCCTCTTTGGCAATCGCGGCGAACACTGCAATACGCGCCTCTGAGGCAAGCAGGTCGTAGCAGGAAGCGTTGAGTTGATGCGAGTCCCCATCGAATCCGATCGAAAGTAGCTTGCGGCGAGGGTTCAGCAGGAAGCTGAAGTCCATGGCATTCGCTAGCTTGCCTGCCTGAGAAGCCGCGCTCCGAAATTCCTCAATCAAACGCAGGACGTTTTCCCGGGCGTCCGGAAGCAAGGTCAACAAGTTGTGGTGCAGATCTTTTCGGTCGGTTGCGGCGCCGCTGGCAGGTGTCAGTCGGGCCGAAAGCACTTCTATAAAATCAGGCAAATCTTCCAGTGGGCAGCATTCCCAGTTGGCTTGCAACCCGATCGCGGGATCGTCCTTAAGACTTTCGAACTCTGACATCAGCCAGGGAGAATAAGTCTTCACCATTTGAGTGACACTGGCAACTCTGGCGCCGGCTTGTGCCGCAAACCATGAAACGTCCTCTCCGGGTTTCGTTTTGTTGCCTTTCGGAGTGACTTCAAGCGAGGCGGCTGGCAGCTTGAGAAGGTGCCGCAACCATGCCTCTCCCTTGCTTTCCTTTTCCAGCCCAGACAAGATTTTTCGCGATAGCGCGCGCCGGTCGCCCAGTACTCGAAGATGATCCAACAACCCTTCCGCAAGACGATCTTGAAACAGAGGGCGAGTAAGCTGCTGCAAGCAGCCCTGCTCGAGCGTCCAAAGAGAAGCGACCAGATTGCCGCTGTCCACTGATGACACAAAAGCCGGTGGCAGCGGCGCAAGCGTCTGCGTGTTGTACCAGTTGTAGAGATGTCCACGATATTTCGATAGCTGCGCGATTGTGGTCAACGTGCGTAGTGTTTGTTGAGTGAACTCCGGGGCAGTCAGGTATCCGAACTCACATGCGACTTGACGGGCATTGAGCAGAAATCCAATGTTTGTAGGGGAAACACGAGCCGCTACAACGAGCGGCTGCTCCTGCACGTTATCCGGAATCAGCCATTGATGCTCGGCGGTGCTGAATTCTGCGAAATATCTCCAGGTATGAAGAGCGGCGCGACGGAGAAAATGATCATCCTTGTCGGAAGTCTGCGTCCGCACCGGACGCGGTGGCAAATTCAGCCAGTCTGAAACCAGTCTGCTGCTGGCCCAGAGCAGAAGCACAGGAAACGCAGCGAGAAATGTTGGACGATGCTGTAGCCACAAGATTGCGCCTATCGCGAGGGCGAGAGCGGGCATCCAATTCAAGTAAATATCAAGCGAGGTGCGCTTACGCACACCGCTCTCAGCCTGGGCTGCAGTTTCCCATTCAAGCAATCTTCGCCGCGTGAAACTGCGGCGGATCATGGTCCGCGCCACTGCGTCGAGCGAAACCAATGTTTGGTGAGCGAGAAATGTGAGAGTTAAAAGTATATTTATGTTTGCGGTGAAGAGGGCATTAGCTGCGTCGGTTGCGATCACCCATTTGCGTTCGATTGCAGCGCGGGTGAGTTCAAACACAAATCTGAAATACGACGGAACAAACAAAATGAAGAGAGTGGCAGTCGTCCAATAGCGCGGAGTGCCAGGAAGTATCAGCCAGCCCAGCACCAGCAGCAGGAAGGTTGCAGGCTCGACCAGGCTGCGGCGCAGATTATCGAAGATTTTCCATTGCGCCACCAGCGAAATGGGATTTCGCACGCTCTTGCCCGACTCATCGGGCACATGCGACGAAAGCCATCCTGTAATTTGCCAGTCTCCCCGCAGCCACCGGTGTTTGCGGCGATTGTAAGCGCTGTAGTGGGAAGGATAATCTTCAATAATTTCGATGTCGCTGACAAGTCCCGCACGCGCGTAAGCGCCTTCTATCAGATCATGGCTGAGCAAGGAATTACGAGGAAACCGGCGTTCCAGCACGCGATGTAAGGTCCCCACTTCGTAGATTCCTTTGCCTGCAAAAATTCCCTCGCCGTATAAATCCTGATAGACGTCGGAAACCGCGCGAGTGTAAATATCGAAGCCGGTTTCTCCCGAATAGATGCTCGCCAGACGGGATCTGACCGCGCTCTGGACGCTGACTCCAACACGGGGCTGTAGTATTCCGTATCCGGCGACGACGACATTGCGCTCCGGATCAATGATCGCCTGGTTGAGCGGATGCGCCAGCGTGCCAATCATGCGGTGCGCCGATCCGCGAGGGAGTTCGGTGTCGGAGTCGAGCGTGATGGCAAATCGTATGGCTGGAAGCAGTGCCAGATTTCCGGTCTTAACCGGGAAATGGTCGTTCTCTCCCCGCAACAGCTTATTCAAGTCCAGCAATTTTCCGCGTTTACGCTCCCAGCCCATCCAAACCCCTTCACGCGGGTTGTAAGCGCGATGGCGGTGAAAGAAAAAGAACGATCCTTCCTTATCACCGTAACGCGCATTCAATTCTTCGATCAACTGGGAGCACAAGCCGACCAGTGGATCGTCTTCGTTTCCCTTTTCCCGGGAATCGGGCAAGTCGCTTACGAGAGCGAAATGGATGTTCGCGTCGTGATTTCCCAGGTATCGCACTTCCAGGTCGTCAATCAATTTATGGACCTGTTTCTCATTCATCAGCAAAGTCGGAACGGCAACCAGGGTGACGCAATCGGACGGAATGTCCTGGAGTTCAAGCTTGGGAAGAATTCGCGCAGGCAGCAATGAAGTGACAAGATAGTTCACTAGTTCGACCGCGCTCTGCGAGCTTGGCATCAGCAAAACCACGATAGAAAACAAAACCATGAGCAGAGAGTTATGAGTATCCAGCGAGAGCCAAACCATTGCGGCCATGATTACCAGAGTCAGAATCTCGATTCCCGGTAGATAAAAGTCGTCGGGATGGCCGCGTAAGACGCTTTCGATGCGATAGCCCAGTGGCATTCTGAAGCCGACGCTCTGATGAAGCGCGTCCGCGCCTTCGGCGATCAGGTAATAGCCAACGTGAGATTGCCGGAAGGTCCTGCGAGGATCGCTGTCTCCGCGATGCTGCGCGGCGGTGCAGAGAGACAACACCTGATCGGCAACCTGTACCTCGCTAAAGTCGGAATGTTCGGCAATCGTCACTATTTGACTTCTGTACAGATCGCGGCTTTCAAAATCCATACGCGAATATGCGCCGGCCGGATCCTGGCGCAGCGAGCGATCAAACACAATCAGAGGTTCGATGAGTGATTTCCATGGCGCCTGGCCAACTTCGCGCAGACTGCGAATGCAGACTGCCAAATCGAACGATTCGCTTCGTTTCGCGAGTGCCAGCTTACTTCGCTTAGCAATTTCTTCCAGCAAAACTAATTTCAAGAGGGGTACGAGAGCCCAAAGTTCTTTCAAATCCAGAACAACATGGCGCTGCAAGGCCTCGATATACGCGGAGAACGTCTCATCGGTGAATCGAAATCCGCTTGCGCGTAAAAGCGAATCGGCGACCGCGCCGACTCTTGGAACCCCATGTCCACGTTCGCCTTTCACATGTGGAAGTCTCTGTAACGTCTTAACGGCAACGGTGGCATCTTCTAAATCGGAACTTAGCAGACTCACATTGTCACGCAGCCAGCGGAGGTCATCGGAAGCGTCGTTCTTACTAATGGACGCGATTAAATGGAAAATAGGCCTGAAGGCCTTGCAAAGCCGGATCCCACGTTCGGGGAGCGAAGCCGACTTTTTCACGTCCGGCAACAGAAACAATTCCCGAGAGAACTGCGCTGCGCTGGATCGCAAGACGTCCAGTTCGGGCGCAGTGTCGACGGGAAGAGGCACGGGATTGTCCGCTTCTGCGTCGATCATTTCGGAAATACGATTCTGCTGCATTCTTTCGGGTCCCTAGCGGTAACTAGCAGCTTGCATTTCGAACATTTCGGCGTAGCGGCCTCCACGGCGAGTTAATTCGGCGTGGTTACCTTCTTCGGCAATTTTGCCATGCTCGAGCACCACAATGCGGTCAGCCATGCGGACGGTAGAAAAACGATGGGATATGAATAATGCCATCTTCCCTGTGGTCAGCTCCGCGAAACGCTGGAAGACTTCGAATTCGCTACGCGCGTCGAGAGCTGCGGTGGGTTCATCGAGAATTAAAAGCTGCGCGTCGCGCAAGTAGGCCCGAGCCAAGGCGACCTTCTGCCACTCGCCCCCGGAAAGATCTACGCCTCCATCGAAACGGCGTCCGAGCATCTGGTCATAGCGTCCGGGAAGTTTCTCGATGACCGCGTCAGCCAAGCTTTTTTGCGCGGCATCGTGCAGTAACTGCGGGCTGGCCAGGTCTTCGATGCGTCCCACTGCGATATTCTCGCTGGCGGTCATCTCATAGCGCATAAAATCTTGAAAAATGACTCCGACCTCGCGATACAAATCTTCCAGACTATATTCACGCAGGTCAATGCCGTCGAGCAGTATCTGACCTTCTGTGGGATCGTAGAGACGGGTGATTAATTTCACGATAGTGGTCTTTCCCTGTCCATTTTCGCCGATGAGAGCAACTCGCTCCGTGGGATGCAGGTGGAAGTCCAGCTTGTCGAGTATCAGCCGCGGACTTCCGGGATAGCGAAACGAAACGCCTCGAAAATCGAATCCCTTCAAGATCGGACGCGGCGCCGGCAACGCATTCGGTTTTGATTGGATGGTCGGCTTCATCGCGAAAAATGCCAGCAGATCGGTGAGGAACAATGCCTGGTCCGCGATTCCCGAAATCGTCGAAAAAATCTGCTGGATGTTGCTGCTTGCCTGCAAGATCGCGCCCGACAAAAGCGTGAAGGTCCCGATGGTCAGCGGAGCCGCCACCGTTCGCCAGATCACGAACACGTAGGCGGAGTAATATCCCAAGCTGCCTATCACCGAGAGCAGCGAACCGGCAATCAACCTGCGACGAGACAAGCGAACGTTCTCTTCGTAGATCTGATCGGAATATTTGGTGAAACGTTCGGTGAGGAATTTACTGAGCCCGAAGAGCTTGAGTTCCTTGGCAGCTTCCCGGCTTCCCCCCAGCACGCGCAAATAATCGAGCTGGCGGCGGATCGGAGTTTGGCGAAAATTCTTCGCATAGCCCAGAAATGCGAAATGCGTTTCACCCAAGAACGCTGGGACCACTCCGGCAATGAGCAACACCATCAGCCAGGGAGAAAAAATGACAATGGCTACCGACAGCGAAATCGTCGTGATAAGTTGCTGAACGAGTCGTCCGATAGCCTGGATCATTGCCAACCGGTCGGTGGCCTGCACCCGCGCGCGGTCTAACCTGTCGTAAAAAACCGGGTCTTCATAGGCGATCAGATCCAGTTCCGCTGAATGCTTCATTACCTGAATGCTGACGTGCCGTGTGTACTTGTCAGCCAGCAGCGCGTCGAGATAGTCGGTGCCGCGTCCTAGAAAGTTTCCGAGGATCGCGATGCCAAACTCCGCCGCGACCAGCCACCATACATGACGCGGAATCGCCTGATGAGTTCTCAGGGCAAGATCAATTCCGTCAATGATGAACTTGGCAATTGTCAGAGCGGCCAGCGGCAGCACGGCGGCGAACAGCCGAAAGATGAGCCCGAAGGTGACGACTGCGCGGCCTGACTCCCAGACAATTTTTAGAACAGGCGGGACATTCCGGAGCGCGACTAAGCGCTCCCGCCAACTGCTCCAAAAGAGTTTCGGCTTCGTCATGTGCGAAAAGGTCAACGTTCTAAAGCTAAAACTTAAAGGTGCCGCAGACTTTCCAAAATCCGAAAGCCAACCCATTAGAGAATAGACGAAGTCGCGCTGCGCTATGAGAGATGCGAAACATTAAGCTAAAGGTTGATGCAGCGGGAGCTCACTACCGTCTGCCCGTCGAGATGCCCAGCGAACTTTAACGCGTAACGAGTGGGCTTAAAGCTCTATAAACCAATAAGTTACAGAGGTTGCCTGCGCGAACTCCGGTCGTTGTCTCATTGGCAGCTTATTTCAGTTCGACTAACACCAAGCCCTGCGCCGGAATTTCAAAAGTAAGCTTTCCATTATTGAGCTTTTGTTTCTCCGGACCTGGCAGTTCTGCCGCCTTCCGCAATTTCACCAACTGATCGCTCGTCGGATATTGCGGCGATCCCATGGAGTCGTAAGCCACGCGAACGTCTCCATGCTGACGATCCACACGCCACACCGAAGCAGCCATTTTGTGCGAGTTTTTAAAATCGAGAGTTACTGTATTAGCTGGACCACTGGCTTCAGGCGCAACCAAATTCCACAACGCAATCACCAACGCTCCATCTTTTCTTCGTGTCACGAGAGCTGAGTCGGAGTTGACCTGAATGCGTTCATCTCCCAGGAAGTGAAGCACCTTGAAAGCGTTGAACGCCGGTTTAGGAATATCGCCGGCCGCGACCAGTCCGAAGCCGCCGTAGAAGGGATGCTTCACTACACCCTGCTCTTCGAAGACATCGGAGAAGCTCCAATACGACATTTCGCTTACCAGGCCGTCGCATTGCCTGATGGTGTCGGCCATCCACGGACCCATATAAGTCGAGTCCGTGACCGCGGGCTCATTCCAATAGCTCGCGTTGAATTCGCTCCAGATCAGGGGAAGAGTCGGGCGATCGGAGGCTTGAATCTGGTCGTGAACTTTCTTTACCGCGCGGCAAACAAATTTGTCGCGCGCTATGGCCTCGTGGGTCCCGAACACATCGGGCGAACTATCGTTGCCGTAGACGTGAGTGGAAACAAAATCCAGCGGAATGTTGTTTTCTTTACAGTGCTTAATCAAGGCGTCAACCCACGCGGCCTGCGCGGTGGAAGGTCCTCCGACGCGTAGCGTTTCGTTGGCACGTCTCACCGCCTTGACGGTGTGGTCGTAGAGTTCCCAGTACGTCGCCTGCTTCGGATCTCCCGCCCAGAAATCGATATTGGGTTCGTTCCATACTTCAAAATACCAGCTGGCAACTTCTTTCACCCCATAGCGCTCGACCAGATGCTTCGTAAATTGGAAGATCAGATCGTCCCACCGGTCCCAGTCTTTGGGCGGAGAAATGTTTTGTTTGTACCAGAAGGAATGCAGGATGGGTTTAGCTGCCAGCTTCTGGGGCATGAAGCTGAGCTCGACAAACGGACGCACTCCGTTCTGCAACAATCCATCGTAAATCTGATCTACATAAGAGAAGTTGTAAACGACATTTCCCTTGTCGTCCTCGTCATAAACTTGCAGCTCGTCGAGAAAAATTCCGTGAAAACGGATGTACTGAACATCTGTGATCTTCTTTACTTCACGCAGATCATTGCGATAGCTTTCGCGCAGACTTAGGACGGCCCGCCCCGAGCCGAACATATGTTCCCAGAAATGCGGAAAGGGATGGGTCGGAGCGCTCGCGTCAATTTGAATCGTGTCGGGGGTTTCAGCAAGGGCTTGCCTCGTCCCGGCGATAAAGCCCGTGACCAATATCAGTAAAACGAAACTCCGGAAATTTCTAGACACGATGCCCCTCACTTTCAATTCGACAGTCGCAACTTGTCATGCGTTAAGATATCCCAGCCGAGTGTCTTCCGGACGCACATTTTGATGCTGCGGCGGTCTAACCGGTAGTTAAGCCTAATGGGGGAAGAAAAATTTTGCGTCTAAAAATTGTCCAGACCGGGGATGAAGTGTTGCGGCAAAAGGCGCGACCACTATCGTCCGAGGAAATACTGAGCGCCGACATGCAAAGACTCATTGCCGACCTGAGAGATACCATGCGCGATGCCCCCGGAGTCGGACTGGCCGCGCCGCAAGTTGGCCTATCACTACAGCTAACAGTGATCGAGGATCGCCCGGAGTACCAGCAGGAAGCTGATGCCGCGCAGTTAAAGGAGCGTGCCAGAACGCCGGTTGAGTTTCATGTTTTGTTTAATCCGATAATTGTTGCTTCCGATGGGCCTACGGTTGAATTCGTGGAGGGCTGTCTCAGCATTAACGGCTTTTCTGCCGTCGTTCCTCGATCTTTCTCAGTCAAAGTGGAATACCTCGACGAAAACGCAGCATCAAAACAGATCGAAGCGTCGGGATGGTATGCCCGTATTCTTCAGCACGAAATTGATCATCTTCAGGGAACTCTATACGTGGACCACATGCATAGCCGGACGCTCATGACCGTAGAAAATTTCCGACGCTTCTGGAAAGATGCCACTATGCAAGAAATTCATCGGCGTTTGGATTAGCTAGACTTATTAACCCTACCAATGACAGATTGCAGAAGAATGCAGGGATCCTTCGTTGGGGATTCCGCGCCAGCGCGGAATCCCGCGTCCTCTGGATGACACTGGATTTTAGAGTTGTGAGATTAATGCAGCGTTAAATGGATGCGAGTTAGCAGTCATCGGCTACATTCTTATCCTATCCAATTGTCATCCTGACGCATGCAGTCGTTCGCTTGCGAAGGATTGCCAAGGAAGGATCCCTGCCGTCGCCGGTGAGCGCGGCTTCTAAGGCTTTACTTCTTTTTGTTTGTACTTCTCCGGATTGTGCCAGCCTCCGACATCTTCTGCGAGGCGGTTAGCTTCGTCCGGACCCCATGATCCCGGCTTATACGGCAGCGCAGGACTTTCGTTTCCCAGAATCGGTTCGACGATTGCCCATGCGGCTTCGACTGCGTCCTCGCGAACGAATAGCATGCCGTCACCCTTCATTGCATCACCTAGAAGGCGCTCGTAGGCATCCACTTCGTCGGAGCTAGGTTTTTCTACCGCGGAGAGAGTTGACTCCGTCGAAATCAAGTCTTCGCCGGGACGCTTTACCTGCGCACTTAGGGAAATCGAAATCTCCGGCCCAAGGCGGAAGCGGAAAGCGTTGCTTTCCCCGGAAGTAAGATTGTCGAGCGGAGGTTTCCGTAGCTTCACCAAAACTTCTGTGGCTGTAACCGGAAGGCATTTTCCGGCGCGAATAAGAAATGGAACGCCCGACCACCGCCAGGAATGCACTTCCAGGCGCACGGCGGCGAATGTTTCGACTTTAGAATTCGGGGCGACGCCTTCTTCTTTTGCATATCCCTCGAATTGTCCGCGAACTAAATGACGCGGGTCGAGCGGAGGAATCGTGCGAAAAACTTTAACCTGTTCGTCTCTCATGGAATCGCAGTGAAGACTTGACGGAGCCTCCATTGCGAGAAAAGCCACGACTTGAAGCATGTGATTCTGGACCACATCTCGAATGGCGCCGGTGGCGTCATAGAACGCGCCACGACCTTCGACGCCGAAGTTTTCCGCCATGGTGATCTGGACGCTTTCAATGTAATTACGATTCCAGATAGGCTCGAGAAAACTGTTGGCAAATCGGAAGAAGAGCAGATTAAGGACGGCTTCTTTGCCGAGATAATGATCTATGCGAAAGATGCTCGACTCCGGTAGCACGTCGTGCAATGCCTTGTTCAGAGCTTGGGCCGAAGGAAGATCGTGTCCAAAGGGCTTTTCGATGATGACGCGCGCATTTTTCAAGCACATGGAATGAGCGAGCGATTCCACCACGTTGGTAAAAAGATCGGGAGGTATCGCCAGGTAATGCGCCGGACGCTTGGCCGCCCCAAGCGCTTTCTTCAAATGCTCGAACGTTGTCGGAGATTTGTAGTCGCCGCCAACATACTTCAGCAGAGAAAGCAGCTTGGCGAGGACCGTCTCATCAATATTGTGGATTGACTTGCGGATGCTCTCTTGAGCGCGATCTTTCAAGTGCTGATCAGTGCGTCCGGCCTTGGCCACACCAATCACTGGAACAGAAAAATGATCGCGCCGCACCATTTGATAGAGGGCCGGAAATATTTTCTTATAGGCGAGGTCCCCCATGGCGCCGAAGAGAACTAACGCATCGGAGGGCGAGGTCTCTTCTGCGGGTTTCGTAGGATTGCGGCCTGTTCTGAGATCGGGCATTCGGTCCTTTTTAGCTGCTGGCTCGCGAAGCTACTTACCCTGATAGCTTACACGCCAGATGGACTTCGATCCGTCGTCGGTGACCATCAAAGAGCCATCATTCGCGACCGCGACTCCTACTGGACGTCCCCAGACCTTTCCGTCAGCGGTTACAAATCCAGTGAGAAAATCTTCAAACTCTCCTGTAGCCTTGCCCTCCTGATGAAGAGGCACGCGCACCACTTCGTAGCCCGAGGGATTGGCACGATTCCACGATCCGTGTTCAGCGGCGAATATGTCTCCTTTATATTCCGCGGGAAATTGAGTGCCGGTGTAAAACGTGAGTTGCAACGAAGCGGTATGCGGCTGCAATAAAACATCCGGCGTGAGCATTCGCTGGCGCAGGTCGGGATGTTTATCTTTCAATCTGGGGTCCTGATGCTTTCCGACGTAATACCAGGGCCATCCATAGAAGCCGCCATCCTCAACGTGCGTGATGTAATCGGGTACCAGATTGTCGCCGAGAGCGTCGCGCTCGTTGACCGAGGTCCAAAGCTGGGCGGTACTCGGATCAATCGCGATCCCTACCGGATTGCGAATACCGGAGGCATAGACGCGGATCCCTGATCCGTCCGGATTGAATTCGAGAATATCCGCGCGGTGAAATTCAGCCGGATTGTCGTCGGCGTCATCCGCATTCGACTTCGATCCCACGGACACGAACAGTTTTTTCCCATCAGGTGTGAATGCGAGATCACGGGTCCAATGTCCGCCTCCGCGCAGGCGTCCGCCGCCAGGAATTTCGGCAATGATAGTCTGGGCAGCCGCACGCGCTTTCAAATCGCCCTTCTGATAAGGAAAACGAACGACAGATCCGGTATTCGCGACGTAAACCCACTGCGGCTTGTCTCCGGGCGGATAGAAAGCGATCCCGAATGGCTGGTCTAGACCCTTGGCGAAGACTTCTACTTTTTCTGGCTTTCCGTCGGGCGTGATTCCGCGAAATATCTTGATCTCTCCGCGATGACTCTCAGCGACAAACAAATCTCCATTGGGAGCAGTCCTGATCTCTCGGGGCGTGTCGAGCCCGCTGGCGTATTGCTCAACCTTGAATCCGGGGAGTGATTTCGGCCAGGCATCCGCTGGCCGATCGGTTACATGTGGTCCATTGTCAACGGATTTGCTGACAAATGGCTCGGGCAAATCGGCGACCGTAATTTTGCGAAATACTCCGGGAGCTTCTCCTGAATAACCAGTAAAAGCGGCAGGTCCACTCAACACCGTCGAATTCCCGGATGATTGTGCGAAGGTATTGGCGACGGTCAGGCACAAGATCGTGGATAGAAGGAGTGCGGGAAGCAAGCGATTCCGATTCATTGGCAGAGCTTTCTCAGGAAATTATTCCGGGACGCGGCCGGTAACCTTACTGATGTGATTGCGCAGCCATCGGTTGTCGGAAATATTTGGCGTGGCTAGACAAAAAAAGACGCTCCGAGATTCCGGAGCGTCCTTAGGCTGCGGGGAGCTGGCCTAAACTAGTTGGGTTGCAGAACGGTATCCACGACATGAATCACGCCATTGGACTGAAATACGTTGGCAATCGTCACGGTGGAGACTGCGCCTTTTTCGTCTTTCAATATCAGCTTGTTGCCGTCCATGGTGGCGATGAGGGTTCCGCCGCTCACAGTCTTTAACGAAGCCTGACCGCTTCCTTCTTTGATTTGTTTCTTTAAGTCGGCCGCGCTGAGATTTCCCGCCACTACATGGTAGGTGAGAATCTTGGTCAGCATCTCTTTATTTTCCGGCTTCAGCAGCGTGTCAACTGTGCCTGCCGGCAGTTTCGCGAACGCCTCGTTGGTCGGAGCAAAAACGGTGAAGGGGCCCGGTCCCTTTAATGTATCTACCAGTCCGGCGGCTTTCACTGCGGCCACCAGCGTGGTGTGGTCGCTGGAGTTAACGGCATTATCAATGATGTCTTTGGTTGGATACATCTTCTGTCCGCCAACCATGGGGTCTTTCTTGTCAGCTGCGATGGCGGCGGTGCCTGCCAATGCAACTACGCTCAGCAACAGTACTGCGATTTTTTTATTCATTTGTAGGCATCCTCTCGATTTGTACTCTTCCTTCGCTAGATGTACGGGTCTCTGGTAGAAACGGATTGGCGGGTGACCGCATTTTGCTGCCGCGCATCGAAGAGATTGATCGTCAGGAAAATTAATGCCCAAGAAGAACACTGCAAGTAAAACGCCTGCGAATCGCGTTACAGAGGCCGCTGTTCCAGCGGAAAAGTTAGGTCAAGAGTTTGCGGATATCGGGCTTCCTATTCAGCCCCCCTATCCACCTGCCGAGGCGAGATCTGTGACCGAGAGCCGCGGCGGCGACGGCTGGCTTTACGAGCCTAAGTGGGATGGCTTTCGTTGTCTGGTTTTCCGCAAAGGCGATCAGGTGCTGC
>JBDUDA010000226.1:0-5099 GCA_040003205.1 Acidobacteriaceae bacterium | reverse complement strand
TTCCTCGAATCCTCGCCGGAACTCTTCCATAAGCGTTTGCCCAGTAATGAGCATAATGCTTGCGATAGCCGGCGAATAACTCATCGCCCCCAATTCCGGATAATAGAACGTGCGAATTTTTGCGTGCCTCCCGGCAAACTAGATAGGCGGTGATCAGCGCCGGATCGGCCGTGGGTTCATCCATGTGCCAGGTGAGTTTTGGAAGCAGGTTGGCCACATCCGGTTCCACGACAATGCGTTCGTTTTCGCAGCCCAGACTGCGCGCGAGGCGTGCGGCCACATTCGGATCATCAAGTGCAGTTTCACCGACGCGATATTTCTCGGGAAATGTCACGGTGTAAGTTCGCAAGGGATTCTTCACAACCCGCGACATCATAGCCACAATGCTGGAGGAATCGAGACCGGCGCTGAGGAATGCTCCCACCGGCACGTCGCTGACCATCTGGCCCTCGACAGAGCGCCGGAATCGTTCCCGAATCTCCTCCGCTAAATCGTCTTCCGAACGACCGAAGGTATGGCCGGCGTCTGGGAATGTCAGATCCCAGTATTGCGTCAGCGTAAATTCGCCATTGCGGAAGATTCCATAGTGCCCGGCCGGCAGTTTAAAGATGTCGCGAAACATCGTCTTCGGATCAGGTACCCAGAGGAAGGTCAGGTACTGGTGCAAAGCATCGGTATCCATCTCAGCGGTAACTCCATCCACTTGCAGTAGAGCTTTTATCTCAGACGCGAAAGCGAGTTGACGCCCACGCTGCACATAATAAAAAGGCTTGATTCCAAAGTGATCGCGGGCGAGAAAAACCGTTGGAGTTCCCGAGCGGAGATCGCAGATCGCGAACGCGAACATGCCGTTAAGACGCTTGACGCAATCCGGTCCTTCTTCTTCGTAGAGATGAATCACCACTTCCGTGTCTGTATTTGAGGCGAAACGGTGACCTTTACTTTTCAATTCATCCCGCAGCTCGGCGAAATTGTAGATTTCTCCGTTGTAAGTAATCCAGACCGAGCGGTCCTCGTTGCACATCGGCATGTGCCCGTCGGCAGATAAATCAATAATCGAAAGACGGCGGCTACCCAAACCGACGTACGAACCATCCGGAGAACGATGTTCCCATTGCCCGGAATCGTCGGGCCCGCGATGAGTCTGGATGGCTGTCATGCGGGAGAGTGTATCCGCGTCTCCCCAGTTAATCAGCCCGCTGATGCCGCACATGGAATATCAGTCTTTCCTGAAGCGGAGTTCGTAGATTTTGGCTTTGATGATGAAAAATTGGATACCCTGGAAACCGCAGTAGATGAGCCCCGGGACGCCATCCAGAAAGCCTAACCGGAAAAGATATTTGTAGAGAAAAAAGGCGAGAGGAGAGCCGGGTATGCCGAAAAATCTTTTCCGCAGCCACCGCCGGCGTTGCGCCTGATTTCCAAAGAAAGCGGGCCGAAGATCGGTCGCGCTTTGCCCGCCCTGCAACGCGACGCGCGCCTCCCAGTTGGAGTATTCGTCGTGCTTCTGAATGTAACGGGATAACGACTCGATATTGTGGTGCAAGACCGGATTCGTTAGTTTCCCAGCTTCACCCTGTATAACAACGTGTTCGTGAACCTCCATATCGCACATGGAAGCGTCCTGCTTTTTCAGTCGACACTCGAAATGTCCCTTCCCTCGGCGAAAAAACGACAGCTTCTCAAAACTTGCGCCACTGTGCTTCAGCTCCCTCCCCAGGAAGAATAAACGGAGGGTGATATGGTAGCCGTCGTAATGCGAATTGCGCATTGCACTGCGCATCTCTTCCACCAGTTGCGGGGTCAAAGCCTCGTCTGCATCCAGAAGCAAAACCCAGTCGTATGCCAGGGGCAGCGTGTCCATGGCCCACTGCCGCTTTTTGGGCCAGCCGCCGCGATAATCAAACTGGATGACCTCTGCCCCGAATTTCGCGGCTATTTGCGCGGTCTCGTCAGTGCTGTGAGAGTCCACAACATAGACCTGACCGGCCTCGCGCACGGATTCCAGACAGCGGCGCAGATTGTGCGCTTCGTTTCGCACCGGAATAATCACACTCACCGGAAGAGAAGCCACCGCTGCCCGCGTTTGCAAATGATTTTGTTCCTGCGACTGAAGCATTCGGGGGTTGAAAATTAACGACTGCCGCTATGTTACTCGAAGATGGCTGCGAGGCTCGGCCATTCAGACAACTTTGTCAGTACTGCCTGTGCTAACATCCGAAAAAGAAATTCGCCATGGCTTCTTCCTCTCTCTCCGAACTTCCAAATGACAGCCTGAAGGACGACGTACGACAATTCTGGAATTCGAACCCCTGCGGAAGTCGCTATCTCCAAAGCGGCGATGACTTTGAGACGCATGCGCGCGCACGCTACTCACTAGAGCCCCATATTTCCGGCTTCGCGCAATTCGCTTCGGCACAAGGACTAAAAGTTCTGGAAGTCGGTGTCGGAATGGGCGCTGACTACCTCGAATGGCTGAAGGCCGGGGCACATGTGACGGGCGTAGATTTGTCGTCAGAGTCCATCGAAAGAGCGCGCCGCCGTGCCGAGATATGCGGCTTTAGTCCAGATCTTCATGTAGCCGACGCGGAGCATCTGCCGTTTCCAGATAATTCCTTCGATATTCTTTATTCTTACGGAGTAATGCACCACAGCCCGCACACTGCTCAGTGTCTAACAGAAGCCTTGCGCGTCCTTAAACCCGGGGGGCAGGCTCGCATCATGATTTATCACCACGCCTCGCTGGTGGGAATAATGCTGTGGCTGCGATATGGACTGCTCAAGGATAAATCACTGCGCCGTACAGTTTATGATCATCTCGAGAGTCCCGGCACCAAAACCTACACTCATGCCGAGGCGCACTCGCTGATGAGCGAATTCAGCAACGTTTCCATGCGGCAGGTTTTCAGTCCGGGAGATTTGCTGCTCAACCAACCTTCGGCGAGGTTCCGATCCCCCATCTACCTCTGGATATGGCGTCTATATCCGCGATGGCTGATGGAAAAACTAGCGCACCGCCTGGGATTATTTTTGCTGATCTCGGCTACTAAATCTTGACAGGGCTTCGGCTCCGCGGTTACGCGCTGATCGAGTGCAACTCGCACCAGCGCTGGAGCACGTATAGCGACCAGGGCCGCGACCAGGACGTCCTGCCCGCTAGAAACTCTTTCCAGATATTGTTCACGTAGCCCACATTCAACACGGTCGCCAGAGGACCTTCCTTAGTTCTCATTAGAGTTGTTTCCACCTCCTGCCGCATCTCGTCCCGCAACCAGTGTTCAAACGGAAGAGTGAACCCACGCTTCCTGCGATGAACGATCTCTTTTGGGAGTTCGCCGCGCAGCGCGTTCACCAGTAATGGCTTGGGTTGCTGGGACGACAACTTCCAGGCCCCCGGCAATGCCAGCGCGCTCGCCGCCAGCACGTGATCAACAAATGGAACTCTGATCTCCAGGCCGTGCGCCATGCTCATTACATCGGAATCCCGCAGCAAAGTATTCAACATGTAGAAACGCGTTTCCAGATAAGAAATCTGATTGGCGGAATCGAAGCCCAAGATTTCTTCCAGAAAGTTTTTTAATTCGACGTCAGCCATTGCCGCCGGCTGCTCCATGCTTTCTAGACATAAAGAATCGATCTGCGCCGGAGTGAATAGCATTCTCGCCAGGAAATATGGATGGAGTATTCTTGCGTCGTTCCAAACGAGTGCGGAAAGTTTGCGGTTCTGATCGGAGCTTCCTCCGTCCCTGCCAAGGATGCGCGCGGCTAACTTGCGCACAGGGTCAGGCATATGGCGCCATAATTTCGCAAACCGCTCCAGGCGGGGCACACTGCCGAAAGTAGAATATCCTGCGAAAAGTTCGTCTGCACCAAGACCCGAAAGCGCGACCTTCACTCCGGCGGCGCGCGTTTGTTGGGACACCAGGTAAGTGTTGAAACCATCAATGGTGGGTAGGTCCATGGCGCTCAGAGCACGTGGAATCGCACTAAGCGCATCCTGTTGCGACACCATGAGTTCATGATGGCGGGTGCCGAACTTGCGCGCGACTGTGCGCGAAAATTCCGCCTCGCTGTAATCGGCTTCCTTAAAAACAATAGAAAAAGTGTCGAGTTGCGCGCCGCCGCGCGCCAGAATACCCACCAGACTGCTGGAATCAATTCCACCCGATAAAAAAGCTCCCACGGGCACATCGCTGATCATCTGTTGCTGGACGGAATCCTCCAAAGTCGCGCACAGATTTTCTTCCAGCGTCGATCTCTTTTCATCGGAAGACCGCGAAGCGGCGATTTCTTTAGAGGCGGCAGCAAGGCCCCAATATTTCGTCTCGCGAAAGTTTCCGTCTTCCCAGATGAGGTAGTGCCCCGCGCGTAGGGCGGACACTCCCTCGATCAGCGTATTGGGATCGTATAGCGATCCGAACGACAGGTAATTGAGAAGTCCGGAGCGGTTGATTTGACGGGGAACAAGTCCCGTGCCGAGCAGGGTGCGCACTTCGGAGGCAAACAAGAAATGCCCGCCGAAGTTTCCGTAATAGACAGGTTTAACTCCCATCTGGTCGCGGGCCAGAAAAAGCCGTTGACGCTTCGCGTCCCAAATTGCGAAGGCAAACATTCCGCGAAATTCGGCGAGACACTTCTCGCCCCAGTGTCCGTAAGCCTTGAGCACGACTTCTGTGTCTGAGTTGCTAACAAAGTGATATCCCATCACTTCCAGTTTTTGCCTTACTTCGCGGAAGTTGTAGAGTTCCCCGTTGTAAACGATCCAGTTTCCGGTCTCTGCATCGTTCATCGGCTGATGGCCGAGTGAAGAGAGATCGAGAATCGCGAGCCGGCGGTTGCCTAAACCGATTTCGAGATTGCAGGTCTCACTACGAAGGAGGACGGTGCCGGAATCGTCCGGACCTCGGTGAGCCAGCGAAAGAGTCGCGCGCTCCAGCATTTCTGGAGAAATCGAAGTGTCGCGAGCCAGAATGCCAACAATTCCACACACTGGCAGATCATACAATCTTTGTCTGACGTGTCTGCCGCGAACGAACACTTTGGTAGTGGCTCAATTTCAAAATAACCTGTCATCTCGACCGGAGTCGTGGCTTCGCGCA
>JBDUDA010000225.1:0-5102 GCA_040003205.1 Acidobacteriaceae bacterium | reverse complement strand
ATGTTCGATTTTGGCCGCTACCGCCATTGGCTGAGCCGCGATCGCAACTCCGGCCGCACTCACCCGTGGCAAATACACCCTGAACGACGTTCCTTTCCCCGGTTCGCTGTAGACCCAGATGTAACCACCGCTCTGCTTGACGATCCCATACGCGGTGGAAAGTCCCAGGCCCGTTCCCTTCGGTCCTTTGGTAGTGAAAAATGGCTCAAAAATATGGCTCTGAGTTTCGGCGTCCATTCCGAAGCCGGTGTCGGTCACGCACAACATTACATATTCACCGGGATCGACGGATGAATGCAGGCGGGTATAGTTTTCATCCAGCGTGACGTTGGCAGTCTCGATGGTGAGTTTTCCGCCGCGAGGCATGGAATCGCGCGCATTGACCGCCAGGTTCATGATGACCTGCTCGATCTGTCCAGGATCCGCTTTAACCGTGCCCAACTGTGGCCCGGGGACTATAACAATGTCGATGTCCTCGCCAATTACGCGGTCCAACATACGAAAGTTTTCGCTGACAATTGCATTCAGATCAAGCACTTTAGGCGCCAGCATCTGCTTGCGGCTGAAGGCGAGAAGTTGGCGGGTAAGCCCGGTGGCGCGATCGGCTGCATTGGCAATCTCCTTTGCAGGAGTATGAAGCTGGGGATCGGTGCCGACTCTTTCCAGCAGGAGCTCGCAATATCCCGAAATCACCATCAGAAGATTATTGAAATCATGAGCAATACCGCCTGCGAGACGGCCCACGGCCTCCATCTTTTGGGATTGACGCAGTTGGTGCTCGAGAGCGCGGCGCTCGGTAACATCTTCGGCGTAAAGTTCGAACGAAACGGCATTCCTATCGGCGCGCACCGGACGTCCAGACAGACGCACGCCTACCAGCGACCCATCTTTGCGCGACCATTCGGTTGCGAGGCCGTTAAAAGGTTCCATGAGGCGGAAGTGGTCGGCTACTGTGAACCACTGCTGCGGATCAGAGTAAAAGCTCGAGAGATTCCGTCCCACCAGTTCGCTAGAGGAGCCATGACCCAAAATGCTGACGAGAGCAGGGTTCACGTCAACGAGATTGCCGGCGAAATCGCATCCGCAGATACCGTAGGGGGCATTGGTAACCAGCGATCGGAAATTCATTTCGGAGCGCAGCAAACCCTCCTGTGCGGATCGTAGCGCGGCGTTGAAGGAGCAAATGAGCAACGCGACGAGCGCAAATAAAGACAGATGTATGATTGCTTTGTGATAATCGGAACTGGAATGCACCTCAGCCAGAGAAAAATAAGTGCTGACGGTGAGTGCGAAAGAAGTAGCGACGAGGCCCGGCTTCCAGCCTCCGTACCAGGCGCTGACCATGATCGCGACTGAAAAAACGACCAGACGGCTTTCGACGATGTCAGAGAGAAGAAAAGCCGGAATTAAGGCCAGAATTATGCTGAGGATGGCCACGCCGTAACGGAGCACAGGGGCCTGGTCCGACGGGACAAAACGTTTGCGGAGAAGGGGGGTCTTCGCTCGCATCACTTCTCGACTCTAGTTCCAAAATGGGATTAGAGCGAGTTACGCAGGGCCACTGCACCTTTGGCAGATGGGCATGGCCCCGGAGCATTTGGCCTTAGGAAAAGCAGGTCCCTCGACTGCGCTCGGGATGACAACCTTCTATTAAAAATATCCTGTCATCCCAAGCGAAGTCGAGGGACCTGCTGTTCGGTCTGCTACCCGCGCGGGCAAGGCGTCGCGGGTAACATAATTTCTTCATGAATATCGGAATTTTCGGCGGAACTTTCGATCCCATCCATCTCGGACACGTCGCGCTGGCTCGCGCAGCACGAGAGAGATTAGAATTGAGCCGTGTTCTATTCGTGCCAACCGGAGTGCCTCCGCTCAAACCCCATGCGCCCGGGGCCTCCTACTTTCACCGCTACGCCATGGTTGCGCTCGCGACCAGAGAAGAGAAATCTTTCGTGCCCTCTTTAGTAGAGGCGCCGACGACCGGGCCTGCCACTGCGATCAAAGGAGCGAAGCGCGATACCTCGGGGGCGAATTACACAATCGATACCGTACGCAGGCTGAAGGAGAATCTAAAGAGTTCAGATCGCCTGTTTTTTATCGTTGGGATTGACGCCTTCAACGACATTTCAAAATGGCATGAGCCGGAAGCGTTGCTGCGGCTTTGTGATTTCATCGTTGCCAGCCGTCCGGGATATTCGCTTGCGGACGTGGCGAATGCGCTGCCCGAAAAGTTACGGCCTGCGGCCTCGGTGACGCGTCCTTTTGCTAAACAATCGGCGAAGGGCGATCTGATGTTGAACGGCGTCTCGGTTCATCTGCTGGATGGAGTGAGCCAAAATATCTCCGCTACCGAAATTCGCAAGGCCATTGCGGCGAAGCGTCCCTTAAAAAAACTTCTCGATACCGCCGTGGCGGATTACATCAAAAAGATGCAGTTGTATTGAGAGTACGAAGTGATGTGCGTTCCATCGGGAATGCTGAGAGTGAAAAGCAGGTCCCTCGACTGCGCTCGGGATGACATTGCTCTATTTTTATTTTCATTTTGTCATTTCGAGCGAAGTCGAGGAATCTGCTTTACGGTTGAACGAGTCAGTTAGAATAGGTGAGGCGCGAGACCATCCAATGAACTATGACCGATAGCCTTAAAGAACAAGAAGTGAAACTGCAAGTATCCGCCGCGATCGAGGCTTGCCAGGAAAAGAAGGCTGAAGCCATCACAATCCTGGAGCTGGAGCAAGGCTCGGGCGCCTTTACCGACTACTTCGTGGTTTGCAGCGGCGGCAATCCCAGGCAGATTCAGGCCATCTCGGACGAAGTGGAACTGCGGCTCAAGAAGGCTGGATTGCGTCCCGCTCATATTGAAGGCTACCGGCAGGCAGAATGGGTGCTGCTCGACTACGTGGATTTTGTGGTCCATGTCTTCACCGACAAGGCGCGAAAGTTTTACGACCTTGAACGCCTGTGGAAGACGGCCAAACGGATTGAACCGGCCGAGCTGATGCCTAAACCAAAAACTAAACGGGTCTCCGCCCGTAGTGCGACCAAGAAGCCCGCTTAACCCATCTTGTGAAACTCAAAGTCGCATGGATCGGCAAAACTAAACTACCTGCGATCCAGCTATTGACGGACGAATATCTCGCCCGGCTTTCTCATCACGCGGAAACCGAAGGTTTCGCGCTCAAAGACGAAGCGGCCCTGTTAAAGTTTGGTCAGCCAGACGTGCGCCCTGTGCGCTCGATGTTGGTGCTGCTGGATTCTAGCGGGAAGCAGTTCTCCTCTGAAGAGTTGGCGAAGTGGATTGGCGACCATCGCGACGGCAATCCCATGCCGCTGCTGTTCGCCATAGGGCCGGCAAGTGGATTCAGCCAGGACGCTAAAAACGCGGCAGGCCTGATTCTGTCGCTTGGCAGAATGACCATCGCGCACGAACTAGCGCGGGTGGTGCTGCTGGAGCAGCTCTACCGGGCATTCACTATCCTAAAGGGGCATCCATATCACCTTAGACATTGATGAACCAGTGGAAATCAGCCGTGTACCTTCGTGATGTTCCAAAATGGGGCTGCGGGTTCTACAGTCTGTTGAGTTTGATTGACAGGCAGTTCCACTTTGGGAGACCCGATGAAGAATCCGATGGACGTACTGCGCATGAAAGAGCAGGAATTATCGAAGGTGAAGAACGAAATCACCGCTTTGAAGATCACAATGCGGCTCCTTTCGGACGGACCTCCCCTAGCGGGCAGCGGAAGCGTCGAGCCCAAAAAAGTGTTGGAGATGCAATAAGAGACCATTCTCTCGAATAGAGGAGAAGGCCGTCGCCGGACTTGTCTCCTATGTCATTTTCCCCTTTCTCCCTCCCCTCCCCCTTATCGTGCTTCCGTTCTGGGCACGAGAATTGGCGTCCGCGAACAAACAGCACGTCCCCTCAACTTCGCTAGAATGACAGCCATACCTTAAAGAATTATCTCCCTGCGCGGTTGGCGTCTCATGGAAGCCAGTCGACCCCTATTTCTTGAGCTGAGAGTTGAGAGCTGACAGCTGACAGCTTTCTAAAAACAGGTACAATTCATTTGCCATATGCCGGACGTTCGCCGCGGTCTGATTATCGTTAATACCGGTCCCGGCAAGGGTAAGACTACGGCGGCCATGGGCACCGCTTTGCGCGCCGTTGGTCAGGGCATGCGGGTGCTGATGCTGCAATTTTTGAAGGGTTCCTGGCACTACGGCGAGCTCGATGCCGTGCAGGCTTTTGGCGATAAGTTTGTGATGAAGCAGATGGGACGCGGCTTCGTCAAAGTCGGCGTCGAAAAGCCCGATCCCGAAGATGTAAAAATGGTCGAGGACGCATGGCTGGAAGGCGAAAAGGCCATCAACTCAGGCGAGTGGGACCTGGTCATCCTCGACGAGATCAACTACGCCATCAGTTACGGTATGCTTGCCCCGGCCAGGGTGGTCGAAGGGCTGAAGAGCCGGCCGGAGATGGTGCATGTTATATTGACGGGCCGTAATGCTCATCCACTTATTACCGATCTGGCGGACACCGTGACTGAGATGCGGCAAGTGAAGCACGCTTATGAAAAGGGCGTGATGGCGCAGCGCGGCATCGAGTACTGAAAATCCATGACTTGGTTTAAACGACAAGCCGGTGAGCTCGATACTTCGGGCGAAAAGAAGGTCCGTACCGAGGGATTGTGGGTAAAGTGTGAGAACTGCCGCCAGATCATCTGGAAAAAAGATCTGGAAGACAATTTGAATGTCTGTCCCAAATGCGATAAACATTTCCGCATCGACGCGCGCGCCCGACTGGCGCAGCTTCTCGACGACGGCAAATACGAAGTGTTCGACGCCAACCTTGCTTCCACCGATCCGTTGAAGTTTGTTGACCTCAAGGCCTATGGGTCGCGTCTGAAGCAGGCGCAAGCGGATACCGGATTGATGGACGCGCTCATTAATGCCCGCGGGAATTTAAACGGGCGTCCGGTGATTGTGAGCGCAATGGAATATTCGTTCATTGGCGGCAGCATGGGTGCCGTGGTGGGCGAAGCCATAACCCGCGCCATCGAAGCGGGCACTAGCTACCGTGTGATTCCTTGGCAGATGGGCAT
>JBDUDA010000034.1:0-17417 GCA_040003205.1 Acidobacteriaceae bacterium | reverse complement strand
GAGATCCTCAGCCAACTGAAGAGTGGCGGACGAATCGCGCATCGTGAAACCCAGAGACTAAGGAAAGATGGGACCGCCATCGATGTGGCGCTTTCCATTTCCCCCATCGGCGACAGCGAAGGCAAGGTCATTGGAGCGGCTTCGATTGCACGCGACATCACCGCCAAGAAGATCGCTGAGCGCGAGATACAGGCCGCGCGACTCGCGGCGGTGGCGGCGGAAAAACAAACTGCAGAGATTCTGGAAAGCATCGCGGAGGGCTTTCTCGTACTCGACCGCGACTACACGATTTCGTATATCAATCAACAGGGAGCGGTTTTAACTAAAACCACCCGCGAAGAAATCACAGGCAAAAATTTTCTCGACGTCTTCCCGAACGTGAAAGGAAGCTACTTTCTTCAAAATTATGAAAAAGCCTTCCGCGAACAAAACGTAACTCGCTTCGAGGATTTCTATTCTCCACTCAAAATGTGGTTCCAGGTCAATGTTTATCCTTCTCCTAAGAGTCTTACGGTCTTCTACCAGGATATTACTCAACGAAAACTTGCCGAAAATGCACTCAGGGAAAGCGAGCAGCGGCTTTTGTTCGCCCAAAACGCCGCCAGCCTGGGATCGTGGGAGTGGAATATCAGCACCAATGAATTGTGGTGGTCGGAAGGCATATGGCATCTGCACGGTATTCCGGTTGATTCCGTGAACCCATCCTTTGAGGCCTGGATGCACCTGGTTGTGCCACAAGATAGAGACAAGGTGCAGGTCGCAGTGAGCAATGCCGTACGCGATGGCGTTGCTTACGAAGTAGAGTATCGCTGCCTGTGGCCAGACGGGGTGGAGCACTGGATTAGTGCTCGCGGACAGGTCTCTTCAGACGAAGAGGGCAATGCGACGAAAATGGTGGGAATAGGAATCGATATCACCAACCGCAAGCTGAGTGAACAAGCCCTGACGAAGAGTGAAAAATTGGCGGCAGCCGGACGCCTCGCTGCCACGATCGCGCACGAGATCAATAATCCCCTGGAGGGAATTACAAATCTCCTGTACCTGATGCGGCGCAATCAATCTTTGGACGAGAAAGCCCGCAAATACCTCGCCATGGCGGAACAGGAGTTGGGACGGGTTGCGCACATCAGCCAACAAACCTTGGGTTTTTATCGCGACAACACTTCTCCAGTCAGCGTGAGTATTTCGCGAACCTTGGACGAAGTTCTCGCGCTCTATGTCCGCAAAATCGAATCAAAGGAAATTTCCGTTGCGAAGGATTTTGGGCCAGACGATGAGATTGTCGGCTTCGCCGGAGAAATTCGCCAGGTCCTCTCCAACTTGGTTCTGAATGCGGTTGACGCGATGGAGACGGCAGGACGTCTTAGGCTTAGGGTGAGGAGGTCCCGGGACCGCCGCACCAACGCCATCTCAGGCGTAAGGGTCACGGTAGCCGATACCGGATTGGGCATTAAACCTGCTCACCAGAAAAAAATATTTGAGCCCTTCTTCACCACCAAAAAAGACGTGGGCAATGGATTGGGATTGTGGGTTTCGCGAGAGCTCGTGAAGAAACACGCCGGCTCAATTCGCGTTCGCAGCAGTGCAAGACCGGAGAGAAGTGGCACAGTGTTTTCTGTATTCCTGGCCAATGCCACTGAACAGGCCGAGTCTTCTGAAGGGCCCGCCAACGATTTGGCTCGAGTAGGAAATCAATCGCAATGACAACCTTCCGTGAGATTAAAAAAGTTACCGTGTTTGTGGTGGATGACGAGCCGGTGATCCGTGAAACTATTCTGGAAATTCTTCAGGAGGAGGGTTTCGAGGCTTTGGGAATGTCGAATGCATCGCAGGCCTTAAGCTGGGCGCAAAGGCTTAATCCCGATATCGTGCTGACTGACGTCGTCATGCCGGGCGTGAATGGCATAGAGCTGGCAATGCAGGTTTCGGCGGCCTTGCCTGCTTGCCGCGTCATTCTTTTCTCAGGCCAATCCGCCTCAGCCGACCTCTTGAGTAAAGCTCGGGCCCAGGGACACGACTTTGAAATTTTGCCCAAACCCATCAATCCTGAAACTCTGATTTCTAAACCTCGCGCCGCTGGCGAGTAGGGCGGGCGCAAGTCGTCGCTCTCGTCAGTGTTTAGGTGAATCGCGAAAACGAGCCTCCCATGAGTAAGCCGCAACGCAACTTCTGGCAAATCTGGAACATGAGTTTTGGGTTTCTAGGCATCCAGTTTGGCTGGGGGCTCCAGATGGCCAACATGAGCTCCATCTACGAATACCTTGGCGCTCGCGCTGATCAGATTCCAATTCTGTGGTTGGCTGCTCCTCTTACCGGCCTCATCGTTCAGCCGATTATTGGACACTTCAGCGACCGTACCTGGGGAAGGTTGGGACGACGCCGTCCGTATTTTCTGACGGGGGCGATTCTAAGTTCTCTGGCTCTCATCGTCCTGCCGAATTGTTCGGCTCTGTGGATGGCAGCCGGAGTGCTCTGGATTCTCGATGCCTCGATCAATGTCAGCATGGAGCCGTTTCGAGCTTTTGTCGCCGACCTTCTCCCAGAGAATCAGCGAACTCGCGGCTTCGCCATGCAGAGCCTGTTCATCGGGCTGGGAGCTGTGGTCGCGTCCGCACTGCCCTGGTTACTCACCCACGTGTTGCATTTCTCCACCGCCGCCAATGACTCGCGAGCGATTCCAGCCACCGTGCGGCTTTCTTTCTATGTCGGAGCAGCGGCCTTTTTTGGCGCCGTGCTCTGGACCATCTTGAGCACTTCCGAATATCCGCCAGAAGATTTGCAGTCCTTCCATCAATCCAAAAGAGAAAGCTCTGGACTATCCGCGAACTTCAGGGAGATTCTGCTGGCATTCCACGCAATGCCAGTCACGATGCGACAACTGGCACCCGTCCAACTTCTCACCTGGCTCGGGCTGTTCTGTATGTGGCTCTATTTTCCAGTCGCAGTGGCACACAATGTCTTCGGGGCTCCCGACCAGAACTCTCCCCTCTACAGGGCAGGAGTGGAATGGGCCGGCATTTGCTTCGCTGCCTACTCTGTCGTGTGTTTTGCATTTTCATTCGTTCTGCCGTGGTTGGCGCGAAAACTGGGGAATAGAAACACTCATAGCCTGTGTCTTCTCTGCGGAGGCTCCGGACTCATGTCAGTTGCCTTCATGCATAACAGGTATGCTTTGCTGCTCACCATGTGCGGGGTAGGAATTGCTTGGGCCAGCACCCTATCCATGCCTTACGCAGTTCTTGCTGGATCGTTGCCTCCCGGCAAAACTGGCGTTTACATGGGCATCTTTAATCTTTTTATCGTCCTCCCGGAGATCCTTGCGTCGCTGTTCTTCGGATGGGTAATGAATCACTTCCTGCATAACAATCGCATGCTGGCGGTGGTGGCTGGCGGATTCTTTATGCTCATCGCGGCATTATTGATGCGGCGAGTGGCAGAGTCGAGCGAGGAACAGCCCTCCGCAGCGACCGCTTATGCCCGCCAATTGGGGACAGAGCAGCCGGCTGAATAGAATTCATCCAGCCGTGGGGGCCAAGCAACTATCCGCGGGTTATAGAACTCCAATAGGCCGCGCTAAAATCTTTCTGGAAGAGATTCATGCACTCTGACTGGCCTTTTGCGGATTACCCCAAAGAGCGCGTAGATCACTCGCAGGATGTGGTGTATCTGCTTGACCCTGAGTTTCGCATTATTTATTGCAATCCCGCCTGGGATACGTTTGCCATCCAAAATAAGGGACACTCGGCGCGCTGCCAAAATGTGTCCGGAACTGACCTTTTTAGCTACATCACAGAAGACCTGCAACCCGCTTACGTCAGCGCATTCGCTAGCGCGCGGGTTCTAGGGCGTTGCGAGCTCAGATTCGAGTGTTCAAGTCCCTCCCATTACCGCCACTTCCGCATGCGGATACGTCTCCTGCGGCAGGGCTATGCGGTAATGAACTCTCTCGAAGTGGAACGTCCGCACGACAGTGAGACCTTGCAGCCTGACTACAGCCACTTTGAAAGAGGAGCAATCACCTTATGCGCAGGATGCCGGCGGACAAAAAACCGGTATACGCCCGATAGGTGGGACTGGGTGCCCTACTTCCTAAACGACGGATTCGTCTCCGTAGCCCATCGTCTTTGCCCAGCTTGCAGCGTTTACTACAGGGCGGCAGTTCCATCGCCGGAGCAGAGGGGGAAATTGGCGAGCTAATTCCCAGTTTCCTCAGGATTAAGTTGCGCTTGATCACGGAGCGGGATAGCACTCAGCCGGTGGCCATCTCAGTCTTTTGGCGCTTGGCGGCCTAACACTTTTGGTGTAACGTTTTCGTTAGTCTGATGCGCGTTTCCTGCGGCACTGGGAAGCATTTATGAGCAAGCATGTCTTATGCATTGATGACGATCAATCGATTTTGGTGGTGCGAAAGTTTCTCGTCGAGTCCTGCGGCTTCAAAGCTCTGACCGCAACCAGCGGCGAACAAGGACTCCGGATCTTCAATTCTCATTCCATCGATGCGGTCGTCATTGACTACATGATGCCGGAAATCGATGGCGGCATTATCAGTGCTGCAATTAAAAAGACCCACCCTCGAACTCCGGTAATAATGATGTCTGCTTACCCCTCTGCGCGCGACGCCGTTCTAAATGTTGTGGATGCCTTCATTGAAAAGGGAAGTACGCCCGAAGTCTTAGTGGAAACGCTTACGTCCTTAATTAAAGTGAGAGGCCATGCTCATCTTGAGCTGCAATCCGAGTACGTTGTTTTTGCCGACTCATCACGCCACTACCTCGATTGCTCCGACGGGGTGTGCAGACTTTTAGGTTATAGCCGGCTTGAGATACTGGAAAAGACCATTGATGAGTTGAGCTACCACTCCGATCGTACAGCCGCCGTCTTTCAGCAGTATTTAAATCGGGCGCAGCAAGATGGCGAGTACGTTCTAAAACATAAGGATGGAACGCCTGTTCTCATTCAATATCGCGCATACGTTTTCCCCGACGGATGTCTGGCGGCAGTTTGGAATCCCCTTCTCGACTAGTAACCTCCATCTTGCTAATCCTCTAATTGTTGCGAGGCAGACGGAGAGGACGATGAAGTTAAAAACAACAGCGGTAGCACCACAGAGAAGGTAGTTCCGTTGTCAGGTTTTTTGGTTTCGGTCACTACCTCAATCGAGCCCCCCTGTTTTGAGATCAGATCTTTTGCTACCCACAGTCCCAGCCCAGTTCCCACGTCCTGTTTCGTGGTGAAGAAGGGCTGGAAGATTTTATCTAGATTTTCCTGGTTTATCCCTTCCCCGAAGTCCTGAACGTCAATTCTTATCGTTTGCCGCATATCTTTTTCCACGGAACTGACGCGCACTCGTAGTTTGGCCCCTGTGGGCGACGCCTCGATCGCGTTCGACAGCAGGTTAGACACGACCTGTCGGAACTCGGCCTCGAAGCCTTCGATCTCATCTGCGAATTGATAATCTTTTTCTAACTTAAGTTGCCTGGCATCGATCTTCGTGTTGTAGAGCATAAGCAGATCGTCCATGACGCCAGTGACGCTGAAGCGTACCGGTTGAGAATGCTCCCTGAAGAAACCTAAGGTTTGCTTGGCGATATGCGTGACCCGCTTCAGTTCCTCATTCGCCGCCTCAATGTATTTCCGGGTCGCCTCAAGATTGTCCTTCTTACGCGCAAGATAGAGAAGATTCGTTACCGCCGCTAACGGGTTGTTAATTTCGTGTGCGATTGTTGCAGAGATTCTTCCCGCCGCCGCCAGCTTTTCAGATTTCCGCAAAGCCTCTTCTGCTTGCTTGCTTCGGGAAACGTCCATCGCAATGCCAATCATATTTTTAGGCTGACCGTGCTCATCAAACGACGCCTGACCGCGGATGGCGATCCAATGCGCGGCGCCATCGGGCCGCAGCATCGAGAATTCCGTATCCACTTCTCGCCGCTCCTTAATTGCGTTGGCTATCTCTGCCTTGATGCGCTCGCGCTCATCGCTACCGAGTTGGGACATCCAGCCATCGAAGCTGGGCTTGGCGCTCGGTGGCATCCCGGACATGCTGAACATCTCTTCGGACCAAACCATCTCACCCGTTTTCATGTTCCATTCCCATGAGCCCATGTTGGCAGCCTTCTGCGCCAGAAATCGGCCTTTGAGACTCTCCATCTGTACTTTGTGCTCGCTAGACATTCTGGCGGTTTCGAGCAAAGCCACCGTTTTTGGCACAAGTGGCGGAATCACAATCGCGGTCGCGACCGATGCAATGGCGGTGATGATTTTTACTGCCGCAGACATCCAGTAGACCGGCTTCCAGATAACGATCACTTCCATGAAGTGGGTGAAACCGCACGCGACGATGAACGCCCCAAATGCGAGATAAACCCACTGAAACGGGATGTCTCTGCGGGCCTTAAATGCCAGCGACACCAGCGTGGCGGAAATGATGACGTACGATAGCCAGATGAGAATATCGGTGGTGATGTTTACCCAGAGAAGTTTCGAGTTCCAGAGATAGCAGTATCCGTGAGGAAGGAAGCGCGTGGAAGTAAGCTGACTCCAAAATGCCGGCCAGAAGAGCAAAGATCCGCCCGTCAACGCCAACGTCCATAACCACACCTTGCGCCGTCCCATTGTTCGGTTCTCCGTCGCTAAGGATGCACCGGCATTGCTCAGGTTCATCACGGGGGCCCTCCTCGCAACACCTTAACATGATCCCGATTTTCGGCTTGAGGCAGAACGGGTATATGGAAGCCGCCTCGTCATTCAGTCCGCTCAATGAGCGGGACTGCCTGGCAGTGGCTCAATTCAAAATTACCTGTCATCTCGACCGGAGTCGAGGCTTCGCGCAGCGAAGACACCACGGAGTGGAGAGACCTGCTTTCTCCCACCTAACAGCAGGTCTCTCCACTCCGCAAAGCCAAAGGCTTCGCTCTCGAGATGACAACCTTAGGTTGTAGCTTTTAAATTGAGCCACTGCCCGCTGCCTAATCACTTGCCCATAGCCGTTGAATGACAGTATTCTGCCTATGAGACCTCCAAAAACACATGATGAATGCTTCAGCGGGAAGTGACGGATCCGAACCTGGCAAGACAATTATGGTCGTTGACGATGAGCCCGTAATCCGAGAGACAGTTTTGGAGATACTCCGCGAAGAAGGTTTCGACGCTGTCGGTATGTCGGACGGCGCCGCAGCCCTGGATTGGGCGCAGAAAGTCCGTCCGGATGTGATTCTCTCTGACGTGGTGATGCCGGGTCTGAATGGAATTGAAATGGCGATTAAGATTAGGGAATTGCTGCCCGGCACTCGAATCATTCTTTTTTCAGGACACGGTGCCAGCACCGCCATCCTGGAGCAGGCACGCTTAAAAGGTCATGAGTTTGAGATCTTTGCCAAGCCGATTGATCCCGAAGTTTTGTTAACTAAGCTGCGGTCCGTCATCAGCGATTGAAGCGCTGACACCCGAAGTCACAAGCTCTCGACGTACGCGATCAGGGCCTTCATTTCATCCGGCTTTAAATCCACAGCCGGCATTCCCCCCGCTGTCATGGCAGCACTCGGAGATTTCATCAGCGACTCCAGCTTTTGGGCGTCATACTTTTTCCCGACGCCGATAAGCTTAGGCCCGACTCCGCCGCCAACTCCCGCATCTCCATGGCAAGCATTGCAGGATTGATCCACGAAAAGCTTTTGCCCCTGTGCAGCTGATCCATCCAACGAAGCCGTTGCAGCGGCCGCGCCGCCAGCCACTACACTCTCGGGCTGGAACGGCTGCTTCATGAATTCCTCTTCCTGTTGTTTCTGTTTCTGTATCTGAGTGGCGACTCCGGGATTGTTAGCGTCTTCGCGATGGCTTTGAATTCCAAAGAATCCCAACGCAAGAAATATCGCCGCGAACATTCCCACGCTGATGGGACGTTTCCACGGCCGCCGCTCCAGGGTGCGGTCAAAAAACGGCAGGCCTACCAGCAGCAATCCGATGATTCCAGGAATGACGAGGATCCCGATGACTGCGGTCGAGGGCGTCCAGTATTTCAAATATTGAAACACCGGAATGTAGTACCACTCGGGTCGTGGTAGAAAAGCGGTCTCGGATGGGTCGGCCCTCGGTCCCAACGAAGTGGGAGAGTGCCACGCGAATAATCCCAGCACAACAATGATGAGCAGGGCAAACCCCATGTCCATGATCAGTTGTTTGGGATAGAAACGCTCGGACGGAAGCCCTGCATTTTCCGGGTCGGACGTCGCGGGACCTGCCGCGCCTGCCTTACGAAATAAATAGATGTGTTGCGCCACAAATAAAAAGATCAGTCCGGGAATCAGGAATACGTGCAGCACAAAGAAACGGGAAAGAGTAAGTGTCCCCATTTCCGTTCCGCCGCGCAGAAGACTCTTCAGCGCATTCCCGATCAACGGAACTTCGCTGAGGATGTTCGTCCCAACCGTGGTGGCGAAATACGCTTTCTGGTCCCAGGGTAAAAGATACCCGGTAAACGCCATCCCCAGCATCAGCGCCATCAGGATGCATCCCGCCATCCAAAGCAGCTCGCGGCGTCCTTTGTAGGATCCGTAAGTGAAGGTCTGGATCAGGTGCAGCAGCAGCACGATGACAATCGCGCTGGAGCCATAGGCGTGAATGCTCCGCAGAAAAGATCCCGCTGAAACTTCTTTCGCAATGTAGGCGACGGTGGTATGCGCGTGGTCAGCCGAGGGCACGTAATACATCGCGAGAAAAACGCCGGTGACCACCTGCGATATGAAAAGAAAAAGCAGGGCGGAACCAAAAACGTAGGCCAGCTTCGCGCCCCCTGGTATTGGCTCATCTAATGCGTAGCGCAGCAGCGAATTGAGCCCGGTGCGCTGTTCGTTCCAACGGACGAGCCGGCCAGCGACGCTCTGCTTATCTCCGTCTAGCTTATTTCCGTCCACTCGAGAAGGGGGCTTGTGCATGGGTTGCTACGCGATCACTTCCTTGTTGGGGATGAGCTGGCGGAAAAACTGATACTGAATCTTGACCACGCCGTTTTCGACTCGCATGGGAAGAACGTCCATATTTCGTGGAGGAGGCCCGCTCAGCAATTTGCCGTCGAGGCTGAACATCCCTTTATGGCAGGGGCAAATAAATTTCTTCTGCTCTTCCACCCACGGGACCGTGCATCCCAGGTGAGTGCATACCGCAGAGAGCACAGTGATCTGGCCTGAGGAATCTTTTACGACATAGACGGGTTTCTGGAGCACAGTCCGTCGCCAACCATCCAATTGTTCGATCTGCACCAGTTTTTTTACCGGAGCCGTTGGGGATTGAAACTCGCTTACGTTGCCAACCTCTGACCAGGACTTTTCCGTCGTCCTCGCCAGCACGGGATGCAAAACGAATCTGACGACCGGCACTGCCAGCAGCAGGCCAACTCCGGCGGTTCCGGCGGCAAGCAGGGCCGCCAGAAAACTTCGGCGCGGCACCACGGGAGGATTTTCTATCTGCGAGGTCGCGTTCATTTCTTGCCGAGCTCGCGGATGTACGCGATCAGTTGCTCGATTTGCTCCTCTTTTAACGAATTCTTGAAGGGAGGCATTTTCTTGCCCTTACCATTCGCAACATATTCCGCGAGCTGTTTGTCGGATTCTTTCTGGACTGCTGCGGAGCGCAGATCGGTGGCATTCATCTGCTTGCCAACGGGGGTGGCGCCCCTACCATCCGCGCCATGGCACAGGCTGCATTTTGATTTAAATACTGACGAAGCATCATTGGCTGCGCGCGCAGAAAACGGCAAGCTTAGGATCGAAAACGCAAGCAGAGTTTTAACCACCACCGATCGCAGCGTCATTCTCAGCATTGAATCTCCTTTATTTTCCGTGAAGTGTCGCCCAGAGTATACGCCGCAGATCGTGGGTGCAATTCATTTGCTTCGCCGCCGAGTCATTTTTCATGACGGCCACCTCTATTCTGAAGGGATTTGAACGGATTGTTTGTGATTGCAATCACAAGCTGGGGTGACAATACGCATTGATTCATGTGGCAACCCCGACATGCCTTGCAGCCGCGAGGCTGGAACGGGAAGAGGGATTTCTCGCTGCGCTCGAAATTACAGAGCTAACCAATGGCCTGTCATCCCCGGCGCAGCGAGGGATCCCTCTTCCATCGTCTACTTTTCAGGAATTGGGAAGCCCTATTCGCGCGCACTCCCGCGCAATGCTCCACTCCTCTTGCGCACCGATAACATAGACTGGGATTGCAGAATCCTCCCCCGAAATGCAAATATCGGCGTTCGCTGTGGAATTCTTCTTCTCATCCAACCGAACTCCCAGGAAGCCCAGCTTTTCGCATGCAGTCAAACGAACTTCGGGTGAATTCTCCCCGATTCCGGCGGTGAACACCAGCGCGTCGAGACCGTTTAAAGAAGCCGCCATTGCCCCGATGCCCGCCTGCAAGCGGTGCACGAAGATATCGAAAGCCAGCTTCGCCCGCTCGTTGCCAGACTTGATGGCCTCGAGCACATCCCGCATATCGCTGGAAACTCCAGAGATCCCAAGCAATCCCGAACGGTGATTTAAAGTCTGGTCGAGTTGCTCCGATTGCACATTTCCCGTGCGCATCAAGTGCGTCAAAATCCCAGGATCGATCGAGCCCGACCTGGTCCCCATCATCAAGCCTTCCATGGGCGTGAATCCCATGGTCGTGGCCACACTCTGCCCGTGCTCAACCGCCGCCAGCGAGCATCCGCTTCCTAAATGACAGCTGATGATTTTAAGGGATGAGATGTCTTTGCACATCAGCCGAGCCACTCGATGCGCGCAGTATTCATGATTGATCCCATGAAACCCATAACGTCGAATGCCTTGCTCGTACCATTCATAAGGACCGGCATAGACAATTTCGGCTAACGGCAAAGTGCGATGAAAGCCAGTGTCGAATACAGCTACTTGAGGAATCTCTCCCAGCAGCTTCTCAGCAACCTGCACGCCCCGCAGTCCCGCACGGTTATGCAGCGGAGCGATAGTTGCGACCTCATCAATTGTTTGCTTCACTTCAGGAGTGATGATTGCCGGCAAGGTAAGCTTGGGACCGCCATGCACGATCCTATGTCCGGTTACAGAAATTTCACTCGGACTTTGAAGAACCGCAGTCTTCCCATCCCACAGCTCGCGCAACATGGCTTCGATCGAAGCCTGCTGATCGCCAGCCGAAGATTCTTTCTCAATCTTCGCTCCCTGCCAGTTCTTGATGGTGAGGCTTTCTTTCTTTCCATCCCACTGAATTTTACCCTGCCACAGGGGAGCAATCGGATCGGTATCTGCCGCGTCGCTGACTTCAAATAACGCGGTCTTCTGGCTGCTTGAGCCGGAGTTCATGACCAGAACTCTCATCACCTAATATTTCCATTTCCAGTTCTCGATCTCCGGCATGTCTTCGCCTCGCTCGCGGATGTACTGCTTGTGTTCGAGGAGTTTGTTGCGCAGGAGCTGTTTGAAATGTCCGCCCACGCCCTGTAGTTTCAGCACGCGGTCCACAACATCGCCTGCCAGGTGGAAGCGATCAAGATCATTCAGCACAGTCATGTCGAATGGTGTCGTCGTCGTTCCTTCTTCTTTGTATCCGCGGACGTGCATGTTGTCGTGATTGTGCCGCCGATAAGTGAGGCGGTGAATCAGCCAGGGATACCCGTGGTAAGCGAAAATGATTGGCTTATCCCTTGTGAACAGAGAATCGAAATCGCTGTCGGAGAGTCCGTGCGGATGCTCGCTGGCAGGTTGAATGGTCATGAGGTCCACAACATTGATGACGCGGATTTTGAGGTCTGGGAAATGTTGCCGGAGCAAATCCACGGCCGCAAGCGTCTCCAGGGTGGGCACGTCGCCAGCGCAAGCCATCACCACGTCGGGTTCACTGTCGCCGCCGTTACTCGCCCAGTCCCAAATGCCGACTCCCGTAGTGCAATGCTCGATCGCAGATTCCATGTCCAGAAACTGCAACTGAGGCTGCTTTCCGGCGACGATAACGTTCACATAATGCCGGCTGCGCAGGCAGTGATCGGCCACGGAGAGAAGGCAGTTCGCGTCCGGCGGCAGGTAGACTCGTACCACGTCCGCCTTCTTGTTCACGACATGATCGATAAAGCCTGGATCCTGATGTGTGAATCCGTTGTGGTCCTGCCGCCACACATGGGAGGTGAGCAGATAATTTAAAGACGCGATCGGGCGTCTCCACTTGATATGGCGCGTGACTTTTAGCCACTTCGCATGTTGATTAAACATGGAATCGATAATATGAATGAACGCTTCGTAGCAGGAAAAGAAGCCATGTCGGCCAGTGAGCAAATAACCTTCCAGCCATCCCTGGCACATATGCTCGCTTAACATCTCAACCACACGGCCATCGCGGGAGAGATGTTCGTCGCCGGGCAGCAGTGTTTCCATCCATTCTTTATCAGTGACTTCGTAAAGCGCTTCCAGCCGGTTGGAGGCAGTTTCGTCCGGACCGAAGACGCGAAAATTCTTCGCGCCAGAATTTTTCTTCATCACGTCGCGAAGAAATCCTCCCAGCACACGCGTGGACTCCGCTGCTTCCGTTCCGGGCTTGGAGACTTTCACGGCATACTTACGGAAGTCGGGCATATGAAGGTCTTTCAACAACAGCCCTCCATTTGCATGCGGATTGGCGCCCATTCTACGGGCGCCCTTGGGTGCAAGCTCCGCTAACTCCGCTATCAACTTTCCGCTCTTATCGAACAGCTCCTCTGGACGGTAGCTGCGCATCCAGTCTTCCAGAATTTTAACGTGACCAGGTTTTTGCATGTCGGTCACGGGAACCTGATGTGCGCGCCATGTCCCTTCGACTTGCTTGCCATCAACCACCTTCGGTCCGGTCCATCCCTTGGGGGTTCGCAATACAATCATCGGCCAGACAGGCGCCTGCGAAGTTTTGTTGGAGCCGGCGTCCTTCTGAATCGAGCGGATCTCTTCAATGATCAGATCGAGCGATGCGGCCATGAGCTGATGCATGGCCTCGGGCTCGTGGCCTTCAAGAAAATACGGCTTCCATCCGTAGCCGGTGAACAGCTTCTCAAGTTCGTCGTCGGACATGCGTCCCAAAATCGTAGGATTCGCGATCTTGTATCCGTTCAGATGCAGGATCGGAAGCACCGCGCCATCGCGGGCCGCATTCAAAAATTTATTGATATGCCAGCTCGTGGCCAGCGGTCCGGTTTCGGCCTCGCCATCTCCGACTACGCAGCACACCAGCAAATCGGGATTATCAAACACGGCTCCACAAGCGTGGCTCAGCGAATATCCCAGCTCGCCACCCTCGTGGATTGAGCCCGGGGTTTCAGGCGCAACGTGGCTGGGGATTCCTCCCGGAAATGAAAACTGCTTGAACAGATCACACAGGCCCTCCTCACTCTGCGCGATGTGGGAATAAAATTCGCTGTAAGTTCCCTCGAGATACGTATTGGCGACCATGCCAGGCCCGCCATGACCAGGTCCGGCGACATAGACCACATTCAGGTCGTACTTCTTGATCACACGATTAAAGTGGACATAAATAAAATTTAATCCAGGTGTCGTTCCCCAGTGGCCTAGCAGTCGCGGCTTGATGTGTTCGAGCTGCAACGGTTCGCGCAATAGGGGATTGGCATACAAATAGATCTGTCCCACCGACAGATAGTTGGCCGCCCGCCAGTAAGCATCAATCTTTCCAAGCTCCGCGGAAGACAACGGGGCGTTCGCGACCTCAGATACCTCATTCACACTCGCCATGACCACACCTCTCGCAAAATTATGAACCTGACGCACGCGGCGTGTCTCGCGATGCACGCAAAAATTACAGAACTTTAACGCGAGGCGATGCCTTCCGTAACTTTCTCGCCCGGGAAGTGCCGTGTACTCTCAGCGTACGCCTATATCCCGTTGAGATTTCTCACAGGGCACGGCTTAATTCCGATCCGAAAGATCATTATTCTTATGTCTTCTCCTGCAACCGCGGTAGCGAATGCAGCACAACCGGCGCCGCGAGCCGCGGCTGCACCAGCACCTGCCGGCCCTCCTATATCGACTCCTGAATTGCTCACGGCGATGTTGAAGACGTCGTCGAAGATCAGCGACTTGTTCTTTTCTCCGGGCAAGCCGCCACTGGTGGAAATCAGCGGAAAACTCTCGCCCGCCGGAGCTACTCGTGCTCTGGGCAGTGAGGACATTCGTCGTATCGCCTCCGATCTCATTGGCGACAATCAGCACGCGATTGATAATCTGAAGGAACTGGGTTCCTGTGATGTGTCCTACAGCTTGCCGGGAGCGAATCGCTTTCGGGTCAACATTTTCATGCAGCGCGGAACCTGCGCCATCGTCATGCGCGTCATTCCGGGAAAAGTCCCGGACTTCGAAGCTCTGAACCTGCCTGCGGAACTGAGCAAAATTGTTGGCTTGCGCAACGGAATCGTGCTGGTCACGGGTCCGACCGGCTCAGGAAAATCATCTACGCTGGCGGCGGTAATTGACAAGATCAACAAAGAGCAGTCCTACCACGTGCTCACCATCGAAGATCCAATCGAATTTCTGCATCCCCACAAAAACTGCATCGTTCATCAGCGGGAATTGCACAGCGATACACCCAGCTTCGCGCTCGCGCTGAGAGCGGCCCTGCGCCAGGCTCCAAAGGTAATTCTCGTCGGCGAAATGCGGGACAAAGAAACCATCGAAATCGCGATGGAGGCGGCGGAAACGGGCCACCTGGTGCTATCCACGCTGCACACCATTGACGCTTCTAAAACGGTTGAGAGGATAGTAGGGGTCTTTCCGATGGCGGAACAACATGCGATTCGCAATCGCCTGGCAAAGAGTTTCCGCTACATCATCTCTCAGCGCCTGCTGCCGCGAAAAGATGGCACAGGACGAGTTGCGGTAATTGAAGTTTTGAAGTCCACCCTGCGAACTCGCGAGTACGTAGAAAAAGGGGAGGGCGACGGCAAAACTTTATTGGACGCGATGCGCGTCGGCGGGCAGGATGGCATGCAACACTTCGACGGAGACATCGAAAGACTGGTCCGTGAAGGAGTCATTGATCTCGACACCGGCCTCGCCTACGCCACCAATGCGGGCAATCTTCAGCTGGAGCTATCGGACCTCGGATCTCCAGAAGCCGATCCACTGCTGGAAACCAGCGCCTAAACGACACCTGCCAAATTGGAGCGGGGCGGTGGTTACCCCGTGGAGGTAGAGCAACCCTGGGATGAAGAAGCCTCGGTCTTAAAGAAGTCTTGGGGGTTAAGCGTATTGGGGTTTAAGAAGGATTGGGGGTTAAGCCCTTTTGGTCCGTTTTTGGTAGAGCAGCGCTTCAGCGCTGCGCCAAAACCACCGCCTTATGTGAGGGCTTTAGCCCCTGAGGTCCGTTCACCTCAGAGGCTAAAGCTGAAGGCCTGCTCTACCCAACTGTCTTGATACCGTCGACCTGTCCATCCAACTGTACTCTTACCGCAGGCGCTCTACCCAACTGTGCTCTTGACGCAGGCCCACTCTACCAACTGCCTTCTTACCGCAGGCCTGCTCCATCCAACTAAAGCCGACCAAGCCTTTAAATCGGTCCGAACACTACCAACTTCCCTGCCGTCCCGACATAGACCTTGCTGTTGATTACGGTAGGCGCCACGAACTTCGCTCCCGATCCGATGGAAGGACTTCTATACAACTCATTGGCCAGGTTCTTAGCGTCGTACGCGTGCAGTGCAACACTGGGCAAATATTCCATCACCCAAACAACGCCGTTGCTGGCGCCATTCGATGAAACTACTGGTTGTCCGCCCGGGAAGCTGAATACATAGCTTCCTTTTTGGGTCGGCGTCGTAGACAGCTTTCCAGTGGATGGATTCAGGCTGAACGCTTTCAGGACGTCATTATTGCCCAGGAAGTAAAGGGTCTGCTGCCAGTACGCCGGCGTCATGAAGCATGCATCTGGAGCCTGTTTGCCGGTCGTCCCTCCCACCTGGTTATCGATTTCCTGAATGATCTGACTGTTCGAGCCAGTCTGGAATTTCCCCATATTGTCGCGGTTCAACACATAAATCGCGGAAGCTTTGCCGCAACCGACAATTTCGTGAGGGAAAGCACCGGGCTGGTCCGGAACAAGTAAGGCGCCGCCAGATCCCAGATCCAGATCACTAGAAGATAGCTTCGCCTGGTTAAAGGGAGTGAAGTAATCCAGAATGGTTAAATTCGGGCTGAGCTTCACGAAGCTGTCGGAGAAATTTGCGCTGCCGTCAAAGGTTCCGTTGCTGGTTATGACATAAACGTTACCGGAAGGATCGGCGTTGGGAGCCGCTCCCGAGGCCCATATAGAACCTTCCGTTCCGGTGGGTGTGACATTCCATACCGCAACCTGCGCTAGCGACGTCGCGCTATAGGAAAAGAGCCAACCCTGATACGGAGGATTGTCTCCTTGTGAACCGAACCCAATATAGACGTTTCCGTTAGCCAGCAAGAGGCCAGGACGCTGCAGTTGTTCCGTAGGCTGCCATCCTGGCGTGGTGATAACTTTAGGACTGCCACCCTGCTCCTGCCCTGTAATGATGTCTAATGCGTGCAATCTAAACACGACGCTGCCGCTTTCCAGGGTTTCGGCAACCACGTAGAGTGTGCCCGTCGCGGGGTCGATTACTGGAGTGCCCGTGATTCCAATGGTCGGATAAATAGTGCTTCCCACCAGCGACTGCGGGACCGCGCTTCCACCCGCGGGTATCAAGCTGACCTTCCACAGCGGAGAGCCGGCCTTGTCGGCGTCGAAGGCGTAGACCGAGTCCTTTTCAGTCTCCACGAAAACAACATTGTGATTGGCGCCGCCGACGGATAGGTTCGCCATATAAAGCGGTTGCGCGAACACAGGCCCGTCCACAGTATTGCTAAACAGCACCCCAAAGTCGGTCGGGTTAACCGTAGCCGGAGACAGGTAAGTTTCATTCAATTGCTGTCCCGTTCCCAGATTGTCATTCTTCCAGGTCGTGTAGTTAAGCGAACTCCCTCCAGAACTCTGAATGGTGACAGTGGCTTTTCCGCTGCTGTTGTTGGAATCGGTAGCCGTCACACTAAACGAGCCAGTCGCCGTGCCCGCCGTGTATAAGCCGGAACTCGTAATCGTTCCGCCGGTGGCTGACCAGGTCACAGATAGTCCAGCGCTGTCCGTGGCCGTGAACTGTTGCGTTCCACCTGCTTGGAGAATTGCTGAAGTTGGACTGACAGTGACAACCGAACTCTGCACAGTCACTGTCGCTTTACCGACATTGTTCTTGGAGTCGGTGGCGGTCACCGTGAAGGTACCGGATGTCGTTCCAGCCGTGAACAATCCAGTGCTGCTGATTGTGCCTCCGGTTGCGGACCAGGTTATTGCCAGCCCAGCGCTATCGGTAGCGGTGAACTGTTGCGTTGCCCCGGTTTGCAAAGTCGCGGATCCCG
>JBDUDA010000224.1:0-5140 GCA_040003205.1 Acidobacteriaceae bacterium | reverse complement strand
GTTCAGAGTTTCGTCCTCCCTGCGGCTTGCCGTTGTTTTCTGTTTGGTTGTTTTGATTTCCTCCAGTTCCGTGGCTGCCCTTAGGCAGCAAAGCCTTTTGCCGGATGCTCCGACGCCACAAAATCAATCTTCACAAACTGATCCGCAAGCAGTCGAGAAAAAAGGCCGCACCGATAACGGCCAGGAGGATAAAGCCAGCAGTAATCACATTTTTTGGCTTATCCCCAATCATCGCGCGTACGAGAGTGGGGCGGAAATCAAACCGCTGACATCCCATGCAAAAATTAAGCTTGCCGTTTCCGACGCTTTTGATCCGTCTACGTTCCTGATCGCGGGCTTTTTTGCCGGAACTGCGATGGCTCGCCGGCAATATCCTGCGTTCGGCAACGGGGCCGGGGGCTTCGGCAAATACTATGGGGCGGCCGTCGCCGACCAGCTCATATCAGACACCCTGACAGAGGGGCTGTTCCCCATAATCCTGCATCAAGACCCCCGTTATTTCGTGAAGCAGCACGGCGGTTTCTGGCAGCGCACCAAATATGCAATTGGCCGGGAGGTGATCACCCGCACCGACGACGAACGGAATCAGTTCAACATGTCGGAGATTGGCGGGGTTGCGGTGGCTGCGGGAATCTCAGCCGCGTACTATCCTTCAGCACAACGCACGTTTGGTGACGTTGCCGGTAGATGGGGCCAACAGATTGCACTCGATGCTTTCCTTAATGTCACGAAGGAATTCTGGCCTGACATCCGCACAAAGTTTTTCGGCAAATAGCGCGGCATCGAACCGGTCACTCAGCGCAAAGTCGGCTCCTGCCCTGCGCATTGCTATTCTGATTTCTCGCGACGTATTTATAGAGAAGGTTCCTCCAGACCGAGTTTTCCACTTGTAATCACTAACTCTGCTTCCGCATAATGTGCGTAAGCATTCTTCTCACCGTGTACAGATATAGTCAACCAGAGCTTCTGCGGATTCTTCGCCTCACGGCGCGTCAGCTGGCAGCTTGGGAAAAAGCTGCGCTGGTAACCGCCGCTGAGAGTTATTCCTTTTTCGATCTGCTGCAAATCAAAAAGGTTCGCGACCTCTGCGCGCATAAAGTTCGCCCCGCTGTCATCCGCCAGTCCCTGCAAGCCATGCAGAAGCAGGTGGCAGGTATGCAGAATCCGTTGATCGAAGCCAGTGCATTTACCACGGGACATCGGGTTGGCTACCGCCACGAGGGGCGACTGGTCGAGCCGATCGCCGGGCAATTTATGTTTGATTTCTCTGCACGCGAAAAATCTGCTACCAGCACTCCGATCGCGACCCGCCGTCCGCAACGTCCCACGCATGACGTGAGTGAACTGTTCGCCCGGGGAATCGCGCTCGAAGAGGACGCCGACACGCAGGTTCAGGCGATCGCAACCTATCGCAAAGTATTGGAGCTGGATCCAGAACATGCCGCCGCGCACATTAATCTTGGCACCCTCTATTACAACCGGCAGGATTATCGCCAGGCCGAAGCGCATTATTTCAGCGCCATAGAAATAGATCCGCGATATGCGCTCGCGCACTTCGACCTCGGCAATGTGCTGGATGAAACTGGACGGGTCGCGGAAGCCATCCGTTCCTATCTGACCGCTCTGCAACTCGCCCCCACTTACCCTGACGCGCATTACAACCTTGCTTTGGCATACGAAAAAATGAAAGAGCCCCGCAAAGCTCTGCGCCACTGGCGGGCTTACGTGAAGCTCGACACCACCGGACCCTGGTCGCTGCACGCGCGCCATCAGATCAAACGGATCCTGCAAGCCGATGGATTGAAGCTGGTTCCCAGCAAACGCGATTAGGCAAATTTCCCAGTGCCAAATTCCTGAAAATTATTCTGGCGATAGGGATGTTTCGACTTCCCTCGTCTCTGGCGCGACTCCGTCCGCTCAACATGACAATTAAATGTGTTGGTCATGATGGCTGTGAAAAGCAGGTCCCTCGACTTCGCTCGGGATGACAGTTTGTGGGCGGGCCGCTTCTGTGGTCCTCTCTCGGTGCTAGAATTCCTAGTTCGACGCTGCTTCATAAGGTGTAGACATGCCCGAGATGATTTTGAATCTTCCCTCTCCTGCCCCGCTAACTAATCTTACTGAGGATGAAATTCTTTTCCGCGATAATATCCGGCAATTTGCCGAGGAGAAAATTCGTCCGCTCGCCAAAGAGATGGACGAAAAAGCCGTCTTCGATAAGAGCTTGCTTCAGGAATTTTTCCAGCTCGGGCTCATGGGAATCGAGGTGCCGGAGCAATTCGGCGGGGGTGGCGGCAAATTCTTTGAAGCGATTCTCGCGGTCGAGGAATTTTCGCGCGTGGATGCCTCCGCCGGCGTCATCGTGGACGTGCAGAACACACTGGTGAACAACGCCTTCATTCGTTGGGGCAACGACGATCAAAAGAAGCGCTACCTTACGAAAATGGCGGCCGACACCGTGGGCGCGTATGCGTTGAGCGAAGCCGCCTCCGGGTCTGACGCTTTCGGTCTACAGACTAAAGCTGAACTGAAGGGCAGCGATTACGTTCTTAACGGCCGCAAGCTCTGGATCACCAACGCGAAAGAGGCTGGAATTTTTGTGCTATTCGCGAATCTCGATCCGCAGTCCGGATATAAGGGCATCACCGCCTTCATCATCGAGAAAGATTTCCCTGGCTTCACCGTCGGCAAAAAAGAAGACAAGCTTGGAATTCGAGCTTCCTCAACTTGTGAATTGATTCTGGAAGACTGCCGCGTGCCCAAAGCGAACGTCCTTGGCGAAGTAGGTAAGGGATACAAAATCGCCATCGAAACCTTGAACGAGGGGCGCATCGGCATTGGTGCCCAAATGGTCGGCGTGGCGCGGGGGGCATGGGAATACGCCGTGAAATACGCGCAGGAACGAAAGCAGTTCGGGAAACCGATCTCCGACTTCCAGGGTATTCAATTCCAGATCGCGCAGATGGCCACCGAAATCGAAGCGGCCCGGCTGATGGTTTATAACGCTGCACGCATGAAAGACGCCGGCATGCCGTTCGTCAAGGAGGCCGCGATGGCCAAACTATTCTCGTCCCAGGTCGCGGAGCGCGTGACATCGCTCGCCGTCGAAATCTACGGCGGCTACGGCTTCAGTAAAGATTATCCAGTCGAAAAATATTATCGCGACGCGAAGATCGGGAAGATCTACGAGGGCACCTCCAATATGCAACTGCAAACTATCGCGAAGCTTTTGCTTGGAGGTAAATAAGCGCCGGTTCAAGTCACGCCCGTAACCCGGCACAATTACCCTAATGTGCAGGAAGTTGCATTTGCCGTAGCCGACTGGTTTTGCTGATCCCCGCGTAAAGACCGCACTAGCAACGACTTGAGAGGGGCCGACTTATTGGTGCGCTAGCTGCATTTAGCAATGTGCCCGCTATCAAGACCCGAGGTGCTGCTGTGGTGAACGTGACAATCGAGAGAGCCGCTCCCAACTTGAAGTCCAAACATTCCATGCTTCCGATTCTCGTCGGGCTATTTGTCATTTCTTACGCGTTGCTGACCACGCTGGTCGTGGAGCAGGGACGCACCATTGATAATCAGCGTTTTCTTATCCGGCAGTTGTTTGGTGACAGCGCTCAACTCAGCGCCATCAAGGGCAGAGAACTTCAACAGCGCCAAGCAGCGGCAGCGGAAAATATTCGGACTAAAAATCAGCCCGCTGCTACTGATGCACAGGTACAAGCCCCGTCTTCCCAGGCGGCTCCAAGTGTTGAACCGAAGCACCGCCAGAGACTCGGAAAACAATCCATGCAGAAGCCTCCCAAGAGCGTTGACTCGGGAGACGTCCGCCGGACCGCGCTCACGATTTAAGAGCGGCAGTTGCGAGTCATTTCTGGTGATAGCTGGACGACCATGTTCGCAAGATTATTTGTTTGACACGGTAGGTGGCAAATGATGAATACCCTGGTAGGCGCGCTTCTTCTGTTTTCTCTTCCTGGAATCCACTTCGCTTCACAACCGAAAGCTCCCACGGATCGCACCGTAGCGCGTCAAGCGCACAAGGGCGGCACCTGGTACTTCGCACAGAACGGCCACGCCGTCTATTGCTACGGACCTGTCATGCTAATCAACGCCCCGCCCGGCAGATTCCAAAAAGTCGCCACCTTCTGCAAAGGCGACATGGCAATGGTGCCGCTGAAGGACTAAGCAATTCCCCAGAGCCGCTTCCGTCATATAAAGCTGTCATCCCGACCGACCCAGTGGCTTCGCGAAGCGAAGCAACTGGCGAGTGGAGGGACCTGCTGTAGCTTCCATTCTGCAAATCAACCAGCAGGTCTCTCGACTACGCAAAGCGAAACGCTTTGCTTCGCTCGAGATGACAGACTGGGATGTGGCTTTTGTATTGGCAGAATTACGTGCGGAAACGACACAAATTCTGGTAGGCGCGGCAGGAATCGAACCTGCAACCGCCGGATTAGAAATCCGATGCTCTATCCGATTGAGCTACGCGCCCGCATAAAGCAAATCTAGCACATTATAAAAGGCTTACTGGACATCGGTCTTTCCGTGCTGATGAAGCGAAAACGTGCCGGTGTCAGTTCTGGTGTCAGTTGGGTCTACATGGTCCGTCTGGAAGCGCAGCAACTTTTCTACCGACTTTAGGCGATGAGAAGGTGCGAGGTGAGCGTAACGGATCGTCATCTGGACTGTTTGATGTCCGAGTAATTCGCGCACCGTGTTGAGATCAACACCAGCCATTACGAGTCTGCTTGCAAATGTATGTCTCAGGTCATGCCATGTGAACTGATTCATTCCCGCTTCTCGAGCAGAAGGTTCAGACCAGTGGCGTGGTCCTCGGAGATGTGAGCCTGTGGCACTAACGAACACATATCCTTTTCCTGTTGAACGTTCGTATAGCGTTTGGAAAGCAGACAATGCTTCAGAATTTAGAGGTATATAACGAATCTTGCCATTCTTGCTATGCGTAATGGTTAACTGCCTTCGCACTAAGTCCACGTCATGCCATTCAAGCCTATATTGCTCGCTTCGCCGCAACCCTGTGTTCAATGCGATTTCAAGCTCAGGCAAATGAACCGCATATTTGCGTATTACAACGCCTCGCAATCGCTGTTCTTCATCATTTTGATACTGGTTTATA
>JBDUDA010000223.1:0-5155 GCA_040003205.1 Acidobacteriaceae bacterium | reverse complement strand
CAGGAACTAATGACTTCAAGTGTCAAAGTTATTTTCGAAAAGTGTTCTAGATTGACCATTTGGAAGTAATCGCTTTGGGTATTATGTATAAATGCAAGTCCAAACTAGCTTGGCGGGTGCCGCTGCGGCAGGTTGGACCCGAGGATTTAGTTTGGAATTAGGAGCACCGTTATGGAACCGTACGTTTTTCCTCTTCTCGCCCGGAAACAATATTCCGATTGGCAAATCGAATTTGAAGCCGTAGCTCTGGAAGCAGACCTACGGAAGTTGCCCAAGCTTTTGAAAGCGGCAGAGACCGCAATGCTCCTGCGACAGCAGGTCTTGAGTCATAGCTCAGATGGATACGCGGAATGCTGCGCTATTAGGAATGCTTTCCAATCTTTGAGCCGTTTTAAAGCGCGAGCGGCCTAGTGAGAGGTGGCTAGCTTGTAAGGTGCTACTGTCGGATTCACGACGACTACTTCTGGGGCGTGCCCGTCTCTGGGTACTGTGGACACCGGCAAGCTAGCCGGTCGGAATTGTCTTCGCTCGGCTTCGTCTAATGGGGCGGGTGGAAACCGTGCCGATTTTGCTAAGTCGAGTCGCTAAGTTTTATCTAAGTCGATGGATTATGTTTGCACGGGGTTTGCTATTTCGTCGGTGCGACAACCCACACATTCGAGAGACCTGATCCGCTGTCGTGACATTGTGTCTAGTCGGCAGGTGTCATGACTCGTCCCGGTCTTCTGATAGACAAATTATTCATTTAAAATCGTTTCTTAGACGCTTTCACAGGAGCATTCATGTCCACACTTGGATTAATCGAATATAAAGACGCCACCCCTGAAGTGCGCGCTGTTTATGACGATATTATGCTGACGCGCAAGACCGACTGGATCAATAATTTTTGGAAGGCCATCGCACAGGATCCTGAGATGCTGAAGCGTACCTGGGAAGCCATGAAGCAGATCATGGGTCCGGGTTCCCTTGATCCCCTCACGAAAGAATTGATTTATGTGGCCATCAGCGTCAGCAATCAGTGCGGATATTGCATTGCCTCACACACTGCCTCTGCCAGGAAAAAAGGTATGACTGACGAAATGTTTAAAGAACTAATGGCTGTGGTGGGAATGGCTAATGCGACCAATAGGGTAGTGGCGGGATATCAAGTGGAAATTGATGAAGAATTTAAAAGTAAATCAACCTGATGACGAACTTGCTTGGGGCACAGCGCCGTCCTACGCTCCTGAACCAGGTCTTTCCGCGCCAGTGCCGCGTTTCTTTGAGCGACATAAAAGGTAAACAGGCGCGCCGGCAGCGACCATCCCCAAGCCGATGGCCGCGTCCCTCGGCGTGGAAAACATCACGTTAAGTACCAGCGCAGCCGCCGCTAAGACAAAGATCATGGGAGTCAAAGGGTATCCGGGCACAACGTAAAACCTCTCTAGGTCTGCGAATTTGCGGCGGTATATAAAAATGCTGGCTGCTCCCAATCCATAGAAGATCCACGCAACAAACATTGTGTATTTAATAAGCTGCTGAAATCCTCCCATGCAAGAGAGCACGGCCGACCACAATCCCAGAGCCGCGATAGCATATGCGGGCGTATGGAACCGGGGATGAACTTCTGACAACCGTCGAAAAAAAAGTCCGTCCGATGCCATTGCATATAGCACCCGGGGAGCCGTCAGCAAGACGCTGTTCATCGCGCTAAAAACCGAGATGAGAATAGTTAAAGAAATCAGTTTGGCGGCCGATGGCCCCAAAACCATGGCGAATGCAGATGCTGCAATAGTCTCAGACCTACCTGCTTTTTCCGGCCCCAAAGCAGCCAGGTAGCCGAGGTTTGCCAGTATGTAAAGCGCGGACATCAACAGCACGCTGGAGAAAAGCGCCCGGGGAAAATTTTTCTGAGGCTCCAGAGTTTCTCCAGCAGTGTATGTGGCAAACTGCCACCCTTCGTAAGCCCACAACACCGGAACCATGGCCAATCCAAATTTCGAAGCGATAGATGCGTTCACGCTGACTGGCCACAGAGCGGTAGGAATCGCTGAGTACTGTCTTCCGAGGAACAGCAGGACCACACATATCCCCACCGTCATCGCAAGTTTTATCCCGGTAGTCCAATTCTGTAGGCCCGCCCCGGAGCGCGTGCCCAGGACGTTGACCACGGTGACGATCACAATTACAGATACCGATACGACCCTGGCTTGCCAAAACGTCAATGGAACTACCGTCGCCAGATAATTGCTGAAAGCCACGGAGAGCGAAGCGACTGTGCCGCTCGAAATGGCCACGAAAATAGACCAGCCGTAAAGAAATGCGGGCAGAGTGCCAAAGCAATCGCGGATGTAAACGTACAGACCGCCGGATTCTGGTTTAGCGGCAGCCAGCTCAGCGTAGGTCATTGCGCCCAGCCAGGAAAGTACGCCTCCGGCGACCCAGATTCCTGCTGCCAGGGCCACTGAGTTGTCTACCTGCCGCAAGATGGCGCCAGGCACGAGAAAAATTCCCGAGCCAATGATTGCGCCAATTATCAGCAGTACCAAGTCTCGCAAGCGAAGCGTACGAAGCAATCTGGCTTGCGCAACTGACTCAACCGGTCGCGGAAGCGCATTCGACATGGTTAGGTGGGACTGTTTTTCTTTGTGCAGATATTTTCGCTTGCGCTAAACCGTGACGCCTCGCGTGGCTGCGAAAACCGGCACGAGAGACAGCCATTTTTCCGAGCCCGAATGGGTGCCCTTGGTTACTTTGTCAAACACGTTCTGCAAAGCGCGTGCTACCGGACCGGCTTTCCCGTCCCCAATTTTTCGAAAGTCAATCTCACGAATAGAAATCACTTCCGCTGCGGTCCCACAAACAAATACTTCGTCGGCGATGTAGAGCTGGTCGCGGGAAATTGGTTCTTCGGTAACTTTGTATCCGAGCTCGCCTGCAAGTGTGATGAGGCTGTCGCGCGTAATGCCTTCCAGAATCGAGCTCTTCGGAACCGTAAAAATAACGCCATTGCGGACCACGAAAAGATTTTCTCCGGTGCATTCAGCGACGTAGCCCGAGGGATCGAGCATAATCGCTTCATCGAAACCCTGGCGCACTGAATCAGTTTTGGCCATCACCGAGCCAACATAATTTCCAGAAATCTTCGCCTTCGTCATGGACACATTAGGATGCAGCCTCGTTAGCGAAGAAACGTTCGCTCGAACTCCCTTTTCTTTTGCTTCTGGATTGAAAAAAGTTGTCCATTCCCAGACGGCGACCACGAGACGCGGCGTCCCCGCATCAATGACCATACTCATTCCGCCATCCAAAAAAATCAATGGACGGATGTAGCAAGCGGGAAACCCGTTCGCTGCAACCGTCTGCTGAATGGCGTGAATTAACTGATCGCGGGTGAATGGCAGGTCGCGGAAGCCGATGATGTGCGCGGAATCCAGCAGCCTGTCCACGTGCTCCTCAAGCCGGAAAATGGCGGGGCCGTGTTCCGTGTCATAACAGCGGATTCCCTCGAACACGCTGATGCCATAGTGCAGCCCGGCATTTAGGAAGGGTACGGTGCCTTTCGCGGAATCCTGCAGTTTGTCATCAATCCAGATATATCGCGGTGCTGTAGCCACGGAGCCTCGCTTCGAAATACAAATTTTATTAAAGATAACATTTTGATAATAAGCGTACCGTCCCCAAATAAAGAATTCCCAGGCGCTTCGAATTTCCCTCCCGCGTTTATAATTTCTCGCTTATGGAAACAGGATTAAAAAATCGAGTCGCAATTGTTGCTGCGGCCAGTCAGGGACTGGGCATGGCTACCGCCCAGGCTTTCGCTGCCGAGGGGTGCAGGGTAGCTATCTGCGCGCGCAATGCCAAAACATTGAACTCCGTCGCAGACAGAATCAAAGCTCAGTATTCGGTCGAGGTTTACGCCGAGCCCGTGGATGTGACCGATTCCGCCGCCGTCCATAAGTTCGTGGAATCGGTAGTTTCAAGATTTGGTGGAGTGGACATTTGCGTGACCAATGCTGGCGGCCCTCCGGCGAAGGGATTTCTGTCGGTTACGCTGGAAGAGTGGCAGAAGGCCGTGGAACTTAATTTTCTCAGCACCGTCTACTTCGCGCGTGAGGTCATCCCTCATATGCAGAAGAAGCGCTGGGGGAGAATTATCACTATCACGTCCATTACCACCAAGCAGCCAGTTCCGGATCTCGTTCTCTCCAACGCAGTGCGGGCGGCGGTAGTGGGGCTGGTTAAAAGCCTTGCCAACGAATTCGGCAAAGATGGCATTCTGGTAAATAACGTAGGACCAGGCTACACAGCGACCGACCGTTTGAAAGAGCTGGCGAAAGCGCGCTCGGCTGCGACCGGAAAAACTGAGAAAGATATTTTCGAAGGCTGGGCGGCGGATGCTCCATTGAAACGCGTGGGCGAACCGCGAGAGTTGGCGGATACGATCGTCTGGTTGGCGTCCGAGCGCGCTTCGTTTATCACCGGGCAAACTGTTCTGGTGGATGGCGGCAGCTACAAAGGACTCTAATAAATCGATTCACGTTGACCCTGAACCAGTTCCAACTCTTGCGATCCTGTTTCATTTTTAGTAAGCTTCGCGCAACCTTCCAAATTCTCGACCTACTCGCAAAGGGAAAAGTGTTTTTTCCGCGTCCCGAACAGTTTTGAGCTCTAATTCCGGGGGCGAGAGAGATTTGGAAATTTATTCGAGAAGCGATTCACGGTGTGGGAGGGGTTTATGTCCAGGCTCATTAAAAATGCTTTGCTAATCTCGTTCGTCGGATTTCTAACGACCATTCAGTCTTTTGCCCAGGGCGGCGCTACGGGTGCGCTCACGGGAACGGTACAGGACCCCAGCGGTGCCTTTGTGCCCAACGCCGAAATCCGCATCATCAATCAGGACACTGGCGTCGTTACGCGCGACACCAAAACTGACGACAGCGGTTCCTTCACCGCCCCATTGCTACCGGTTGGAACTTATACCGTTCAAATCAGCGGCGCAGGATTTGGCCAGGGAAAGTTTTCGGACGTCGTCGTCCGCGTGTCGGACCGGCGGATCCTGCAGAGCGTTCTCGCGAGCCTGGCCGTCCCCGTCGATTCCATGGGGGCGGTGTACGGTATCATCGACAAGCTGGAGCGGACACCGCCGGAGGTCTCGGCAGAGAAGCTGCTCTCT
>JBDUDA010000033.1:0-17589 GCA_040003205.1 Acidobacteriaceae bacterium | reverse complement strand
AGAAACTCAAATGGGCCGCTACAAATTTTCTAGCTGGACCCTCCACATGGCCAGCATCATTATCTTCAGCAGTCTTTGGGGAATTGGATTTAAAGAATGGAAAGGCGCAGGGCGACGGGCAGCGCAACTTTTGACGCTGGCTCTTCTTTTACTCGTCGGCTCAACCGTAATAGTGGGATACGGGAACTATCTCGCGCTGCAGCAGTAGCAATTGTTGTCCGCTTAGCGCGGGAATTGACACACCCGCCGCCTCACACAAGGCGCTCGGAGCTCAACGTGATACCGTAGCAGCGTGAGAACTCGCATTCAAACTATTTCCAAGGTGTAACTATGAAACTGCTGATCGTCTCCATGATGCTTGTTGCATTTGCGTTTGCCGCCAACACTCGCACGCAAAAGACATCCAAGAAATCGTTTGGCAAAACTGCCGAGGGCGCGGAGGTCTATCTATACACGCTGAAGAATGCGGCTGGCATGGAAGTCGCCATCACAAATTTCGGTGGAACTATCGTATCGCTGAAAGTTCCTGACCGAGCTGGGAAAATCGAAGATGTTGTCCTCGGATACGACGATTTCAACGGCTATCTGACTCCGAAGAGCCCCTACTTTGGGGCGACGGTTGGCCGCTACGCCAACCGCATCGCGAAATCAAAGTTCAGCTTGGACGGCAAGGAGTACACCGTTCCCGCGAACGACGGTGCAAACTCGCTGCATGGAGGACTGAAGGGTTTCGACAAACGAGTTTGGTCGGCGAAAGAGTTTTCGGACGCCAAAGGCGAACATCTCGCGATGAACTATTTGAGCAAGGATGGTGAAGAAGGCTACCCCGGAAATTTAACCGTGCAGGTTGAATTTACACTGACGAGCCGCAACCAGCTAAAGATCGAATATTCGGCGACTACCGACCACGACACGGTTCTAAATTTAACCAATCATTCTTACTTCAACCTCGCCGGGCAGGGAAATGGCGACATTCTAAAAACCCAGCTTACGCTTTTCGCTTCCCGCTTCACCCCGGTGGACGAAACTCTGATTCCCACTGGGGAATTGCGCAGCGTGGCAGGCACACCGTTTGATTTTCGCAAGCCGACTCCCATCGGAGAACGTATTGATGCATCCGATGAGCAACTGAAACTTGGTCACGGCTACGATCACAATTGGGTATTGGATGAGTCTTCCGGAAAGCTTTCTCTGGCCGCGCGCGCACTCGATCCAGCCTCCGGACGTATCTTGGAAGTTTTGACTACGCAGCCCGGCATCCAGTTCTATACCGGCAACTTTCTGGATGGAAGTATTCGCGGTAAGGGCTCGAAGCCGATCGAGCATCGCACCGGTTTCTGCCTCGAGACCCAACATTTCCCGGACTCACCGAATCATCCCAAGTTTCCAACGGCCGTTTTGAAGCCCGGACAGCATTTCCATTCGACAACAGTATTCCGATTTTCGGCGGAGTCGTCTCAGAAGGCACGTTGACCGCGAGCATTGGACCGGTAAAATTGAAACTGCGAAAAGTGGCGATTGTCGAACTCCGCCCAACCACTTTCCCATAACGGTCCCCGGCCGCGAAGGCTGCGCCTTCTCAGCCAACCTCGATCTATTCCAAAACGGGAATTCCAACTCCCCTATGGATACTGCTTTAGGTCTCTTTTGGGCACGCCCTGCGGAGTCGCCACGTAAGCTGGATGCAACAGCGCCGGAAAGCCCTGGGCGCGATCTGTAGTGCGGCGCGCCACGTCGCCTTTCCACATTCCTATGTCCCAATCAAAGACCTCATTAACGCACGGCACAAGCATACGTAAAGACGTTACGGCTCTTGGAATCGGGACCCTTCTGGTCGGCTTTGCTGCGTACGTTTTTGACAGTGATGAAATCATTTTCTGGTTCACGCGACACTCCAACAGCAAGATTGACGAAGCAATCATCGCCGCGGTTGTGACTTTGATATTGACGACAGTCTGGATAAGTGTTTTTGTGTTTCGCAAATGGCAGGATCTAGGACATGAAATTGCAAGATGCCGAGATGAACAGACGGTCAACAAAGAAAACGAAGAGCGTTCGCAACGGGTGCTGCGCGCAACCAACGATGCTATTTGGGACTGGGATGTTTCGACCGATACCCACTGGTGGAATGAAGGGATCCAAACACTGTTTGGGTATGCATTCTCCGATGTGGATCGAACCTTGGAATTTTGGACGCAGCGAATTCATCCTGAGGATATCGATCAGGTGATGGCAAGTTTCCATTCCGTTGCTGAATCCAAGGTGGATTCGTGGATTGGCAAGTATCGCTTTCGTCGCGCCGATGGCACTTACGCGAACGTGCTCGACCGGGCCATTATTGTCCGGGATGAAACCGGAAAGCTCGCGCGCGTAACGGGATCCATGATGGACGTTACCGAACATAAGAGGAACGCGGAAGAATTGTTACGCGCCAAGGAAGCGGCGGAAGCCGCAAACCACGCTAAGAGCGAGTTCCTGGCCAACATGAGCCACGAGATTCGCACTCCGCTAAACGGAATTTTAGGAATGAGCGAACTTGCACTCGAAACTGAACTCAGCAAGGAGCAACGTGAATATCTGGTGGCGGTCCAGCAATCCGCTGACGCGCTGCTGACCGTGATCAATGACATTCTGGACTTCTCAAAGATCGAAGCCCACAAGATGGATTTTGATTCCATTGAGTTTAACCTTCGGGACACGGCTGAGGATGCTGTGGGAACTGTATCTTTCATGGCACACCAGAAAAACCTGGAACTCTCCTGCGAGATTGCGCAGGATATTCCCGAAATTATGACTGGTGATCCTAACCGGTTGCGACAAATCATCGTTAATTTGGTGGGAAACGCGGTGAAATTTACTGAGCAGGGCGAAGTCGCTTTGCATGTTAAAAGCGAGCCCGCCGAGGAAAATCAGGTTCGGCTGCATTTTTCGGTAAGAGACACCGGAATGGGTATTCCCATCGAGAAGCAGGCGATGATCTTCGACGCCTTTTCGCAGGCCGATTCTTCCGCCAAAAGGAAATTCGGAGGCACTGGCCTGGGCCTGGCTATTTGCACCGCGCTGTCCGGAATGATGGGTGGACGAATCTGGGTTGAAAGTGAGGTGGGAGTTGGCAGCACGTTTCACTTCACCGCGCGCTTTGCGGCCGCCCTTTCAAAAAAGACGGCTGGCAAGCTCATCGAGGCGAAGGAACTGAGCGGCGTGCGAGTTTTAGTGGTAGATGACAATCCCACCAACTGCCGAATCTTGCGTGACACCGTTGCCGGCTGGCAGATGGACGTGACGAGTGTTTCCAATGGGGGCGCAGCCGTGAAGGCTTTAGAACTGGGCAAAGCCGAGAACCGGGCTTTTGCTCTGGTCCTCACTGACGGACACATGCCGGGCATTAATGGTTTTGAACTTGCTTCGCGAATTAAGCACGATCCGAAGTTAGCGCGGACCGCGATTCTGATGCTCACTTCGGACAAGCGGCGAGGTGATCTGGAGCGGTGCCGTGAGCTGGGGATTACAGCGTACTTGGTGAAACCGGTGCGGCAAAAAGACTTGCTGAGTGCCGTTCGTGAGTCTCTTACGGAAACTATGATAGCGATCGCGCCGATCAATAAGAGTCATGCGGCAGTTGCGAGCGATCGTCCTCTGAGAATATTGCTTACGGAAGACAACCCTATCAATCAGACCGTTGCAACCCGGATGTTGGAAAAACGCGGTCATTCCGTCCGCGTAGCACACAACGGACGCGCAGCCTTATCGGCGCTGGAGCACGAGCCCTTCGACTTGATCTTGATGGATATTCAAATGCCAGAAATGGACGGCTTTGAGGCCACCTCCGCCATCCGTGAGCGCGAGCGCTCGACCGGAGCGCACATCCCAATCGTTGCCATGACGGCACACGCGATGAACGGCGATCGGGAACGCTGTTTGGCAGCTGGCATGGACGGATACGTATCCAAGCCGATCCGCCTGCAAGAGCTTCTCGACTCTATTGATCAACTACTGGAAAAACCACCACCACCGCAGCCATCTAAGCGGACAGCAACCGCTGGCGCCGATTCTTAAAACCACGGAAAGTACGGCTGCACCACTCCTGGAACCAGGCGGTTGCAAATACTTTTCTGGAGCTGCGCGTAACTTTTATTCGCGAAGATCTAGTGGGAATGCGGATTGCGTACTCGACAATGCGTCGAAGATTTTTCGAAATTACCACACGATGAAAAGCGAAGCTCCGCAGATGAGGGAGGTTGTTGACGGTCGAAGGCAGTACCATTTCCGAGACTATGTGAGCAATAGGGATCCTTCGACTGCAAGACTCATTCGCAACGAATGAGTCTTTTCGCTCAGGATGACATTAGGGGGTAGGAATGGGGAACCGGGAGGTTACCCGAAGTTAAAATGCCAGCGCCTGCCGTGTGGCGCGAAACGTGTTACGTACTGCCTTCACCACCCAGCGAATGAGCGCGATAAATATGACCAGCAGCACTGCTACAACGGCGGCAGCCACATAGGGATGTTGTGTAGCAAACCATGTCAGGGAAATGGCTGCGGCATCCTCGCCGAGACTGAGTCCGATGTTAGAAAACGGTTCTGGCGAAGGAGTTACGGCCGCGCGCACTGCAATTTTGCCGCTATGCGAAGCCAGGGCAATGGCGCCGCCCACGGCAGTAGCGAGCAACTGCTTTCCAGGCGAAAGATGAGAGGTCGCTCCGTATGCGAGAAGAGCGGCAACCGGGACGCGCACGAAGGTTTGAAGCGCGTTCCAAAGCAGGTCGAAGGCAGGAATTTTGTCCACAAAGAATTCGATCACGAAAAGAAAACCGCTGGCGGATATGATCCACCAATTTGTGAGCAAGTGCAGCGACTCTGGAAGGGGCAGCATCCCCGCGTGCGCCAGCAGCCCCAGCGTGGTCACAGTGGCGTACACGTTCAGCCCGGCGGCGAAACTGGTGGTGATCAGTAGAGCAACAACTTCGTTGGCGGAAAAATTCATTATGCGCCTGAGGTCGTGAGACCGTTCTTGTAAACCTTGCCATCCTTCATCACGAACTGAACGTGCTCAAGGGCCTTGATATTCTTGAGCGGATCTTCGCTGACTGCGATGACATCCGCGTAGGCTCCGGGTGCGATGACTCCAATCTTTCCTTCCATGTCGAGCATGACGGCCGCACGAGAGGTCGCGCTCTCGATGGCGTCCGCGGGCGACATGCCGAACTCGACCATGCGGGAAAGTTCCGGCGCGATGGGCTCGGTCCAGGGAATGCCGCCTATGTCGGTGCCGAAAACTATTTTCACTCCGGCCTTGAGTGCCTTCTTGAACGACTGTTCGTGGGCAGACGCTCGCAAGCGATCGCGCACACCGGCGGCACTCTCAGCCGGCGCCCAGTCCACGTAATACACGTTTAGAGTGGGCACATACCATGTTCCCTGTTTCAGCATTTGAGAAATGTCGGTGTCACTGAGATCAAGCCCATGCTCGATGGAATCGCAACCTCCGTCGAGTGCGCGGCGCAATCCGATGCCGCTGTAGGCGTGACATGCGACTTTCTTGCCCCACCCATGAGTCTCATCCACGATTGCCCGCAGCTCCTCCAACGTGAGCGTTGGTTGTGAGGCTAGTTCGCCCTTGTTGCCGACCCACGAGCGATGCGTCATGTAAACCTTGATCCAGTCGGCGCCGTGATCGAGCTGTTCGCGTGCGGCCTTGCGGGCCTCGACCGGGCCGTCAATGATCTGCGCACCTTTGGGCATTTCCAACTCGGGAGCATATCCCTCGAGCGGATAACCACCAGTCGTTGAAATAGCGCGAGTGGAGACGAAGAGCCGCGGACCGGCGATGTATCCAGCTTCGATTGCCTGCTTGATGCCGACATCGCCGTAGCCTGCGCCTTCGGTTTCGACATCGCGTAAGCAAGTGAAGCCCTGGTCGAGGGCACGCCGGGCGGCCACGGTGGCTCGGGCCGCGCGCATCGCAAGAGGGGCAGTCAGGATGTTAGCGTCGTATCCGCCTTTGGCGGGATCTTCGCCCTGCAAAAAAATGTGAGTGTGGGAATCAATCAGGCCGGGAAGCACAGTGGACTTGGAAAGATCAATGGTTGTGGAGCCGTCCGGAATTTTGGCGGACGCAGCATCGGAGACGCTTTCGATCCGATTGCCGCGGACGATAATGACCTGGTCACGTTTGAGCGCTCTCGATCTGCCATCAATTAACGATCCCGCGCGGATCACGGTGACAGAGCCTGCGCCTTTTAGATCCAATTCTTGAGCGGCACAGAGCGCGATTGGAATGAAGATTGATAGCCAGAAAAGTTTGTTCACAGATTCCTCTCCGAAGCAATTTATGGAGGCGCAGAGGCAGGATACTACTTTTCGCGCAGCGACTTTTATTCGCGGGTTTCGAACCATGAAGAAGAAGAAAGTCAATCCGGTATTTGGTTAACCCAAAGGCCGGCGGCCCTCCAGCGGTTTAAGCGCGTTTTATGTCATCGGGAGGCACGAAGTGAATTCGTGCCCTTCACCCTAAACCTTAATTTGTCATCTCGAGCGAAGTAAAGCGAACGCTTTGCGCAGTCGAGAGACCTGGTGTTGTGGGCGATGGGAACGGACAGCAGGTCCCTCCCCTCGCCGATTGCTTCGCTTCGCAAAGCAATCGGGTCGGCGGGATGACAGATTTATTTACCGGAAGACGTTGCGGTCTTCTACTTTTTCAGACTGGCGATATCAATAACGAAACGGTAGCGAACGTCTCCTCTGACGGTGCGCTCGTAGGCTTCATTGATCTGCTGAATCGGGATGACTTCCACGTCGGAAACGATATTGTGCTTCGCACAAAAATCTAGCATCTCCTGGGTCTCGCGGATGCCTCCAATCATTGATCCGGCAAGACGCCGGCGGCCAGAAATCAGCGGTCCTGCTGAAAGCGGCGTGGGATCTGGCAATCCCACCAGCACCATTGTTCCGTCACGGCGCAGGAGGTTGAGGTATGCGTTGTAATCGTGTGGGGCGGATACTGTGTCGAGGATGAAGTCAAAGCGTCCCGCATTCTTTTCGAAAACGGACGCATTTTCGGTTGCAATGAAATCGTCCGCGCCCAGGCGCTTGGCGTCTTCTCGTTTAGAATCCGACCGGCTGAGCACTGTGACATGGGCTCCGAGAGCCTTGGCAAGCTTCACTCCCATGTGTCCCAGCCCGCCGAGTCCGATTACCGCAACCTTGTCACCTGCTTTTACGCCGAAATGTTTGAGAGGGGAATAGGTTGTGATGCCTGCGCACAAAAGCGGAGCAGCGCCCGCCAGCGAAAGCTGTTCGGGGATACGCAACAGATAATTTTCATCCACGGTGATGCGCGTCGAATAGCCGCCGTACGTCGGAGTCTTTCCGTCGCGCTCGTACCCGTTGTAAGTCGGGGTGAGTCCACGTTCGCAATATTGTTCGTCGCCAGCCTTGCAAGCGCCGCATTCGCGACAGGAATTGACGAAGCAACCAACGCCAACCGTGTCCCCGGTGCGCCAGTTCTTTACTTTGTCGCCGGTTGCAGCGATCGTCCCGACAATTTCGTGGCCGGGTACCATCGGGTAAATGGAATTCGCCCATTCATTGCGCGCCTGATGAATATCGGAGTGGCACACACCGCAGAAAAGAATATCGATCAGGACATCATGTGGGCCTGGCTCACGGCGCTGGATGGTAAATGGCGCAACGGGTTCGCTCGCGGAAGCCGCCGCGTAAGCGGGTACCTCCTTTAGATTTTCAACTGCGACGCTTCCGTCACGCCGCTCGGACAAACTCGTATTCATGGAACCTCCGTTGATCAGAAAGTTTTACGCTGTTAAAAAATTGCAGATGGAGTGTTGTTATCGCTCAATCCATTGGATGATCTGGGAAAGGTGTTGGGTGCGGAAACGTCTTCTAAATAATGCGCCGCGGTGCAGTGGGTGTAAGTCACTTTGCGGTCAATTCTGTTTCCGTGAGCTGATCCACGCGCCGCACCTGGGGAAACAACACTGACCAGGTGGCGATCACGACGAGCGTTCCGATACCGCCGATCACGACAGCTGGAACGATACCAAACCAGTGGGCAGTCAAGCCGGACTCGAATTCACCCAATTCGTTGGATACTCCGATGAACAACATGTCTACCGCATTCACGCGTCCGCGCATTTGGTCGGGGGTGGCTACTTGCACCAGCGTCGAGCGAATGATGACGCTCACCATGTCACAGGCACCAACCAGAACCAGAGCGAGCAGCGACAAAATCAAACTTCGTGAAAGTCCGAATAGGATGGTGAAAATACCGAAGCCGGCTACACACCACATCATTTTTATTCCTGCGCGTCGTCGAATCGGACGGTGAGCCATGACCACGGCCACGAGGGCAGCGCCGACGCCGGGAGCGCTGCGCAATAGACCGAGTCCCCAGGGGCCGGTGTGCAGAATTTCGCGCGCGAAGATAGGTAGAAGCGCTGCGGCACCCCCTAGAAGCACGGCAAACATATCCAGTGAAATTGATCCCAGGATCAATTTCCTGTTCCAGATGTAGCGCAGGCCAGCCAGCGAGCTTTGCAAGCTGACCGGCTCCGTGGAGCGTGCGACACTACGGGGCTTGATGCGGATGGTCCACACGACGGCCAGCGCCGCGGACGCGAAGGCGAAGGAATAGACGATTTGCGGTCCGCGCAGCCAGGCGTACAAAATGCCTCCGATTGCTGGACCAGCAATGCCGGCAATTTGGAAAGTGATGGAATTCCAGGCGACAGCGCTGGCGAAGTGTTCTTGGGGCACCAACTGCGGAAGGAGTGCGCGGCTGGCGGGCCAATTTAAGGCGCGAATGGAACCGAGCAGTACCAAGACTAGATAAATGGGGTGGACGGAGCGTCCCGCTTTCCAGCTGATGCCCAGAAGCAAAAGGGAGCAAAAGCAGAAGCCTAAGTAACACCAGGTGAGCAGCTTGCGACGATCCCATATATCCGCCGCATGCCCGGCGAAAAGAAATAATACGAAGCCGGGTAAAAATTGAGCCAGTCCCACATAGCCCAAGTCCAAAGGGCGCTTGGTAATTTCGTAAACCTGCCATGCCACGGCAACCGATTCCATTTCCAATGAGAGGACGATGAAAAGCCGCGCCAACTCGTAAAAAATGAAATCCTTGTGGGCGAACGCGGCCCGGCCTTCGGGCAATCGCTTGTGCTGAGCAGGCATGGGTTAATACTTTGCCATAGATGTTTAATCGCCGGGAGCATCGAAAATGGACCTTGCTTCCCAAAATATCGAGTTACCGAAGTGCTTAAATCTTGAAACTCTCTGCCACTTGGCAGTAAACTTCGGCATCCATCGCATCAGAGTTATCAAGATTGTGATGACTAACCAAAAAGTACAGAAGCAGGCCATAGAACGCAGGACGTTATTGATGGCGTTTGCATGCATTGCCTTGCTTTTTCAAATGACTACTATTCAGGCATCGCACCTCTGCGGAAGCCAGTTTAGTAGTGGCACAGATTCAGCGAACACCGTTCAAAGCCAGATCACAGCCTCTAACAGTACCGTCTGTGTCTTATGCCTCATGACGCAGCCAGTGGTGGCGATTTTTCTGCTTATCGCTTTTGCCCCGGCTGTGCGGCGCAGCACTGCGACACAGGCAGCCGATGCGTCGCCGGGAAAACTTTTCTCGTCCTTCCAGCTTTACGTTCGGCCTCCTCCAATCTATTAATTGCGCCGATATCTGCGAAGCATCTTGTTGCTTCTCATCTTGCCACCCAAGAGTTTTCGAATCCATCAGTCAGCGCGGCTATTGTTCATCATTCGTTTTTATGAGTAGCCGCAGAACAATTTGGTAGTAAACCTTGCACCTATTTGATCGACATCCAATTCGTGCTTTTGCCCTCGCGACAGTACTGTGCGCGATGCTGGCACATCTGGCGGCGGCGCAGGCACCGACTGTGATTAGTCTCGATCAGGCCGTGGACCTGGCGCTGGCGCACAATCATTCGCTCAGGGCGACAAGGACTCTGATCTTCCAAAATCAGGCACAGGAGATCACGGCGAATCTGCGTCCAAATTTTACGTTTGGATTTGATTCGCAGTTTATCCCCATTTTTAGCCCTGGCGACTTCTCTCTGGATACGTTGAACTTAACGCAGCAATTTGACATCGGGATTGGCTACCTTTTTGAGCGCGGACACAAACGTCAGCGGCGACTGCAAGCGGCGCAAGACCAGACAGCAGTCACGCGCTCTCAGGTTACAGATGCAGAGCGGACTCTGAAATTTAATGTAGGGCAGCAATTCGTCAGTGTGCTTCTGGCGGAATCCACGTTACAGTTCGCGGAACAGGACCTGAAGGGCTTTCAGCAAACGGTTGACATCAGCGAGACGCAATACAAGGCTGGTTACATTAGTGAAGCCGACTATTTAAAGATCAAGTTGCAGCTGTTGCAATTTCAGACCGACGTGTCGTCTTCGCGACTAGCCAGAGTCCAGGCCCTTGTGGGATTACGTAACCTGCTGGGATTCGAGGCCGTTCCCGCAGACTTCGACGTGCTGGGCGACCTTTCATATCAGCCGGTGGCGGCCAAAGTAGAGGATTTGCAATTGCAGGCCATGCGCGAACGCCCCGATGTGCGGGCTGCGGCATTGGGTGTGACAGCTGCGCAGAGCCAAATCTTGTTGGCCAAAGCGAATGGAAAGCAGGATGTCACCGGAACTTATGACTTCACGCATACAGCGGCTCAGAACTCCGCCTCAATCTTCGTGAGTTTCGACATCCCTGTCTTCAATCGCAACCAGGGCGAAATCGCGCGTACCCGCTATGCGCTCTCACAGGCGCAGGAGTTACAGCAGTCGGCTAACGATCAAGTCATGGCCGACGTGCAAAGTGCTTATGAAACGGTCAAGAGCAACAACCAGATTGTCCAACTCTATGTTTCCGGATATTTAAAGCAAGCGCAAGACTCGCGCGACATTAGTGAGTACGCCTATAAACGCGGCGCTGCAAGCTTGCTCGACTACCTGGACTCAGAGCGCAGCTACCGCGCGGTGCAACTGGGATACCGCCAGGCACTGGCTTCGTACATGACATCTCTGGAGCAGTTAAAACAAGCGGTCGGAACAAGGAATCTGCCATGAAGATGTTTAATAGAGGTCATCGTCCCGCACCGCTGGTTATGCTCGGCCTTGCTGCGTTGCTGGCAGTCTGTGGATGTGAAAGAACGAATTCGAAGGGCGGCGAGGTTAAATCCGAAGCCGATTCCGGCAGCGCACAATTTTTTACCGTCCCCGAAGATCAGCGGTCCCACCTTCAGATCGTGACGGTGCAACCCACGACGTTGACGCGCACGCTGCGACTGACTGGCGCAGTTGCCTACAACAGTTTTCGCACTACTCCCGTTATCAGCCAGGTAAGCGGACCGGTAAGTCGCGTGCTGGTTGTTCCGGGACAAAAAGTAAGTCATGGGCAGGCCATGTTGTATGTCGCCAGTCCAGACTATTCGCAGTTGCGCGCAAACTTTTTGAAGGCAAAGGACGCCAATTCGCTGGCGCAGAAGTCTTACACGCGCGCGCAGGACCTTTATCAACACCACGCTATTTCAGAGCAGAACCTGGAGCAGGCACAGTCGGCCAGCGTTCAAGCCGGAAGCGACTTGATATCAGCGGAAGCCGCGCTCAAGGTCATGGGAGTGAGCGATCCCGAGTCTTTGATTAAAGCGCCTCCAAGTTTTGAGGTTCCAGTCAAAGCGCCTATCGCCGGCGAAGTAGTCGAGCAATTGGTTTCAGCGGGACAATTACTTCAGCCCGGTAATACCCAGTGCTTCACAATTTCTGATACCAGCACGGTCTGGGTGTTGGTCAACGTTTACCAGAAAGATTTGCCGTATGTGCGGGTGGGAGATCAGGTCACGATCACGACTGACGCTTATCCGGATGTGTTTAAGGGGAAGATTTCGTACGTAGCTGCGTCGGTGGACGCCAGCACGCGGACGTTGCAAGCTCGAATTGAAACTGCCAACCCCGCGAAGAAGTTGAAGAAGGACATGTTTGTGGTGGCGTCGGTGAGCACCGGCAAGATTGAGAATGCGGTTGCTGTACCGGATTCGGCGGTGTTGCGCGATTCCGAGAACCAGCCATTCGTTTACGCCGAAGTTTCTACTAATCAGTATGGAAGGCGTGGCATTACAGCGGGCGAGAGCATCAACGGACAAACACAAATCACCAGCGGACTGAAATCCGGCGATCGGGTCGTGGGGAACGGCAGCCTGTTCTTGCAGTTTGCGAATTCGCTACAGAAATAGCGGCGCGCAGCGTCGGAAAACGCAGAACGAAATCTGAATGATTCACAAAATTGTCCAAGCCGCGTTACGGCAGCGCTTTCTGGTGCTGATGCTGACAGGGTTCATTACTGTCGGCGGCGTCATGTCGTTTAGACGAATGCCCGTGGATGCTTATCCCGACCTGGCTCCTCCGCAAGTAGAGATCATTACGCAGTGGCCAGATCACGCCGCTGAAGAGGTCGAGCGCCTGGTGACGCTTCCGCTGGAACTCGAGATGAACGGCGTCCCACACATGGTGGTGATGCGGTCCATTTCGCTATATGGGCTGTCCGACGTGAAACTCACTTTTGAGGACGCCACCGAAAGTTATTTTGCGAGACAGATTGTTTTTGAGCGATTGGGCGAAGCTAGTCTTCCTACTGGAGTGAGTCCGAGCCTTGCGCCTCTTTTCAGTCCCAGCGGACTGGTCTATCGCTATGTGCTCGAGAGCACCGATCGCAGTCCTCAGGAATTGAAGACGATCGAAGATTGGGTGGTCGCGCGGGCCTACCGTTCGGTTCCCGGTGTGGCGGATGATTCCGGCTTTGGCGGCACTGTCATGCAATATCAGGTGCTGCTCGATCCCGCGCGGCTCTATGGATATCACCTTACCGTTCCGCAGGTGTTGACTGCGCTTGCCGCCAACAACTCCAACGCCGGCGGCGGCTTCTTTTCTCAGGGAGGGCAGTTTTATTACGTTCGTGGAATCGGCCTTGTACAGAACACCAACGATATCGGGAACGTGGTGGTTGGCGGAGGCAAAGGCGTTCCGATACGCGTCAAAGACATTGGCGACGTGACGATCGGACATGCTCCCCGGCTGGGTCAATTCGGTTTCCAGAAGAATGACGATGCGGTTGAGGGTGTGATCCTGATGCGTCGCGGAGAACAGACGCAGAATGTTCTCAAGGGGGTCGAGGCCAAGACTGAAGAACTGAATCAGCATGTGCTGCCGCCGGACGTGAAGGTGCATCCTTTTTACGATCGCAGCGAATTGGTTGATCTTACGACCGACACGGTGGAGAAAAACCTTCTACGCGGCATGCTGCTGGTGCTGGTGGTTTTGATTTTCTTTTTGGTGAGCATACGGGCGGCGGTAATTGTGGCGCTCACCGTGCCGCTGTCGCTGTTGTTTGCTTTTATTGTGCTGCATGCGCATGACGTAGCGGCGAATCTTCTGTCGATTGGGGCAATTGATTTCGGAATCGTGATTGACGGCACCGTCGTCATGATGGAAAACATCTATCGCGAACTGGCGCTGCGCGAAGGTCAGAGCTACTCACTGCCGGAAGTCATTCTGGCGGCTGCTAAGGATGTTGATCGTCCTATTTTTTATTCAGTCGCGGTAATCATCGCCGGCTATTTGCCTATCTATGCGCTGAGCGGTCCAGCGGGGCAGTTGTTTCATCCCATGGCAGAGACCATGTCATTTGCGCTAGTCGGCGGCCTCATCCTCACTTTGACTCTTGTACCGGTGCTGGCCTCTTATTGGTTCAAGAGCGGAATTCGCGAGCGCCCTAACCGCGCTTACGAGTGGATGAAGCACAAATATTCACAACAATTGGACTGGGCGCTGGCACGTCCCCGCTTGACCCTGCTGATTGCCACCTTGATTTTTGGGGCAAGCCTGTTACTGATTCCTTTTATTGGTGGCGAGTTTATGCCGCACCTCGACGAAGGCGCGCTCTGGGTGCGGGCGACCATGCCGTATACGATTTCATTCGAAGAAGCCAGCAGCATCGCTCCACAACTTCGCACGATTCTAATGTCGTATCCACAGGTGACGGTGGTGGGCTCGGAACTCGGACGTCCCGACGACGGCACCGACGCGACAGGATTTTTTAATTGCGAGTTCTATGTTGGCCTGAAACCTTACAAAGACAAAGCCTGGGGCGGCGAAATCAGCAACAAGGCAGAGCTGATCGAATCCATCAATCGCAAGGTAAGCGCCTTTCCCGGGATAATTTTCAACTACACCCAGCCGGCAGAAGACGCGGTGGACGAAGCTCTCACAGGCCTGAAGAGTTCGCTGGCAGTAAAGATCTACGGCGAAGATCTTAATATTTTGCAGGACAAGGCCATCCAGATAAAGAACGCGCTGGCAAAAGTGCCAGGCTTCACTGAACTCACAGTTGTGCGCGAACTAGGACAGCCGAGCTTGCTCATTGATGTTGATCGCGACAAGATTGCTCGCTACGGAATAAACGTCGCAGATGTCGAAGCGGTAATTTCGGCAGCTGTGGGCGGGCAGGCCGTCACTCAAGTTATTCAAGGCGAAAAACTTTTCGATCTCGTCGTGCGCATGCAGCCGCAATTTCGCAGCAGCGCGCATGATATTGGGAACTTGCTTGTGGGCACTCCGGACGGGCAGCAGATCCCTCTCACGCAGCTTGCGAACATCCAACAAGGCAACGGAGCGTCGTTTATCTATCGCGAAAATAATTCGCGCTATATCGGTGTGCAATACAGCATTGAAGGGCGAGATCTGTCGCGTGCTGTGCGGGATGGCCAGCGCGCAGTGAATGAGGCCGTCAAGCTTCCCCTGGGATACCAGCTGGCCTGGGGTGGGGAGTACAGTCAGTTTCTGGAGGCAAGAGCACAGCTTTTTATCATCGGTCCGCTCGCCATTGGACTGATCTTCCTGATCCTGTTTGCACTTTATGGGAACCTGAAATTTCCCGTCAGCATTGCGCTCGGCGTGATCATGACGGAGCCCGTAGGCGCGTTGATCGCGCTCAAGCTCACGCATACGCCGTTCAGCGTGTCTTCAGTATTAGGATTGCTGGCATTGCTGGGTGTGTCGGTTGAAACCGCTGTGATTTTGGTTTCATACATTAATAAACTTCGTCAGTCGGGCATGGACATTCGCACCGCAACCCGGGAAGCTTCGCTGCTGCGCCTGCGGCCCATCATGATGACGGCGCTGGTGGCGTGTTTAGGATTGCTGCCGGCGGCGCTTTCCACGGGAATTGGCTCCGATACGCAGCGGCCTTTCGCGATTGTGATTGTGGCGGGATTAATTTCGCGACTCTTCATCGGATTTTTTGTGAACCCGGTGTTGTACGAAGTCGTCGCTCGCGAAGGTGACGTGCTTCAGGTTTGAAGATTTATTTCTGTTTGGTGGTTCCGGCGATCTTCAGTTTCCATGCGATTTGTCGCAGAATCCCGAGCCATACTACGGTATCGCCAGCGGGCAAATTCATGCGGCGAATCAGGCGGCGCATTCTTTCCTCTACATCGCTAATCGGTCTTCGGTCCAGGTATCCGCTTGCCCGCATTACGTCCAGAATAGACGAGGTAATTCGCTCTCGCTCGCGGGAAGAGGCGAGTTTTAATTTCTCCGGAGACTGCGCAGATTTCGCGTCCCGTATTAACTCATAAAGGCAGACGGCAACCGACTGTCCCAGGTTCATAGAGATATTTTGCTCGTGCGTTGGAATGCGCATAAGCCAGTCACAGTGGCTGAGGTCTTTGTTCGAGAGGCCGAATTTTTCCGATCCGAAAAGAAGCGCGACCCGGCTTGACGCCAGCCTTTTGCGAATCAGACGTCCGCCATTTTCCAGTTGCCGCAGTGGATGTTGCAACTCGCGATGTCGGACCGCCGTGGTTCCTACGACGAGAGAACAGTCGGCCACAGCTTCGGCGACGCTTTTGTACTCCACCGCATCTGCCAGCAGCCCGGCAGCGCCGACAGCGGAGCGCGCCTCGCGAAACCCAATGTTGTACGCGTTAACGACCCCAAGCTGCCCGAACCCGAAATTAGTCATGGCTCGAGCGGCCGCTCCGATGTTGAGCGGGTTGCGTGCCGCCACCAGCACTACACGCAAGCGATCGAACTGTTGTTCATGCAGCAAGACTGGCTATTCTAAGTCATGGACCAGTCTGATGAAGGCGGGAACCTGAGGACGACGTTCCTGTTTTGGATAGTACGGAGTTATAGTTGAAGTAGTTGCAGGCCGCTGGCACGGTGTGCGCTCGAATGCCGACTTTTACCAACTCGATGTCACTGGGAAGCATGGTTGCCTTCGCGTTCCTCGGCGGACTCATTCTCAACCTGATGCCGTGCGTTTTCCCCGTCCTTTCGTTGAAAGCGTTGGGACTAATGAACGGCCACAGTGACCGCCGCGAATTTCGGCGTCACGGGCTCGCCTATGGAGTCGGAGTGTTGGTTTGCTTCTGGATTCTGTTGGGATTGCTTTTCGTTTTGCGCAGAGCCGGCCAGCAAGTCGGGTGGGGATTTCAGTTGCAATCCCCCGCATTCGTAGTGGTATTGGCATCGCTTTTATTTCTGATGGGATTGAGTCTCGCCGGCTTATTTGAGATCGGAATGTCGTGGATGGGACTCGGTAATTCCCTCGCAGCGCGCTCTGGCTATACCGGATCTTTCTTTACCGGAGTGCTGGCGACGGTTGTTGCGACGCCCTGCACCGCGCCCTTCATGGGCACAGCTATCGGCTTCGCGTTGGGGCACTCCGCTGCCGTTGCCTTTGGCGTCTTTACAGCGCTGGCGATTGGGCTGGCATTGCCATACGTATTGCTGTCGTGGTTTCCGCAATGGGCGCACTTTCTGCCCAAGCCTGGCGTGTGGATGGAGACCTTCAAGCAGGCCATGGCCTTCCCGATGTTCGCTGCGGTGATCTGGTTGGTGTGGGTATTTGGGAAGCAGGTTGGAGTGGACGCGATCGCGCGGTTGCTCGCGGGTTTACTCGTCATGGGAGTTGGGGCATGGCTGCTGGGCCGTAAGCGACACACCGGCATCGCGAGCGCTTCCGCTATTTTTCTGTTTGTTCTCGGTCTTTGGATCCCGATCGGCAGTGTTCGCCGGAATGACGTAGTGCGCGCGGCGAATACGACTGCCACCGGCTCGTCGGTGACTCCAAGTGGAGAGTTGCAGTGGGAGGTCTTCAGCACTGAAGGCGTCGAGCAGTATCGCGGGCAGCGACGTCCTGTTTTTGTAGATTTCACTGCGGCCTGGTGTCTGGCCTGCCAGGTGAATGAGCGTGCTGTGTTCGGCTCCGCCGAGGTGCGGAGAATGGTGCTGAGTAAGAACGTCGTCCTGATGAAAGCTGACTGGACTTCGCAGGACCCTGTGATCACGAAAACCCTCGCGTCGTTTGGCAGAAGCGGAGTTCCGTTTTATCTGCTTTATGGGAGAGATCCGAATGCGCCTCCCGTGCAATTGCCGGAATTGCTTACCCCGGGCATTTTCCTAAGTGCTCTCAACCGGCTGTAGAAAATCCATCATGAGGGAGCCCTCAGCATTTAAAAGCAGGTCTCTCGACTGCGCTCGGGATGAC
>JBDUDA010000222.1:0-5209 GCA_040003205.1 Acidobacteriaceae bacterium | reverse complement strand
ATTTGGTTGAGGGCGCTCTGAAAATGATGCGGAAAATGAGCGCGGAAGATGTTTCCGCAGTGCAGAGAGGGATGGCTGAACGTCCGGACTCGGTTGCGAGTTTGCGCACAATCAACGTCCCAACCCTGATCGTTACCGGCGATCAGGACGGATTTGCCGGCCCAGAAGAAGCCACACTGATGCACGCCAATATTTCCGATAGCCAGCTAAAAATAATTGCGCGCGCCGGTCATTACGCCCCTTGGGAGCACCCCGTCGAAGTAGGCAGGATATTGAAGCAGTTTCTGGATGTTGTACACGGAGTATAGTCCTACGTTCTCATAATGAAGAATTCAGATGCAGTGATCGTTCGTCCCGCGCGCAGTATTTCCGGCGCGCTTCGCCTTCCCGGAGACAAGTCGATCTCCCATCGCTATGCCATGCTCGCGGGCATCGCCGAAAAAGATACGAAGTTGGAAAACTTCTCCACTGGAGCCGATTGCGCCAGCACACTCAAGTGCATGGCCGCATTAGGAGTCGAATGGGAGCGCAAAGACGGCGCCCTGGTGATTCACGGCCGTGGGGCGAACCTAAACCCGCCAAGCTCGGCACTCGACTGCGGCAACTCGGGTTCGACCATGCGGATGCTGAGCGGAATTCTTGCGGGGCAAAATTTCACCAGTGAACTCATGGGAGATGATTCACTCTCGCGGCGTCCCATGGCGAGAATCATCGAGCCACTTGAAAAAATGGGTGCCCGAATTTCTTTTGCCCAGGGCGCTCGTCCACCATTGCAGATTACGGGTGGACGCTTAAAAGTGATTGACTATCGGATGCCCGTCCCTAGTGCGCAGGTGAAGACCTGCTTGTTGTTTGCCGGGCTTTACGCCGATGGTGAAACCCAGGTTGAAGAAGCCTTTCGCACCCGTGACCACGGAGAAGCTGCTCTACGCGCTTTTGGCGCGGAGGTAAATCATGACGGCAAAAGAGTCTCCATTGCCGGTGGGCAGATTCTCCACGGCATTGAGGCCGTTGTTCCCGGAGACCTGTCGAGTGCGGCTTTTTTGTTGTGCGCAGCTGCCCTGTTTCCTGATTCTCAAATTTCTATTGACTGGTTGCTGATGAATCCCACGCGGGCCCGGCTTCTCGACATCCTTATTTCTTTGGGAGTCAAAATTAGCGTTGCCCAGCTGGAAGAAAAACATGGAGAGCTGGTGGGTAGTGTGCAAGTCGAAGGTGGAAAGCTCAAAGGGGCGCTGATCGCCGGAGGAGACACGGCGGCGCTGATCGACGAAATTCCCGTGCTGGCGGCCATCGCCCCCTATAGCGCAGAGGGAATTGAAGTGCGCGACGCATCCGAATTGCGCGTGAAGGAATCGGACCGCATTGCTTCCATCGCCACAAATCTGCGAGCGATGGGCGCGGAAGTGGAGGAGCGGGAGGACGGTCTGAAAATCCCAGGCCGCCAGCAGTTGCATGGAGCCACGATAGATTCCTTCGGAGACCATCGCATTGCGATGGCCTTCGCGGTCGCCGCGCTGCGAGCTGAAGGTGATACATCTATTCGCGGCGCCGATGCTGCTGTGATTTCCTATCCCGCCTTTTTCGAAACTCTGGAAGCATTGGTGCAGCGATAAAGCGTCAACACTTCAGCGGACGACTCAGCACGACCTAATTCATCGGATTGGGCTGGTCAACTGGTTTCCCCGCGTCTGACTGTGTGGCGGCGTCTTGCTGCTTCAGTCGCTCAACATCCTGATTAGAGTAAGCGCGCGGATTCTTCTTGCCCTCAGCAGGCTTTCGACCCATCAAGGTTGCGACCCCCGCGAAACTTTGCGATCGCGCAATACCGAAATCAAAAGTGCCCAGCTTACCTGGCGCATTTTGACTCGCTGTATCAGAGCCGTCATCACCGACTCTCACTTGCGGACCTGAAGCGGAATTTACGCGCGCGATTGAGGCGGTTGCCGGGTTGTAGAGCGACACGGCCGGCGTGGTAACTAAGCGCGGACCGGAATGTCCGTAAGCCACTGCGTCCGTCCCCGCAAGCGAGTCGACTTGGTTCGTACTGTTTTGAACACTATCGTTTTGTCCGATATTGTTTTGTCCCATCGCCAATCCCGCCAACAGCAAGAGTGTGCAAACAATTGCGAATGCGCGCATAGTTTCTCCTTAACTTCTCACCAACTAAGATTCCAGACCCGACACTAGGGATGCTAGATCTCGTCGGCGTGCTACATTTCTCTCAGCGGCACTCAATGGAACAGCGCCTCATCCTCATCAATCTGCTGATAAAGCTTGGCGTAGCTGCGGCCGTCGCCAGCGCGCTGGTGCGCTCGGTGGAATTCAAGTCTCTTCTGTTTCGAGAAGAGCGTTCGCTGAAGCAGAGAATTTACTTGCTTTTATGGATTTGCATCCCCATGGCGTTAGGAGTGTGGATTCGCTTTGACGCCAAGAGCTTTGTGGCTGGAGATTTATCGTTCGAAACTACAATTCTGATAGGCGTCGTGGCGGGCCGGTTCAATGGCATGGTGGGCGGGGCTTTCATGGCCCTTCCGGCTGTGCTGCATGGAGAATGGGCAACGCTGCCGTTTAATCTTATTTGCGGTTTTGTTGCCGGGCAGCTTCGCCGCCTCGCTCCCGATCGTGAAGATATTTGGTCGTTTTCTCCCTTCGTCGACTTGAGTATCTATCGATGGATTCGTCGAAATCTGCCGCGGCCTCGATTGTTCGACTGGCAGATCACATTTTTTGTGACCATCGTTGCCTTACGGTTCATGCAAACCCAAATTGCGCGGTTTATTCCGCACGCAATATTTAGTCTGGAAAGCACAAATCTCTGGGTGGAATCCGCGATCTACGCCACTTCCATTACCGTGATCGGCACCGAATTAAAGATATGGAACAGCGTGCGCATCCAAATCAAATTGGAAGAGCAAGAGCGAATGCTGTTGCAGGCCCGTATGGAAGCCCTGCAAAATCAGATCAATCCTCACTTCCTCTTTAATACTCTAAATTCCATCTCCTCGCTGGTGCGTTTCGATCCTGACACGGCGAGAGAATTAATCATCAAGCTGGCTACAATTTTGCGGCGTCTGCTCAGCAGTAGCGATGCTTTTGTCCCACTGCAAGAGGAATTGGGATTCATTGATAATTATCTGGATATCGAAGTCGTGCGCTTTGGGCCTGACAAGTTACACGTCGTCAAAGAACTCGATCCTCCGTCGCTGGAAGTTCTGGTTCCCAGCATGCTGCTGCAGCCCTTAGTTGAAAATTCGATCAAGCACGGCCTTTCATCCAAGATCGAGGGTGGCAGCATTTACATCAGAAGCCGGCTCACCGACTCACACCTCATCATCGAAGTTGAGGACGATGGAGTAGGAATGGAAACTACCAACTTCCTGGACAACACTACGCGGCCGACGGGCACTGGCATTGGAATGGCCAATGTCGCGGAGCGGTTGAAGGTGCTCTACAGCGATACCGCGCGCATGACAGTGGATGGCCGGGTAGGGAAGGGAACGCTGGTGAGATTGCGATTGCCCATCCTCTCGAGCGAAGGAACGGTGCCGGCCACTCTTTATGAAGAGCGCTCCAGCACGCGGCGATAAAATTCTTCATACTGCGGAATGATTTTGGTAGTACAGAATCTTGCCTGTGCCACACTTCGACACGCTTTTCCCATTTGTAAAAGATGGTTTTGATCGCCGAGCAATTCGATGGCGTATCCAGCCATGGCTTCGACGTCACCAACGTCGGCGAGGTAGCCGCTCTTGCCGTGTTCGATCACTTCGGGAACTCCCCCTACATTGGTCGCGATGGGCACAACCTCGCATGCCATCGCTTCCAGGGCCGCAAGGCCGAAGGATTCCAAATCGCTGGGCAGCAGCATGACGTCCGCGAGCGCCAATTTTTCGTGTACTTCGTCTTGTTTGCCCAGAAAGAGCACACTGTTGTGAATACCTTTCGAAACCGCCAGCCGTTCCGCCTGCGGCCGGTCGGGACCGTCTCCAATCATCAAGAGCTTTGAGGGAATTTTCTTGTGAACGCGAGCGAAAATTTCTATCACGTCCGTGAGCCGTTTCACCGGCCTGAAATTTGACAGGTGTACCAGTATCCGCTCATCTTTTGCGGCGTACTCTGTCCTTCGCTTTTTGGCTTCGGCATCGCGCACGTATACGTCGCAATTAACGAAGTTGTAAATCACCTGGATGGGATTCTGCACCTCGAACTCGCGTACCGTGCGTTCGCGCAAATATTCCGAGATAGCGGTCACACCGTCGCTCTGCTCAATGGAATAGCGGGTAATTGGAAGATAAGACCGGTCCTGCCCGACCAAAGTAATATCCGTGCCGTGCAGGGTCGTAACGAAGGGAAGCTTTTTGTGTTTTGGGGACGCGCCCAGCATCTGCCGCGCCAGCATCGCACTCACTGAATGGGGAATCGCGTAATGCACATGCAGCAGATCAAGATCGTAGATTTCCGCCACCTCAGCCATGCGCGTCGCCAACGCCAGATCGTACGGGGGATAATCAAACAGCGGGTAGCGGGAAACTTCCACTTCATGATAGTGAATATTTGCGTGCGGGCCGGTCAGCCGTATGGGTTGCGCGTAAGAGATGAAGTGGATGTCGTGTCCGCGCTGCGCCAGTTCGAGCCCGAGCTCAGTCGCAACCACGCCGCTGCCACCGTAAGTGGGATAACACGTAATACCAATCTTCAACGGCGATCACCTTCCTGGAAATGACGATTGAGCGGCCTGTTCCATTCGATGGCCCAAGGCGCAAACAGATTCAGATTGTAGTTCTAAGTGAATGCGGCTTACTTTGGCGGGAACCAGGTACGACGGCGGGGCTCTCTCTGGGGTGGCGAATAAGCTAAGTCGTCGGATTCGCTCCTGGTACCGCAGACGCGGCTTTGGCGGACTCTGCTTCCGTTGGATTTGCTTTGGCTGCTTCTGTATCTAACCCTTCAACAAACTGCTGCAACTGTTGTTGAATCCCATCATCGAGAGAGGTGAACTCAATGCCCATCCCCATATGCGGATCGCAAGTTCGGACCATGCCTGCCGCTTTTATCTTATCTTCATTGATCCAGAACATGACCTGAACCGCGGTGCCGATCCCGAGCGGCATCATGGTCTCGACGTAACAGCCTCGTCCACCGATGTCGGTCGCATTTGTCTGCATGCGGGCTCTCGACTCATCCTCGAAGCCAATCTCGACCGGGA
>JBDUDA010000221.1:0-5210 GCA_040003205.1 Acidobacteriaceae bacterium | reverse complement strand
CAGCTAATAATTTGTGCCCGCCCGACCAAGTACTAAAAGCGGACAGAAATAATTTTGCAAAGACTTCCTGAAGACTGGAGACCGAATGCGCCAGACAATTACAAATTGGGTGCTGCTGATCGTATTAATGTTGGGACATGCTTACGCGCGTCCGCGATGGTCATCGGAGCAAGCGAATACCTGGTATGGCAAGCAGCCATGGTTGGTCGGAAGCAATTTTATTCCCTCGAATTCGATCAACGAACTGGAGATGTGGCAAGCTGAGACCTTCGATCTAAAGCGTATTGATCAAGAGCTAGGCTGGGCAGAATCAATTGGTATGAACACGATGCGCGTGTTTCTCCATGATCTGCCCTGGCAAAGTGATCCCGAAGGCTACGCGCGGCGCATAGATCAGTTTCTTTCCGTTGCCTCTAAACATGGCATTCGACCGATGTTTGTATTGTTCGACTCGTGCTGGGATCCCAATCCTAAGACGGGGATGCAACATCCGCCTGTTCCGGGAGTTCATAATTCGGGCTGGGTTCAAAGTCCCGGAGCAGCCGCACTCAAGGATTCGAACCAATACCCACGATTGAAGGCCTATGTGCAAGGCGTCATCGGAAAATTCGGCAGTGATCCGCGAGTACTCGCATGGGATGTCTGGAACGAACCGAGTAACCGGAATGAATCTTCCTACGGGAATCAAGAACTGAAGGACAAAGAACGATACGCTGAGGTTCTGCTGCCCCAGGTTTTTGAGTGGGCGCGTGCAGCCAATCCGATTCAGCCTCTTACGAGCGGCGTGTGGGACATCCATTACGATCAGGATCAGCATACCGTGATACAGCGTACCCAACTTGACGAGTCTGATGTGATCTCTTTCCATAATTACGGATGGCCGGAGGAATTCCGCGCCGAGGTCGTTGCGCTGCAAAAGCTGGGCCGGCCAATAATCTGCACAGAATATATGGCTCGTGGTGCTGGAAGCACGTTTGACACAGTCCTTCCAATCGCAAGCGAGCTTCACGTCGCCGCCATTAACTGGGGATTCGTAGCTGGCAAGACGCAAACTTTTCTACCTTGGGATTCCTGGGAGCATCCCTACGTGCTGCGACCGCCACCGATCTGGTTTCACGAGGTACTCAGGGAAGACGGCAGTCCGTACCGGCGAGCGGAAGTAGATTTGATTCGAAGCCTTACTTCCAAGGCAAATGGTCGGCGTGATCGTTGAGCTACTAACGTTAATAAGGAGAGGGCGGCCACGCACACAGATTTTACGATGGCATCGCTCTCCGATTGTGATTCGGCTTGCTGATTTAGGGGGCATATGGAGACTACAAATTCAAAACCGTACGGCAATATGTCCACGCGCCGCAGCTTCTTATTGAAGACAGCAGCGCTCGCAGCTGGCGGGGCGGTTTTCCCCGCGATTTCGCGAGGCCTTGGTACTGGCGCTGGGGCCGCGAGTGGCGAGACAGCGAGTGATGGGGCTCCGTCGTCAAAGCTGGCGCTCGGGAACTCGATGATTCCAATCAGTTACTCGCAGGTCACCCTCACCGACCAATTTTGGACTAGCAAACAAGATCGCGTCGCCAGAGCGACCCTGCCCGCATGCATAGTTCAGACCGAAGTTAAGACCGCGCGCATCCGCAATTTTGAAAAAGTGTCGCGCGGAAAGGGCGAAAAACACGAAGGAATTTATTACGACGACAGTGACGTCTACAAGGCCATCGAGGCCATCGCCTATTCGCTGAGGACACATCCCGACGCGGCGCTTGAAAACAAGGTAGACGAATGGATCAAGAAAATAGCCGCAGCACAGCTCCCCGACGGATATCTCAACACATATTTCACTCTGACCGGTCTGGACCATCGCTGGACCGACATGGAGAAGCACGAGGACTATTGCGCGGGTCATCTCATCGAGGCGGCGGTCGCCTACTATCAAACGACAGGAAAGCGAACTTTGCTTAACGTCGCGATCCGTTTTGCGAATCACATTGATCAAACATTTCGCATTCCGAACCGGCACTGGGTAAGCGGACACGAGGAAATCGAACTGGCGCTCATGAAGCTCTATGGCGTTACTCGTGATGATCGTTATCTTAAGCTTGCTGAATGGTATCTGGATCAACGGGGAAGAGGCTACGGCCGAGGGGGCCTGTGGTCACAAGGCCGCAGTGCAGACTACTGTCAAGATGCCGTTCCGGTAAAAAATCAGAGAGAAATCACCGGGCATGCTGTTCGAGCCATGTATCTCTATTGCGGCGCTGCGGACGTCGCAGCCGCCACGCATGACGCTGGATACATGACGGCGATGAAAGCGGTATGGGAAGACGTGGTTTACCGGAATATGTATCTTACGGGCGGCATTGGGTCCTCCGGACAGAATGAAGGCTTTTCACAGGACTATGACCTTCCGAACGCGGATGCTTATTGCGAGACATGCGCTTCGGTTGGGATGGTGTTCTGGAACCAGAGGATGAATTTGCTGACTGGTGAAAGCAAATATATCGACGTATTGGAACGGAGTCTGTATAACGGGGCCCTTGATGGATTGAGCATCAGCGGTGACCGGTTCTTCTACGGTAACCCGCTCGCGTCCAGTACAGCGTTTTCGTCCTCGGCGGTAAGCGGACATCGCGGGCGCAGCGAATGGTTTGGAACGGCGTGTTGTCCGTCGAATATCGCGCGCCTGGCGGCATCGGTGGCAGGTTATATCTATGCGGTCTCCGAGCGCAGCATCTGGATTAATCTTTTCATCGGCAGCAAAGCCACGATTCAAACCAGTGCCGGAGACATTGCTCTGGAACTGACGACTGAGTATCCCTGGAATGGCAATTTCAAGCTGGCGGTCCATCCCGCGAGACCGATCGATCATTCTCTCCGCATACGGATACCAGGATGGCTCAAAGGTTCGCCGGTACCCGGCGGCCTGTATAGCTTTGAGGAAGGCGCGTCCGCTAAGCTCGACATGAGCGTTAATGGCAAGTCTTTTCCATATCATGAAGAGAATGGATACGCCGTTCTCGAGAGACGTTGGGCCGAGGGAGATGTGGTTGAGGCTACGTTTCCCATGGAAGTTCGGAAAGTAAGGGCACGCGAGGAAGTGGCTGCCGATCGCGGCAGGTTTGCTTTGCAGCGGGGACCGCTGGTTTATTGCGTCGAAGGGGCCGACAACGACGGCCGGGCCTGGGACTTTTTCGTGCCCGAAAGCACCAGTTTTGCCTCGGTGCCGCATCGGATTTTGGAAGAGCAGATCGTCGCCCTTCGCGGGGAGGGTTTGACACTCGTGCCGATGGCGAACGGTTTAGGCGTGGAGACGAAGCGGCGCAATATCACCGCGATTCCTTACTACACATGGGCCAACCGCGACAACTACGAGATGCAGGTGTGGTTGCCAAGCAAAATTCAAGACATAAAAATCAATACTTAGCTACTGCCTCATTCTTACTAAGGGCTGGTGATTGCTAAACAAGAGTCGAATTTCTCGACGACAAACAGGTTGAGGCGATCAGTCTTTGGCCGCGGGACATTACAGCCAGGGATTCAAATGAAAGGCCAATCTCGAAGACAGGGAAGAACTGTGGGCGCCCGGCTTGACGCCCTTGGATCCGAACAATCGCATGAATCCCGGCAAGATCGTCGACATGTCCGCACGGTAAGGTAGACCAAGTTGCAGGAGCGTCAAACTATGAACAAGCGAACTTTCATGAAGCTGTCCGCCGCCGCGCTGGCTACTCCCTACATCGGGCGCGTACTTGCCTGGGCTGGAACCGAAAAGCTGCGTAACTGGGCGGGCAACCTCGAATACGGCACCGACAAGGTTTTCACCTCGACATCTCTCGAACAAGTTCAAGAGTACGTCAAGAAGAACGCCAAACTAAAAGCCCTCGGGACCCGCCACTGCTTCAACAACATCGCCGACAGCAAAGACGCGTTCATCTCGTTGAGACCGATGGCCAAGGTGATTGCGCTTGATCCGGCGAAGCGAACCGTGACCGTCAGCGCCGGCATCACGTACGGCCAGCTTTGTCCGTATCTCGACGAAAAGGGCTTTGCACTGCATAACCTGGCATCTCTGCCCCACATCTCAATTGCGGGCGCTTGCAGTACGGCAACCCACGGTTCGGGAGAAAAAAACGGGAATCTCTCGACCGCAGTCTCTGCGCTGGAAATGGTCACTGCGGATGGCAGCCTGGTCAATCTGTCTCGGGAGCGAGACGGCGAAACTTTCCACGGGGCCGTGGTTGGGTTGGGAGCCCTCGGTGTGATCACAAAAGTCACCCTCGATGTTCAGCCGGCCTTCCAGATGCGCCAGTACGTTTACGAGAACTTGCCCTTCGCAGCGTTGAAAGATCATTTCGATGCCATCGAATCGGCTGGCTACAGCGTGAGCCTGTTTACGGACTGGCAAAAACAACGCGTAAACGAGGTTTGGATCAAGAGCCGCGTCGACGCGGGGCAAGAGTTTCACCCAACCCCGGAGTTGTTTGGAGCCAAGCTCGCCACGCGCAATCTCCACCCGATCAAAGAACTATCGGCCGAGAATTGCACCGAGCAAATGGGCATCTTGGGCCCGTGGTATGAGCGGCTGCCGCACTTCCGTATGGGTTTCACGCCAAGCGCGGGCAAGGAACTGCAGACAGAATATTTTGTTCCGCGAAAGCACGCCGTCGAGGCAATCCTGGCTGTCGAACGGCTGCACGACCAGGTCGGCCCGGCACTGTTCATCACCGAAATTCGCACCATTGCCGCCGACAAGCTTTGGATGAGCCCCTGTTACGAACAGGATTGTGTGACCATCCACTTCACCTGGAAACCGGACTGGCCGGCAGTCAGCAAGTTATTGCCGATCATTGAAAAAGAACTGGCTCCATTCGACGCCTGTCCGCACTGGGGGAAGCTATTTACTACCTCGCCGAGTGAACTCAAGCGCGTGCACAAGAAGATGCCGCAATTCGTCGAACTCTGCAAACGGTTTGATCCTCAGGGCAAGTTCCGAAATCAGTTTCTGAACCAGAACATTTTTGACTGATTGGTATTCACCACAGTAGGCACGGTCATTGCCAGCCCCCCATAAAACGGCTTGAATCTCGCCGCCCGCCCGTTACTGGTGCGCCGTCGAGTTGTTGACGTGCGTGAGTAAGCACACTAAGATTGCGCCTCATGCCACCTTCGCCCACCGGTACTCGTATTTCCCACTATCGCATCCTTGAAAAGCTGGG
>JBDUDA010000220.1:0-5213 GCA_040003205.1 Acidobacteriaceae bacterium | reverse complement strand
ACTTCTCGCGGCTGGGCGATCAGAAGGTTTTAGCAGTCGTTGTAACGAAGTCTGGGGTGGTGCGCGACCGCGTATTGCGACTTGATATCTCGCAGAATGATTTGGACGCAGCCGCAAATTTTATCAATCAGAATTTCCGCGGTTGGACCATGGAGGCGATGCGCGAAGAACTTGCTCGCCGTCTCGAACAGGAGCGCAGCGAATACGATCGTTTAATGACCTCGTTGAAACAGCTTTACCAGCAGGGTGCTCTGGCAAGCGACGATGGGGCTCGTATTCTGTTTATCGAAGGGGCAGCCAATCTCGTAAGCGGAGAGAAAGATCGCGACCGCTTGCAGGAGCTGCTGAAGACTTTGGAAGAGAAGCAAAAGCTGGTCGCGCTGTTGGGCGCATATCTCGATGCCAAGCAGGAAGCCGTCCGCGTCGTCATTGGACTGGACGAAGCACTGCCATCCATGCGCAATCTGGTTTTGATTGGAGCGCCGGCCCGCGTAGGCGGTGAAGTCATGGGATCGCTGGCAGTGATTGGTCCTACGCGCATTGATTATCAGAACACGATGACTGCGGTTTCTTACATCGCGCGTTTGTTTGACAAGATTCTTAACGAGACTGACTAATAGATTTCTAAACCAGAAATTATTGAGACTATGAATAAGAAAAATGGGAAGTCACAAGTGAAAGATCAGGGACTCGACCTGGAGCATGAATTGTCTTCGGGGCAAGAATCGGACCAAAACGCCGCGATTGGCGTTGAAGAGTCGCAGGATTTTCCTCAAAGCGCGGACCGCGATGGTGAATTGCAGAAACTGAAAGCTGAGCGTGACACGCTGGTGGATCGTCTCGCCCGTTCGCAGGCTGAGTTCGACAACGCCCGCAAGCGAGCCTCGCGGGAGCAGCAGGAGTTTCGCGAATACGCCGCAGCCGACACAATCAAAGCATTGCTGCCAATTCTGGATAGTTTTGAGCGCGCTTTGAAGATGAACGCATCGGACAAATCAGAGTTCCACAGCGGAGTGGAACTAATTCATCGCCAGTTGCTGGACGCGTTGCAGAAACTGGGAGTGCGTCCAATTACCGCCGAGGGGGAGCCCTTCGATCCTCGCGTCCACGAAGCCATCGAAATGGTGGATACCTCCGATGCCGACGATCAGCAGGTTCTGGAAGAACTTCAGCGCGGATACAAATTAAAAGAGAGATTGCTGCGTCCGGCGATGGTCAAAGTCGCGCGAAACTCTTAGGTAAACCTGTTTCTGCTAATCATTTCTATTAATCATTCGGGGAATTTTATCTGGCCAGCAAAGTAAAGCGCGATTACTACGAAATTCTTGGAGTGGCCCGCGAAGCCAGCGATCAGGAAATTAAAAGTTCCTATCGCAAACTCGCATTACAGTTCCATCCCGACCGCAATCCGAATAATCCTGACGCTGAAGAGCGATTTAAAGAGGCGAGCGAAGCTTACGCCATACTTGCGGACGGCGAAAAGCGCGCGCTCTACGACCGCTTCGGTCACGCGGGAGTTGGCAATGCGGGCGGGGGCGGAGGCTTCGATGCGTCGGGTTTCCAGGATTTGGGCGACGTCTTCGGAGATTTCTTCGGTATCGGCGATATGTTTGGCGGAGGAAACTCGCGCCGCAAAAATCGCGCACAGCGCGGCGCAGATCTCCGCGAGGACATCACACTCGAATTCGAAGAAGCTGTGTTTGGCACCGAGACGCAAGTAAACGTACGTCGCCATGAGACCTGCGAGCAGTGTTCGGGTTCGGGCGCGGCCCCCGGCAAAACGCCGGTGACGTGCCGCTCCTGCGGAGGTCGTGGCCAAGTCAGATATCAGCAGGGGTTTTTCAGCATAGCTCGAACCTGCCCCACATGTCAGGGCAATGGAACGGTTATTACTGACCCCTGCCCGAAATGCAAAGGGGAAGGCCGCCTGCTGCGCCAGCGCACGGTGGACGCGAAGATTCCCGCCGGTGTAGAAGACGGCACCCGCATTCGCTTTACTGGAATCGGAGAAGGTGGGACGCAGGGCGGCCCTGCCGGAGATCTTTACGTTGTGTTGCACGTCAAAGAGCATCCATTCTTCGAGCGTGAAGGCAACGATCTGCATTGCGTGATGCCGGTTTCGTTTACTCAGGCTGCGCTGGGCGCTGAAATCAGCGTCCCGACCCTCGAAGGTGATCACTTGCTGAAAGTGCCCGAGGGCACCCAGAGCGGGGCCACGCTGCGCGTCCGCGGCAAGGGGGTACCGGTTTTAAATGGACATGGTAAGGGTGAATTGTTTGTGGAAATTAAGGTACAGACTCCAACCAAGTTGAGTAAACGCCATCGGGAATTGCTGCAAGAGCTTGACGGCATTACCAAGGTCGAGAACAAACCGCAGCGCCGAACACTACTGGGCAAGGTGAAGGACATCTTCGGATGACTGCACTGGGCCCAACTTTTCATTGCCCGCTCTAGTTCAATACTGATTTTAATTCCATGACCCGGCGACGCTGGATTGCAGATCAAGTTTCGGGGAACCGCGCCATCCTCGTTGGCTCGCATGCCAAGCATCTCTCCCGCGTTCTGCGAGCGAAGGTGGGCCAGGAATTCGACATTGCCACGGGAACGACCGCCCGACGGGGAACGATTTCCTCAATTAGTTCCGATCAGATTGAGTTCGACCTGGGAGACGAAGTTCCCGCGGTCGCGGCTCTCAACATCACGCTCGCGCTTTCTATTTTTAAATTTGATCGCATGGAATGGGCAATCGAGAAATGCACGGAAATGGGCGTGGCTCAGATCATTCCGCTGATCGCGCAACGAAGCGAGAGCCACCTGGTGGCTGCGGCGTTTAAGCGGGTTGAGCGCTGGAAGAAGATTGCGAAGCAGGCATCGGAGCAATCCCGCCGCGCCACGGTGCCAGAACTTTCGTCGCCGACAGACTTGAAAGAGCTGGTTAGCTTTGCGACCGGACTCAGAATATTGTTGGCGGAAGGAGAACAACAATCCTCGCTGGCTGAGATTCTTAATTCTGGTGGTGATGGTCAACCGGTGACGCTCGCCTGCGGACCGGAGGGTGGCTGGACGAAAGCCGAACTCGATATTTTTCGGGATGCCGGATGGATCCCGGTGTCGCTGGGGCCAACGATTCTGCGGGCTGAGACTGCCGCGATTGCAGCGCTGGCAGTCGTTCTGTCTCGTCTCCGTTGACGTTTGGATGTCACCGACAGTCCCGAATATCCTCCGATAAGTTTGCTATCCTCCGAAGATTAGAGCCTTATGGCAGCGCCTAAAGTTATCTCGATGCAATCGCAGTTTGAGCCGGACGTCCATCAGCGCCAGGCGATCGAGCATGTGCATGGACCCATGCTGGTCGTGGCGGGCGCGGGCACCGGGAAAACTGCGGTCCTTACACAGCGAATCGCTCGCCTGATTCGTGAAGGCCACGCTCGTCCGAACGAGATTCTGGCGCTTACCTACACCGAAAATGCCGCACATGAAATGGAAACCCGTGTTCGGCGGGAGTTGGAGCGAGCGGGCGTCTCCAAATCTGATTTGGACGGCCTTCAAATTGGAACTTTTCACGCTTATTGCAACAACTTGCTGATAGGTTGCGGCAAGAAATTCGGCCTGCTCGACGATAAGGATCTCTGGATTTACCTGCGCAAGCGCGTGCGCGAACTACATTTAAATTATTTTGTCCGCGCCGCCAACGTCGCTAAATTCCTCGATGATCTGCTCGACTTTTTGCGCCGCTGCCAGGATGAACTGATTGGTCCTGAACAGTACGCAGCGTATGTCGGACGGCTCGAACGAGGCGAGCTTCCAGTTCCGCGAGTATGCAGGTCAAAAAATGCGGACGACCTCAGCGATGAGGAGGTGGTGGGCCGCTGCCAGGAAATCGCTAACGTATTCGCCACTGTGGAGCGGATGTTGGCTGAAGAGAATCTCGGCACCTTCGGACACATGATCACTCGCGCCTACTCGACTTTGCAGAGTGACGAACCCCTGTTAGTTAAGCAGCAAACACGAGCACGCTTTATTCTGGTTGACGAATTTCAGGACGCCAACCTGGCGCAGGTGAGAATTCTGCACCGCTTGGGCGGACAAGAGAAAAACATCTTCGGCGTGGGCGATCCGGACCAGTCCATCTATCGTTTTCGGGGGGCGTCGGGGGCGGCTTTTGGACTCTTTCACCGGCACTTCCCCGGCACCGAACACGTGCGGCTGGATAAAAATCGCCGTTCACTTTCGCCGATTCTGAACTGTGCCTCCGCGCTGATCGCCGAAAATCCGGAACCGTTCTCTGGCCCAGGAGGACAACCCTATTTGCGATCTCCGCTACTTTCCTCGCGCGACGAGGCGGCCTCGCTAGCGGGCACTCCGCTACAGGGCGCGCCCGTTCAGGTTGTGGTCCTGGCTGAAAAAGAAGCGGAATGTCACGACCTGATTGCTCGCATTCGCGATGAGCGTAAACAATCCCGCTGCGAATGGAGGCAGTTCGCTGTTCTCTATCGCATCAATTCCCATCGCGATGAGATCGCCGACGAACTGGCTCGCCAGGGGATTCCCTTCTCGATCGAAAATCTCGATGTCATGGAAGCGTCGGAAGCCCGCGACCTGTTCGCCTGCCTCGGGGCTATGGTTTCTCCCTCTGACGGCATTAGCTTGTTTCGGGTTGCGGCGCTGCCGCAGTTCGTAATTGATCCTCAGCAACTGCGTGTCGCCCTGAAGGCATTGCCGCGGGAAAGTCAGGCCGCCGGCATGCCGCTGGTGCTCGAGCAGATTGAGGGCGGCAATGCCGTCCTTCAAGAGCTGCAAGAAACTCGCGATCGCATCGCCGCCACTTGCGCAAAGGGCCGTGCCGCGCTTGAAATCATCGCGGCAAGGTTCAAGCTTGATCGGACTTCGACTGTCCTCCGCACGGTTCTGGACTTCGTTGCCAAATGGCAAGAGAAGGCCACCACAAAGACTCGTGAACTACCGGAGCTGCTGGAGTATCTGAACTATTTCCGGGAAGCTTCGGGCGCGATCTGCCTGCCTCCCAGTAAGGAAAACGCAGTACGACTCATCTCCGCGCATTCCGCTAAGGGCCTCGAATTTGATCATGTCTTTATTTTGCGGGCAAATTCCCCTTCTTTCCCGACTGCCTATAAGGAGCCGCTTATAGATTTTCCCTGCGAGCTGCGCGACAGCGATTCGGTCACTACCAAGAGCGACAAGGACATAAACGA
>JBDUDA010000219.1:0-5246 GCA_040003205.1 Acidobacteriaceae bacterium | reverse complement strand
CGGCGCATAGAAGCTGTCCTGAAAATCCTGAAGACCCCTGAGCAACTGGCAGTAGATGCAAATGGCCGCTTCGATATCGAGACTGCCGTCGCCTATGCGCGCGCACTCGCTCCCTACAATCTCCGCTGGTACGAAGAAGCCGGGGATCCCCTTGATTTCGATTTGCAAGCTGAGGTTGCGAAGCACTATGCACCGCCCCTGGCGACGGGAGAGAACCTTTTCTCCCTGCAAGACGCGCGCAACCTTATCCGCTATGCGCACATGCGTCCCGATCGCGATATTTTGCAGTTCGACTGCGCGCTGAGTTACGGACTCGTCGAGTATCTTCGAATTCTGGACATGCTGAAGGAGCATGGATGGTCGCCGCGTCGCTGCATTCCGCATGGTGGACATCAGATGTCGTTGAACATTGCAGCCGGCCTGGGATTAGGAGGGAATGAATCCTATCCGGGAATCTTTCAGCCCTTCGGTGGGTTTGCGGACGGAATCCCAGTCGAAGACAGTTATGTCAGGCTTCCCAACATTCCTGGCATCGGCTTTGAAGCCAAGCATGAACTGTTCAAAGTCATGAAAGCGCTCGTCGACAATTAAAGTGCAATGCGGCAAAAAACTGAACCAGTTCTTATCGGGTGGAGGAAAAACGCAGATGGGTTTCGGTGAAAGTGAAGACAAGAGCACGATAGAAACTGAGCCTTCGTCGAATAATATAAATAAGATAAAGATGGCGCTCACTCGACGAACTCTGCTCGAGCTCGCCGGATTTGCGGTTGCTGGCGCAGCGCTCCCCCGACAGATTGCGATGGCTCAGTCATCCTCAGATTCTCAGAACAAAGACCAAGGCCTGAGCCCCGTGATGGAGAAGCTAAGCAGCTACATGAGCGAAGCCTCCGCTCGCGCACTGCCAGACGAAGTGGTCGAGAAGGCGAAACATCACATTCTCGATACGCTGGCAGCAATGATTTCCGGCTCAACACTGCGTCCGGGCCGCGCTGCCATTGACTTCGTTCATGCCTACGGGGGAAGGGAAGTCGCGACTGTTGTCGCTTCCAATATTGTTTGCGGACCCATCGAAGCAGCCCTCGCCAATGGTGTGCTTGCCCACTCTGACGAAACCGACGATTCGCACGGTCCATCGCGATCGCATCCGGGAGTTTCAGTCGTCCCCGCGGCGTTGTCTGCGGGCGAGCATTTCACAATTAGCGGAACACATTTTCTGCGCGCCGTGACTCTCGGCTATGACGTCGGCACGCGCGTAACAATGAGCATGGGAGGTCCTGCCTATCAGGCTGCTACTCATAGAAGCACGCACGGTACGGTTGCCGCTTTCGGCGCCGGCGCCGCTGCTGGCTGCGCCGCTGGATTCGATGCAAAACAGATGCGATTGTTGCTGGACTACAGCGCGCAACAGACTTCCGGCATAGGAGCCTGGAGTCGCGATGCCGAGCACATGGAAAAGGCTTTTCTCTTCGGGGGCAGGGCCGCGTCTGGCGCGGTGATCGCTGCGATGCTGATCAAGGCAGGCTTCACCGGTGTCGACGATATTTTTTCTGGTCCCGATAACTTCTTCGAGGCTTTCGCTCCCCGAGAAAATGGTTTGGTTAAAGCTGATCCAACGCAACTCATTGACAAGCTGGGCGAGCGCTACGAAATTACGCAGACCAACATCAAGAAATGGACTGTCGGATCGCCCATTCAGGCACCGCTCGATGCGCTTGCGGGATTTTTCAAACAGCGTTCGTTTACCGCCGATGATGTCCAAAAAGTTGTTGTTCGGATTGCCAGCGATGAGGCCAACACCGTGAGCAATCGCGATATGCCGGACATCTGTTTGCAACACATGGTCGCGATAATGTTGCTGGATAAAACGGCGACGTTTCAATCCGTCCACGACAAGGCACGGATGAAAGATCCTGCCGTGCTGAAGCAGCGCGCTAAGGTTGAAGTCCTTGCTGATCCGCGAATTGACGCGCGCCGTCCGCGACGCGAAGCCATCGTCGAACTAACTCTGAACGATGGGACCCAGATGAATGATTGGATCCGCGATGTGCGTGGAACGGCGGCGAATCCCATGACCCGTGAAGAAGTGGTTGCCAAGGCGCGATCTTTGATTACGCCCGTGCTGGGAGAGGCGACTCTTTCGAAGCTGATTGAAAGAGTGTGGGCGCTCGACAAGATGAAAGATATTCGCGAGCTTCGTCCTGCGTTGCAGAAAAGCTAGAGCGGACTTTCCTAAAATCGCGTGAGCCGAAATATTGTTGCTAAGCTGTTTTCACAAAGCTCTTGCCATGTTTTTCCGGCCCCAAAGCGAAGAGCACCATCAGGGAAAGAATTACCAGACCTTCGAAAGTAGCTAACGCCCATTGATATCCAAGCTTGTCCCGTAGCTCGTACTCAACCGCCACTGCAGGCGATCCAAACAACACGCCCAATTGATAAACGAAGCCCGGAAACAATCCGCGTATCGCGTCGGGAGAGAGCTCGTTGAGATGTGCGGGAATGATTCCGAATGTTCCCTGTACTCCGGCTTGCATTAAAAACGATCCGCAGACAAGCGCGGTGAGTGACGCGCCGAAGGCCCAGAGGGGGATGGAAAGCAGCGATAGTGTCAAAGCAGCGATCGCAATTCTGCGTCGGCCGTAGCGCTGCGAAATGTGCCCAAACAACAGTGCGCCTAAAATTGCGCCCACGTTGTAAAACATTGCGATGTAAGAGACGAACTGGCGAGACATACTGTGCTGCGTTTTCAAGAAATCTGGATACAAGTCTTGGGTCCCGTGGGAGAGACATGTCATAACTGTCATCACCAGGAGCAGATAACCGAAACTCTTGCGATGCTGAAATAAAATTTTAAAGAGTGACCGCAGATTGGGTAGCCGATGCTGTTTCCAGGCTTCAGACTCAGGAGCTTTTGACACGAGATAAACGGTGAATAGTGCGGGAATTACTCCCACGAAAAACATCGCCCGCCATCCCAAGTGAGGAATAACCACCAGAACCGAAAGTGCCGCCAGCAGATATCCCATCGGATAGCCACCCTGCATGAGTCCTGAAAAAAAGCCGCGCCGGTGGATGGGCGCACTTTCCATCGCAAGTGACGCCCCGATCCCCCAGTAGCCGCCCATACCTATTCCGTAGAGCGCTCTTAAGATGAGAAAGGTCGTGTAATTGGGAGCAAGCCCGCTGAGGACCGTGATGGCAGAAAAATAAACTACCACTGACATCAAAGGCTTACGTCTGCCGAAACGATCTGCAAGCGAACCAAAAATCAGGGCTCCTACGGGACGCATCGCCAGGGCTGCCGTGATGGTCCAGACAATGGCTTTTTTGTCGGTGTGGAAGTTTGCGGCTAACGTATCCACCAGAAAGATGACAACGAAGAAATCGAACGCGTCTAAAATCCATCCCAGAATGCCGGAGGCGACGCCATACTGCCAGTTCGGCGAGAGCTGGGGATGAGCCTCTGCCGGGCCGGATACTAACGAAGACTGCTTAGAGCTCTCTAGCAATTCATCACCAGACCCTCTAGCAGTTCAGATTGCGGGTATCAAATGTGTTCGAAAATAGAGTTAAGAATCGAAGATGTCAACCGGCAACGCGCTGCGCGATGGCCTCGCCCATTTGCCGGGTCGTGGAGTTGCCGCCAATGTCGGCAGTTCTGACAGAAGCTTCAGCGAGAACTTCTTCAATCGCCTTCTCCACGCCATCAGCCGCAGTGTTCTCGCCCAGATGCCGAAGCATCATTGCGCCTGACCAAATCTGGCCGACAGGATTCGCGATTCCCTTCCCGGCTATATCCGGTGCAGAGCCGTGGACGGGTTCAAACATCGAAGGAAAAGTTTTTTCAGGATTGAGGTTTGCGGAAGGAGCGATTCCGATCGAGCCGACGACGGCCGGGCCAAGATCGGAAAGAATGTCGCCAAACAAATTGGACCCCACCACCACGTCGAACCAATCCGGATGCCGCACGAAGTGCGCGGTCAAGATATCAATGTGGAATTGATCTGTGCGAATGCTTGGATAGTGGGCCGCCATTTCGCGGAAGCGTTCGTCCCAGAAAGGCATCGTGTGAATAATGCCATTTGACTTTGTGGCGGAGGTTAAATGTTTTTTTCGCTTTCCCGCGAGTTCGAAGGCGTAGCGCAGAATACGATCCACCCCGCGGCGGGTAAACACCGTCTGCTGAATGACAATTTCATCGTCAGTTCCCTGGTAGAGACGGCCACCAACATTTGAATATTCTCCCTCGTTATTCTCGCGCACCACACAGAAATCGATCTGGCCGGGCTGCCAGTTTTTTAGCGGCGTCTCAATGCCGGCAAAGAGCCGCACCGGACGCAGATTCACGTATTGCTGAAAATGTCGGCGGATCGGGATCAGCAATCCCCAAAGGGAGACATGGTCCGCCACTTTGGGATGGCCGACCGCTCCAAGAAAAATAGCGTCGAATCTCTGCAAAGTCTCGATGCCATTCGGAGGCATCATCATTCCGGTGTGCAGATATCTTTCGCAACTCCAGTCAAATTCTTTCCATTCCAGCTTGAACCCGAACTTCGCGCCGGCAACTTCCAGAACGCGAATGCCTTCGGGGACTACTTCTTTACCGATTCCATCTCCTGCAATGACTGCAATGCTGAAAGTTCTCATAGGGGGCATGTGTGACCAGAGGCTCAGCACACCGACATGGGGTGCAAAGTTATGACAGCGATATTCAAATACCAGAACCTAGTCGAGATGGATGAAGCTTTGGCGAAGCACGGATGAAAACGTATTCAGAATGCTTTTTTAAGAAATGATTTCTGGCAATGCGTGTTCTGCTTCGATCAAGCTAGCTTTTCACTCAGGGTTTTGCGGTCGATTTCCTTTTCCCACCGCGCCACCACGATCGTGGCTACTCCGTTACCAATCATATTCACGAGAGCGCGAAACATGCTCATAAAACGATCGATCCCGAGGATGAGTGCCATTCCAGCGACCGGAATAGTCGGCACCACAGTAAGTGTGCCGACCAGAGCGATAAAAGCGGCGCCTTGCACTCCGCTCGCTCCTTTCGAAGTCAGCGTGGCCACTGCGAAGATTGTGAGCTGCTGAGATAGTGTCAGGTGCGTGTTGGTAGCTTGCGCCACAAACAAGGCTGCCAGAGTCATATACAGGCTACTGCCATCTGTGTTGAAGGTGTAGCCGGTGGGAACTACCAATCCAACCAGAGCCTTGGAACATCCGAGGCGCTCGAGTTTTTCCATCAGAGT
>JBDUDA010000218.1:0-5278 GCA_040003205.1 Acidobacteriaceae bacterium | reverse complement strand
TTCCGCGCCGTTTTTTTTGGCTCGCTCATCTTCAATTGTGTGTCCGCCGAAGCCCGCCTCCGTTTGCATCGAAGTTATAATAACGAGATGCCCATCGGGCAAAATCCCCTTCTGTAGGAGCCTGCGCGCTTCATGGATTTCAAATTAGTCAGCGATTACACCCCTCAGGGCGATCAAGGGACGGCCATCGAAGCGCTCTGCCGGGGGCTATTTGAGAAAGAGCAGCACCAGGTACTGCTGGGAGTTACCGGATCCGGCAAGACCTACACCATGGCGAAGGTCATCGAGCAACTGAATCGTCCAGCGATTGTGATGGCGCACAACAAGACACTGGCGGCGCAGCTTTATCACGAATTCAAGAATTTCTTTCCCCACAACGCCATTGAGTATTTTGTTTCGTATTACGACTACTACCAGCCCGAAGCTTATGTGCCGGCCGCCGACCTGTATATCGAAAAAGAATCCACCATCAACGATGAACTGGACAAGTTAAGGCTCTCGGCGACGCGTTCGCTATTTGAGCGAAGGGATTGCCTGATTGTGTCGTCCGTAAGCTGCATCTACGGATTGGGATCTCCGGAAGCTTATTACGGAATGCTTCTGTTTTTGGAGAAAGGACAGAAGATCAAGCGCGAGGACATCACTCGTAAACTTGTTGAAATTCTTTATGAGAGAACTGATGGAGATTTCAGGCGCGGCACGTTTCGCGTGCGTGGCGATGTGATCGAGATTTTCCCCACCTACGATGATATGGCTTATCGCGTCGAGTTATTCGGCGATGAAGTGGACTCTCTCTCTCAGATAGATCCCCTGTTCGGCACCGTAAATCAGAAATATATGCGGCTGCCGATTTATCCCAAGACTCATTATGTGATGAAGCCCGAAACCAAGGTCAAGGCGTCGGACTCGATCAGGCAAGAACTGATCTGGTGGGAAGCCGAACTGGAGAAGCAGGGTCACGTTGTGGAAGCCCAGCGTGTACACCAGCGCACCATGTTCGATCTGGAGATGATCCGATCGGTCGGGTACTGCCATGGCATTGAAAACTATTCGCGGCATTTCACCGGACGCATGCCGGGAGAGCCACCGCCGACCCTGCTGGACTATTTTCCCCGTGACTACCTGATGTTCATTGATGAATCGCATCAGACAGTTCCGCAGTTGCATGGCATGTATCACGGCGACCGGTCGCGCAAAGAAACGCTAGTGGAGTACGGATTTCGGCTGCCTTCGGCGCTGGATAATCGTCCACTCACATTCGATGAGTTCGAACATCGCATGGGACAGATGATTTATGTGTCGGCGACGCCGGGCCCGTATGAGCTGACGAAATCGGCTGGAGTCGTGGTGGAGCAAATCATACGGCCAACCGGGCTCGTGGATCCTCCCGTGGAGATTCGCCCCGTCAAAGGACAAATTGACGATTTGCTGCACGAAATTCGCGGACGCGTCGCTCGCGGCGAGCGAGTGCTGGTCACTACGCTGACCAAACGCATGTCGGAAGATCTCGCGGAATACTACAGCGAGGTGGGGGTGAAGTGTCGCTACATGCACTCCGAAATTGAAACTCTCGAGCGGGTGAAGATATTGCGCGATTTGCGAAAAGGCGAATTCGACGTACTAATCGGAATCAACTTGTTACGTGAGGGGCTGGATCTGCCTGAAGTGTCGCTGGTTGCCATTCTCGACGCCGACAAAGAAGGCTTCCTGCGTTCCAGCGGATCGCTGATTCAAACCATCGGCAGGTGCGCACGCAACCTCAATGGGCGCGCGCTTCTCTACGCCGATCGCATGACCGATTCCATGAAGAAAGCGATTAATGAAACCGATCGCCGGCGCGCAATTCAGGAAGCTTACAACCTCGCGAACGGAATTACTCCCGAGTCCATCGTGCGCCCGCTCGACATGACTCTGGTCGGCATCATTGAAGCCGATTACACCGACTTGACGGGCGGCGATGCTGAGGGGATGCCGGAGTTCAGATCGCAGGAAGAATTAGATTCTTACATCGCGAAACTTGAGAGCGATATGCGCGAAGCGGCCAAACGCTTCGAATTTGAGAAGGCGGCGAAACTGAGAGATAAGGTAAAGGATTTACGAACAAAGGAATTTCTGTTCGCTTAGTAAGTCCCTGTGAGATGCTCTTACGCGCCCGAAGCTGCGCGCGCTTTTGAGCTCTGGTCTTGCTGAACTTGGTTCTCCATCACCTTGAGTTCATTCTCGAGGGAAGAAAAGCGTTGCAGAACTTCGTGCATACGCAGAGCCATGTTGCGGATGGTGTCAATCTGCGAACGTAAATCGGCTTTTAGCGACCCTGGTTCGAGCAAAAGCAGCTCGGCGTTGCCCAGTACCGACGTGAGTGCGTTGTTCAGGGTGTGACGCATGTCGAGAATGTAGCGTCCCAGGGTCGCTTGCCGCTGCAACAGGACATTCGCCTGCTCCAGTCGTTGAGCACGCGTCACCGCTTCGCAACGCCTTAAAATTTCAGAGCCGATCAGTAGGAGGGTGTCGAGCCAGCCCTCCTCCTGCCGCAATATTTTCATGCCTCGATGGGAAGAGCCGGACGATTGCGCTGCCGGACGAATGTAGAGAACCGGCTTTCCGGAAGCTGACAGCACTTGAACCAACTGCTCCAGAACGTGTGATTCAAGCGCGCCAACGATGGCGAAATCGAAAGTCTCTGACGACAGAGCAGCACACAGGTCTCCGCTCATCAGCGTGAAGGCCGGCACGGTTGGCTCACATTGCCAGCGCGCCGCCACCGAACGTGAAAATTCCGCATCGTCTGAAATGATCAATACGCTGAGCTGGTCCAAGTTGCTTTCTCCGGTTGGAACTGGTTGCGCTTGTTTAGGAATTGCTGGAATTCTCAGGGTCCCAATCAGCCGGAGAGCTTGCTACTTCGAACTCTGCTCCTCCGGACTCTGACATGGCAGACTCTGCACCAGCCACAGCCGCCTGGACTTTCAACCCAGACCCAGGTGTCTCTTGCTCAGCATCGGCATAACCAATGCCATTTAGCTCGTTGTCCGTTTGCTGGAGAGCGGCGTCCACCGCAGTGCGGAGGTCCACGAGTATGCACAGCGGCTGGCCGGATGAATACTCTGCATGAAACATTACCTTCCACGACTGGCAGATCAAACGCAATCTCGCGACTGGCTCGTTAGCGGAAAACTGTGCCTTACGGCAGTCCAGCGTCACGATTCCGCGATGGTCCAGTTCTCTTAAGCCATCGAGTATGGCGTTCAGATCCTGATGCATAAGACGAAAGAAAACTCTCCTCATCAGGAAACTAAATCGGGCGAAGGCGATCATCGCTGCGGGGACGAAGTAATCCTGCTGCGCCGATGTCTTGAGTGCGCGGCCTTCTTCCAAAGTCCGGCTGGTAAATAATTCGTTGAGGCTGTGGCTTGCATTCGCGCGCTGAATAAGGCTGTCGAGTCCGGTCAGGGATTCCGGGGTCGACACTTCAACCGTCCCAAGCACAGGCTCAAGCACCTGGGCTACGTATTGCAGGTCTACGTCGGCATCTTCTAAACGCGATGGCGCGCAGTGGGAAAAATACTGCACCAGCAGAAAGTCAATTTTGTCGCGATCTGCATCGCTGTGTTCTGCTTTTCCCAAATGATGAAGAAGTAAAGCGCTCAGTCCGGCTTCGCTGGTCAGATTCGTGGTTTGAAGAAATTGCCGCATTTGGTGGACCTGAATACGCTCGTCCACTTCGGAGAACCACTGTTGCAACTGTGCCAGCGCTTCCGGAGAAGCGTTGTCTCCGCCAGATAGCAAGTCGCTCGCAGCCGGCAAATCGATGACGCATTCACGAGCCAGAGCTGTGTACAAGGGTTGGAGCAGACGGCTGCGACGCCAATCGGCGGCCAGCGTTCCGGAATTGGTTTTTTCAGTATGGAGTGTCATGATTTTACGATCCAGTTCACTACTTTTTGAGTAAAGCGGGCAGCCACGGCAGTACGTCCGTCGCTGTATTCAAGGGCCACAACCGAAGCCTGGACGTCCAACGTGCCGTCAGAATTCTGCAAACGTAGAATGTCGGCAAACTCCAACGGAAGGCTCGAGGCAAATAGAACTTCTTTGGTCGTGCCAAATTCTATGATGGTTCGTTCCGCGAACGGTTCCGGTTCGCTGCTCACTTTTGTCAGGCGAATGGGGATGCGAACGGGTGAGGCATCGGGAAAGAACTTTGCCAGCTTCGCGGTCGAGACTTCTTGTCCGGAACGCGCTGGAGATGTTGCCTCTTTTGGCACGGCGACCTCAGATGGAAGTTAAATCCGGTCCGGGTCCCAAGCCTGCCGCTTAGCAATTCCTCAGGTCCCTGATCGTACGCGCTTGTAGAAGCACGATCACAACCAAAGTGAACGCGGGCCTAAAAATTGCTAAGTTGTTGTAGGGCAACGATGGGTTAAAGATGCGTCCCGGTGGTTCGTTCTAATTCCACGCGGTTATCGTCTCAAGCTGACACACAGTCTCACGCGGTTCGACGCGTTTTGCGGTGCTATTGCAGGGAATGGCTGCTCGCAACCAGATGGCTTTGGACTCCGATGTTGTAGCGCTTAAGCTTGCGATAGAGCGTGGCTCGGCTGATTCCGAGCATCTTTCCAGCTAGGTTCTTGTCACCCTTGACCTGCTCGAACACGCGCTGTATGGTGCTCCGCTCAATGTCTTCGAGGTCCGTGCTGCTTAGGGCGGTCGAATGTGAGCTTGGGGTGGCATCTTCCTGTGGGGAATCCGAGGCGATGGCCGGAGGGAGATCGGGAATATCGATGACTTCGTGATCGCCTAAAGCGACTGCGCGTTCGACGCAGTTCTCAAGCTCTCGCACATTGCCGGGCCAATCATATTGCAGCAAAGACTTCATGGCGGCATGGGTGATTTGAATTGATTTTCCAGGCGCGTAGCGGTCGAGAAACCAGTGCGCCAGCATGGGAATGTCCGATCGCCGCTCGCGCAGGCTGGGGAGATGCACGGTGACGACGTTAAGACGGAAGTAGAGGTCTTTGCGAAACGTTCCCTCGCGATATTCTTTTTCCAGGTCGCGATTCGTGGCTGCCACTACCCGCACATCTACTTTTATTTTTTGATTGCTGCCCACCGGACGGACTTCTTTTTCCTGCAAGACTCGAAGCAATTTCGCCTGCATTTCGAGTGGCAATTCGCCAATCTCATCCAGAAAGATCGTGCCCCCACTTGCGGACTGGAAGAGCCCGGGCTTTGACTTAATGGCGCCCGTGAAAGCGCCTTTCTCATATCCAAACAGCTCGCT
>JBDUDA010000032.1:0-17877 GCA_040003205.1 Acidobacteriaceae bacterium | reverse complement strand
GTGGCGAAGGACATCATGGGGAGGAAGACCGAGGCGATCTATGCCCGGTATCGCATCGTGGCTCAAGGCGAGAAGGTTTCAGCCCTGCTCCGTATGCAGCAGAAGTCCTTCACGTCACCGGAACGCGTCATGAGCCTGCCGATAGCGGCCGTTCAGTGAGAACACGGACAGAACACGGACAGTTTCGACAAAAACGAAGGGAGCCCGAAAGTTGGCTCCCTTTTAACTCGCCTATTTTCTATGAGTTCTTTGGTTGCGGGGGCTGGATTTGAACCAGCGACCTTTGGGTTATGAGCCCAACGAGCTACCAGACTGCTCCACCCCGCGAAATCATCATAGCAACCATGTTTGTCAGGGTCAAACTTACCGCAACGAAATTGGCCTCGACTACTCGACTAAACGAAAAATAATCCATTGACTTGTTTTCGAATTGTTTTAGTGCTGCCCATCGTGATCGAGAGTAGACGTTCGATTCATTGTCAGCTTTCTCGGCCAATCGTTGCGGAGTTCCAATGACCGCGCAAGAGTAGAAGCCATTTCGTTTCTGTTGTCGCGAGCAATAGCGCGTGGCAATGAAGTGGACGGAACTTACAGTCCGATTACAAAATCTCGATCACAAGGATGGTCTGTGGCAACACTAGAGGTAGTGCCGGCAGGAAGATCATGTGATCGTCAATATCATTTACTCCAGATCATTGACTCCAGCCAAGAAATTTGAAAACTAATCAAGCGCTTTTTGCCGGGAGGCGGCTGGCCTCCACGCGCTTCATGAAAAAACTTGCAGGGCCATTGACAAGGATTGGTGACTGAAGGCATCATTGGCGCTGTTATAGCGAAGTATGCTTCGCTGCTTTTATGTTTTTTGCGACGTTTGCCGATGATTAGAAGCGTGTTCCCCCGCACGCCCGGTAATTTTGGTCAGCTTTAAAAAGTCCCCCTCGCTGTTAATCCAAGACCCTGGGGTTATTCATCATGATTCGCCGAGATGAGTTAGCGGGTAACTATTGTCTGTCCACTGGTTTGCTTTGCTGCGGGCGGGGCGGCTTATGAATTTTCTTTCGGCGGCGCACGAGTTGGCGTGGGCACAGCATCCAGCGATTTGGCTTTGCGAATCATGCGCAATCCTGTGGCTGGTGATTCGAATATTGCGATCACCGTGGGTTCGGGCAGGTGTTCTGCTGATGCTTTTTGGGTTGTTATTGAACGCGCTGGTTACTGACGCCAATGCCGGAGCAATGCCAGTCGTTTCCATGCCCGCCACGCTGCGTCCCTTAAGCGCCATGTGGCAGCCGGCGACTCCTAACACGCGGCTCCCATTGCTTGCGGATCAAGCGCGGCTAGGACTCTTCAGTGTTGGGGATCTCTTGTTGCTGGCGGGGGGCATGCTCGTGGTTGCGACCAGGCTGCGTCGATCATACAAGGTAGATAATCTGCCGGAACTCCGGCGCTGACTCTTTGGGAATGTTTAGTCGACCAGTTCTTCGCCAGCCTAGTTGTGAAATGACGCGTTTTTGATCTTGCCGGTGCATGAAGGATTTTGAAGGCATTTGCGGAACGCCGGCACAATCAGCGCTTGCTCCAGGGTTGGGTCGTTCATGCTCGCCAGGGTCTCGTCGGTGCTGTTCGCGTCGTTGGTGTCACCAACCTCGCGGTAAGCTAAAGCCAACAATTCCAGTGAAAAAGGATTACTAACATCTTCTTCCAGATGAAGGACGGCCTGCTTGTAAGCGTGGCGAGAAAACAGGACCGCTCCAGCGGCACCGTGGTGCGCAGTCTCGATCAATTTGTCATCAGATTTATCTGAAAGCCGCGAAAGTTTAGCGAGGGTCACATCTGCCATGCCGGCACGATGCGTTCGGACCGCCAGTTCAACGCGCGCGCGCAATATCTGCGCCAGCTCCTGCTGGACCTCCGCTTTCATCATGTTATTTCCTTCACGCAGTGCGTTCTCAGCCTTGCTCAGGAACACGAACGAGCGCTCGGGATGAATTTGGTACAAAGCCATCTGCCGGTACGTTTCTGCTTCCACCTGGCCCATGCGCCGGGCATGAGCGTAGGTGGCGATTTCCTGAAATGCCCGATCAGCGTTTTTGAAGTCTTCATCGCGAACATAAGTTGTCGCTTCGCGAGTTTTCCATAAAATGCGATCGAGAGGCGGCAAAGAAAACTTTCGGAATGCGGCTTCATATTCCTTGCGGGCCCGCAGCTGATCGCCGGCCAGCGAATAGGTGTCCGCGATTCCTAATTGCGAAGAATAAAATTCAGGATTGAGCACGAGGGCCGCCTTGTAATGCTCGATAGCCTCGTCGAATCGACCCGCCATGTGCAACATTTCAGCGTACGAATCCTGCGGATTTGCGTTGTTCGGGAGAGCGGCGCTGTATTTCTCCATCAACGCGAAGGCCCGATCAAACTTTCGCATGGCCGCATAGGTGTAGGCCGCGTTGTTCAATAACCCCGGAAAATCTGACATTGCAGAATTTTCGTAGATCGCGGCCGCCCGTTCATATTGAGTTTGCGACGTCAGCCATCTAACGGCGAGATAAACGACCCAGCGTTCGTGAGGATACTGCTGGAGCACTTCATTCATGTCGGTAATGGCGAGAATCAACTTATGGTCGGCGGCATGCTGGAACCAATTTACGATGGTCCGTTCCGCCGGAGTGGCGTGGGTTTGAGTCGCGAACGCTTTCCTTTGTTCACTGACCCGCTCAGCAGGATCAAAGCTGGTTTGGGCCAGAATTTCGTGAGCAATGGACAAATTGGGATTCAGCTTGACGGCTTTGCGAAGAATTGCGATCGCCTGTTCCTGCTCAACCTTGTCAATGGCGAGTTCCCAAACCTGATCAAGAGGGCGGAGGGAAGCTCCCGATTTCGGGGATCCCAGCAGGGCCTCGTCTCCAGCTTTCGCTTGAGCCACTGACAGCGACCCCAACGACAAGGTAACAGCGACGAGAATTGCGCTCAATTTGAAAACCATTTGTCAGTTTCCTCTTAAAAGGTAGCCCTGTTCCACGGGCAGCTTGCTGTCAATTTTTATGACGTTGACGCTTTTGGTCAGCGAATACAGGTCCACAATCCCAATGGCTCCCCGATTGCCGGATACGAAGCGAACGACAGCATCGTCGGAGTCCGCGATCACAATGGAGCCTTTATGAGTCTGAACAAATAAGTGCGCCTGCTCGGTAGTCATGTTTAATACGCGGCGCAAGACCAGTTGCATGTCAGGTCCGCCGGGATCACGCATGACCACAGTGAAGGATTTACCGTCGGGCCAGTTATGCGTCTTAAGGTTCAAGATCTTCGTGAGGTCAGCGGTGGTGAGATTTTTTGTGGGATTCGCAGTATCGGTCACGATAGCCAGTTGCTTGGCCAAGACCAGCGTGGTCGCGAAGACTATCCAAAGCACGAGGAAGGTAATGCGCCAAGTACGCATTGTGGCATTCTGACGCGCGAAAGAATGCGGGGGAAGGTAACCAACGTAACCCGCGTATGGCCGAATTTGGTACTGCCCCAATCACGGAATGGTTCATACGAAAACCTGCGCCGTCATCATTCAGGGACGGCCATTTTGGCGGCTAGCTCTTTGACGATGCGGGCGGCGGTCATGGCCGTAACTCCGTTGATATCGCGGTCGGGATTGAGTTCGACTACATCGGCGCCAACTATCTTCGCTTTGACGGATTGAATGGCGGCAATGGCTTCGCGTGTCGTCATCCCTCCGGGTTCGAAATGTGAGATTCCCGGAGCGAAAGCAGGGTCGAGGACGTCCAAATCGAAAGAAATGTAGAGCGGGGAATCGATATGCGGCAAGGCACCGCGCCAATCTTTCATCTCGATGACTTCCACTCCGAAGCGCTTAACCTGGCTGAGCAAACGCGCGTTCATGGTTCGAATTCCTACTTGAATCAAGCGCCGGGCGTGACCAGCTTCCATAATTCGCGCGAATGGACATGCATGCGAAAAACGATTGCCCTCGAAATCATCGTAGAGGTCGGGATGAGCGTCGAAATGCAGGATGGTGAGATCCTGATATTTTGCGGCGACCGCTCTCACAACTGGATAGGAGATGGAGTGATCTCCGCCCAGCACGAGCGGGGTCGCGCCCGAGTCAAGCAGGCCGCAAACGGCTTGCTCCACGGCTTCCAGCCAACCGGATTGATTGGAGAGAGCGACGTCTCCTGCGTCATGCATGAGAGAAAGAATGTCGCGGCCATCTTCTGATGAACTGTTGCTCGAAGGGCAATGAAGTGCCTTGCGAATTGCCGCGGGTGCCTGAGCAGCGCCCCGTAGATAAGAGGAGTTGAAGTCCAGCGGGACTCCAAGAATAGATAGTTTCGCGCTCTGTTCGGTTTTCATCGTGGGTCCAGCAACGACATTCTACGGGATGCAGCGGATCGCAATTACGGTTTCCATTTCGTTCCAGCACTGAGGCAGGAAAGTAAACAAACCTCATAATCTCTGCCCGCATCTAGGACTTCGACGTGAAGCGCTGCGATATTGCTGTTTCCGAAACCATTGCTTCGCGAGCGCACCGATTTCCTATATACGACTGAGAGTGTTCGTAGCGGCAGGACAAGAGGAGTTAGATGAGTCGAAGTCGGAATTCAACCGCAAAGATTCGTTACGCCGTCGTGGGACTGGGCCACATTGCGCAAGTCGCTGTTTTGCCGGCGTTCAGGCAAGCAGGGAACTCCGAGTTGGTGGCCATCGTCTCCGGCGACGCCGAGAAGCGCAAGAAACTCGGCAAAAAGTATTGCCTGGCAGATGTTTACTCTTACGAGCAATATGAGCAAGCGCTCTCGCTCGTGGATGCTGTTTACATCGCTTTGCCAAACCACTTACACCGCCAGTACACGGTGCAAGCCGCGAAAGCCGGAGTGCACGTGGTATGTGAGAAGCCGATGGCAGTCACGGTCGAAGATTGCGAAGTGATGATGGAGGCGGCGAAGCGAAACGGCGTGAGACTGATGATTGCCTACCGTCTTCATTTTGAAAGAGGCAATCTGGAAGCCATAAAGATCGCGCATAGCGGCAAGCTGGGAGAATTGAGAATGTTCAGTTCGGAATTCTCGCAACAGGTCGTGAAAAATAATGTCCGCGTCACAGAGCCGGTCAGAGATGGTGGCGGCCCGGTATACGACATGGGGGTCTACTGCATCAATGCGGCGCGCTATCTTTTTCAATCCGAGCCCACCGAGGTTTTGGCTTTCAGCGCGAATAATGGGGAAGCGAGATTCCGGAAGGTAGATGAAATGACGTCGGTGGTTATGCGTTTTCCCAAGGAGCGAATCGCCACGTTTACCTGTAGCTTTGGCGCGACTGATATCGGCACCTATTCGTTGGTTGGGACCAAGGGAAGGCTCTTCGCGGATCGGGCCTACGAATATGCTTCCGGACTGAAGTTACAGGTCACGATTGGCGAAAAAGCTCGCACCGTCAGAGTTCCGAAGTTTGATCAGTTTGCCGCGGAATTGGTTTATTTTTCCGACTGCATTTTGCGAGGCAAGAACCCGGAACCCAATGGAGTCGAAGGCTTGGCCGATGTTCGTATCGTGCGCGCCATTTATGAGTCGGTCCGCACCGGCAAGGTGGTTAAACTTCCTGCCTTGCCAGGAAAGAAAAGGCCAGCCTCACAGCAGCAGATTCAGAGGCCTGGGCATGGCGAACCGAAGACTGTGAAAGTTCAAGCGGCTTCGGGAGATTAGCTTGAAAAAGCGGGGAGTAGGCTTGCGAATGTTCAACAGCGTCGATAGGGAGAGTCCTTTGAAACCGAGTCCGGTGAGCCGACAACCTTGGAGGAAAAGCCGATGGCCGAGAAATTAAATAGTTCTCCAGGAGTCGCGGAGGAAGCAACAATTCCGCAAATTGATCCCGCAGGCGGCACGGCTTCTTTAGAAGCGGCAACACCCAGTCCGCGAAGCCCATTCAAACGATTTCTGAGCATTTTAGGTCCCGGGCTGATTACTGGAGCATCGGACGACGATCCCTCAGGCATTGGGACCTATGCCATTGCCGGAGCATCCACCGGATTCGCGACTCTATGGATGGCTCTTTTCACCTTTCCGATGATGTCGTCGGTGCAATTCATGTGCGCCAAAATCGGCATGGTTTCAGGGCGGGGCCTGGCTGGCGTCTTGCGAACGTATTACGCTAAACCGGTTCTGTATCTATCGGTATTTGGGCTCGTGATCGCCAACACGATTAACGCGGGTGCCGACATAGGCGCGATCGCTGCCGGATTTAATCTCCTCGCAAAATTGCCCGTTTGGATGTTCATTATCGCGGTTTCGCTCGTCATTCTTGCGATCCAGATTTGGGGTTCGTACCGCCTAATCGCCAATGTATTTAAGTGGCTCACGATTGCGCTGTTTGCATATATCGGATCGGCATTTTTTTCCAAACCGAATATCGCGGAAGTGCTGCGCGGTACCTTCATCCCGCACATTGCTTGGAATGGCAAGTTTCTAGCTCTCATGGTAGCGATTCTGGGGACCACAATTTCCCCTTACATGTTTTTCTGGCAATCGAACCAGGAAGTGGAAGAACAGATTGCGGTGGGCCGCAAAACGATAAAACAGCGCAAAGGCGCCACGAACCTGGAACTGAAATATGCTGCGCTCGACGTCAATATCGGCATGCTGTTTTCAAACCTGGTGATGTATTTCATTATCCTGTCTACCGCCGCGACCTTGTTCAAGGCGGGCAAGTATGACATTCAGAGCGCTACGGATGCCGCTCAGGCGTTGCGGCCTTTGGCGGGACGAGCTGCGGAAGCTCTCTTGGCGATTGGATTAATTGGAGCTGGATTTCTGGCCGTCCCGATTTTAACCGGATCGAGTGCTTATGCGGTCGCGGAAGCTTTTGGCTGGAAGCATGGTTTGGACCACGCGCCGGGAACAGCCAAGGAATTTTACGGTTTGATAGTTGTATCAACCATTCTAGGAATGCTGATGAATTTCTTCGGCATTAATCCTATTAAAGCCCTCTTTTGGTCCGCGGTGCTGAATGGGTTTCTTGCTCCTCCGCTACTGGTCCTAATTATTATGATCTCTAATAATAAAAGAGTGATGGGTCAGCGCGTGAATGGTCGTCTGCTTAACGCTATGGGATGGATTACGGCGGCGGTAATGGCGGCGGCCGCTGTTGGGTTGATCGCTACCTGGGGAGAGTGATTTGGGAGCTTCTAGAGTTACTGAGTTCATCGGCTTCGCGGGCGAGGGCGCCCGCGCCACACACTGCCTTGCGCACGCACGCGGCGGTGCCGGTGTTCAATAGAGTGCTTTTCGAAGACTTCGCTTTTCTCTTTATTCTCATACTTCTTCTCCCTACCCTCATGGCGGGGCAGGACGCTGCGTCTGACGAAAAAACGTCCGACGACGTTGTCACCATATTTCCCCATCCCGAGAAACGTTATTGGATCTCCGGCCAAACGAATTTCATTTTCCAAGGGCATGTAGGCTTTCCGGCGGCTTATAGCAGGCAAAATAGTCTAAGAGCCAGCCGAGAGAATGCCCTTTCTCGCGTGTATACGCTCTTCACTGGGGTGGAGATTTTTCACTCGACAGAAGTGCTTCTCGATATTGAAAGCGCGGGCGGACGCGGTATCAGCGATGCTCTGGGCGTTGCAGGCTTCACCAATGTGGATGTCGTTCGCAATCCCTCGCTAGGCTCAAAGCCCTATGTTGCGCGCGTCATGATTCATCAGACGATTGCCCTCACACACGAGATGACAAAGCAAGAACACAATCCGTTTGCACTTGCAGGCGAGGTCCCAAAGGAGCGATTAGAATTTCGCATCGGCAAAATGAGCGCTGCCGATTTCTTTGACACTAACGCCGTAGGCAGTGACAGCCATCTGCAATTCACCAATTGGACGATAGTAAATAATGGTGCTTATGACTACGCTGCCGATACCAGAGGGTACACCTATGGCGCAATCGTCGAATATCAGCAGCCGCAATTTGGGATCCGCGTCGGCGAACTGCTAATGCCGAAAGTTGCCAACGGTATCGATCTGGACTGGAGTTTACGGCGATCTCATTCAGAAAATATCGAACTTGAGTTCCGCCGTCCGTTGATGAATTCCGAAGCAACGACAATTAAGACGCTCTTCTACCAGAACACCGCCAACATGGGCGACTATCGGGAAGCCATCGCCGCCTTCAATCGCGGAACTGACTTGAAGCCTGACATCGTAGCCCACCGCCATCAAGGCTCGCGGAAATATGGCTTTGGCGTGAACGTCGAGCAGGAACTGCCCGCGCACTTTCGAGCATTTGCCAGAGCAGGATCGGGTCGGCATTTGTCAGCAATGGTATTAGCGCAGAGCATGCTGAATATCTCCGTCTGGGTGGCTTAGGCTTCCTGCTGGGTGATGGGAACCTGCGTTACGGCCGCGAGAACATCTGGGAGACTTACTACACCGCGCATGTTTGGCGGGGCATTTTTACGTCTGGCCAATTGCAATTTGTGGTCAATCCTGGATACAACCAGGACCGCGGTCCTGCCTGGGTTCCGGGCCTCCGCCTGCATGTAGACTTTTGACAGACTCCCGAATCTCCCTCTACCGTATACCAGGACGCCTAAACTGATGATTGTGAATTTCGCCGAGCGTGCGCATAACCACAACTGGGATCTCGATCCGGTGACGCGCTCTCTGCTCGACACTGACTTCTACAAGCTTCTGATGCTGCAATTCATCTGGAAGCATTATCCCAAGACGCGCGTGACATTTTCATTATTTAACCGAACTTCTTCGGTGCGCCTTGCGGACGTGATTGCTGTGGAAGAGTTTGCGGCGCAGTTGGAACATGCTCGCAGCCGGCGCTTCCGAAAGTCGGAGTTGATCTGGCTGGCTGGCAATACGTTTTATGGAAAACGGGGGATTTTCGAACCGGAATTCATAGCGTGGCTTGAGAACGATTTTAGATTGTCTGAGTACGAACTCTCAGTGAAAGATGGTCAGTTTGATCTGTCTTTTCACGGCCTGTGGACAGAAACCACGATGTGGGAACTTTATGCTCTTTCCATCATTGATGAGCTGAAGACCAGGGCAAATTTAAAAAGGCTGGGCGAGTTCGGCCTCGACATTTTGTATTCAAAGGCGAAGACGAGACTCTGGGGCAAAATTGAGCGCCTGCGGGGAGTTCCCGATCTGAGCGTGGCGGACTTTGGCACCCGGCGGCGGCATAGTTTTCTATGGCAGGAATATGTTGTGGAGGCGATGGCGGCGAATCTGGGCAGCGGCTTCACGGGGACCTCCAATGCTTTTCTTGCCTACAAGCATGACCTGGAAGCCATTGGCACCAATGCGCATGAAATACAGATGGTTCTCGCTGCCTTGGCTCCGGACGATCAGGCACTCAAACAGTCGCAGTATCACGTTCTGGAAATGTGGCAGAAAACCTACGAAGGCGCGCTTTTGATTATGTTGCCAGATACGTTCGGGACGACACAGTTTTTGAAAGACGCGCCCAAATGGACGGCAGATTGGACCGGTCAAAGAATTGACAGTAAAGACCCGTATGTCGCGGGCGATGAATTTATTGAATGGCTGCACGGACGCGGTCGCGACCCTCGCGAGAAGCTGATCATTGCGTCCGACGCCCTTGATGTAGATGACATATTGGGCCTGCATGCTTATTTCGGCGGAGTATTCAGGGGCGGCGCCAGCTCGCGGGATTTTCGAAACGCTGGCGATTTTGCGGACCGCAGCAAGTGGACGCCGGGACGCCGTATACGATTCAGCGCAGGGTGGGGAACACTGCTCACCAATGATTTCCGCGAATGCGCTCCTGACGGAGACGCGTGGTTCGATCCTGTCAGTCTGATCTGCAAGGTGGCAGACGCCGAAGGGCATCCGGCAGTGAAGCTTTCGGACAATTACTCCAAAGCATTAGGGCTACCCTCGGAAATCGAACGCTACCGCCGGCTTTTTGGCACTGCGGGAGTTTCGAATACGCCTGTGATCGCCTGACGTATAAATTAGATTGCCAAATCCGCTCGTGCGATTTCTATTTCTTCTTTAGAGTACGCAAGCTGAGAGAGTATCTCGCTGCTGTGCTCTCCGAGAAAAGGGGGCGGCAGGCGATATGTGATGGGCGTACTCGAAAGACGGATGGGGTTTGCGATGCTCTTTATGGAGCCCAGCACGGGATGCTCAAGTTCAATGATTAGTCCGCGTTCAATTGTCTGGGAGTCAGTTAAAGCTTCGGGCACGGTATGAATGGCAGAAGCGGGAATTCCGGCATCGACAAATTTCTTTACCCATTCGGACGATGAAGCTGTTTCGAAAATACTTTGCAGCGCTGGAATTAGCTCAGCGCGATTATCGATGCGAAGCTGATTGGAAGCGAAGCGAGGACTCTCTGCGATCGTTTCAATTCCCAGCAACCTAGTGAAGCGCCGCCAAAGCGGTTCAGTTCCAACTCCTACCACGAAATGCTTGCGGTCTGCTCCCCGAAAAACCTGATAGGGAACAATACTGGGGTGAGCATTTCCCCAGCGATCGGGAACTTTTCCAGCATTCAGAAAGTTGCTGCCGATATTTATGAGCCAGCTCAGTTGCGAATCAAACAGCGCCATGTCAAGGAATTGGCCCCGTCCCGACTGCACGCGCCCGTAGAGCGCGGCAGTGATACCCAGAGCTGAATAAATTCCGCATGTCATATCGGCTATGGCGACGGGGTAACGCATGGGCTCGCCCTCTGGCTCTCCGGTGAAGCTCATTACGCCCGCTTCGGCCTGAGCAATAATGTCGTAGCCGGGTCGTCCCGCTTTCGGGCCTTCGAGACCGTAGCCGGAGATGCAACAGCAAATCAGCTTGTGATAGCGAGAGCATAAAGTTTCGGGATCGAGTCCTCGCCGTCGAAGCGACTGGAGCGAGGGATTATTCATAATGAAGACATCGGCGGCAGCGAGCAGCCGATGGAGGATGTCTTCTCCTTTAGGGCGATCAAAATCCAGCGCCAGCGAGCGCTTATTGCGATTCGCGGAGAGAAAGTAGGCAGACTGTCCGCCGACAAAGGGCGGACCCCAGCCTCGCGACTGATCGCCGATCAGCCTGCGTTCCACTTTGATTACATCGGCCCCGAGATCTCCGAGAAGCATCGCGCAATAGGGACCGGCAAGGGCTTCCGTGAGCTCGACAACGCGTATTTGATCCAAGAGGGAAGTCACGCCGTTGCATTATAGAAGCTTCAATCAATCTCCGTGTCCTGCGAACGGTGTCGCTTGCAAAGCGAATTCCGCCGGTGAAAAGTGAAAGATGATACCCTTCTTCAACTTCCAGTAGGACGGAGACTGACCACGAGGTGAAAGCGCTACTCAATAATTACTTCAAGCTGGCGGAAAACAACACCTCCGTTCGACAGGAGATGCTGGGCGGCGTCACCACGTTCGTCACGATGGCGTACATCGTCGTCGTCAATCCTCAAATTCTTGCGCAGGCTGGAATGCCACCCGATGGCGTGGTCTTCGCTACCTGCATCTCTGCCGCTGTTGCGACCCTGGTGATGGGCGTTTATGCCAACTATCCCATCGCTCTCGCTCCGGGCATGTCGTTGAATGCGTATTTCACCTTTTCAGTTTGCATTGGCATGCATATTCCCTGGCAGACCGCGCTTGGGATGACGTTCTTTTCCGGTGTGCTCTTCGTTCTGCTCACGGTCACTAAAATACGAGAGCAGATTGTTAATGGCATTCCCGACAGCCTTAAATATTCGACGGCCGGAGGAATTGGTCTGTTCATCGCGTTCGTCGGTTTGCGCAACGCCAAACTTATAGTTCCAAGCCCGGCCACGCTCGTGAGTATTGGCAATCTGTCGGACCCAGCGGTGCAGACCGCCTGCTTCGGCATTGCGCTGATGCTGGTGCTTTCGGCGCGGAAGGTAAATGGAGGGATTCTGCTTGGAATACTCGGCACGACGCTGCTGGGAATTGTTCGTGGCATAACGTCCTGGCCTGCCAGCTTTGTAGCAATGCCGCATCCGTCAAGCACGTTTTTACAACTTGACTTGCGAGGCGCGTTGCACCTGGGTCTGCTGGAAGCTATCTTTGCATTTCTATTCGTAGATCTTTTCGACAACGTGGGCACGCTGGTCGGAGTTTGTGAGCAGGCCGGTTTCGTCAAGGACGGGAAGATTCCCCGCGTCGGCCGGGCCCTGGTTGCAGACGGCGTAGGGACGATTTTCGGAGCGCTTACGGGGACGTCTACGGTTACGGGTTATATCGAGAGCGCTGCCGGAGTGGCCGCGGGGGCACGCACCGGGCTAAGTAACCTCATGGTTGCTCTTCTGTTTCTGGTTGCTCTGTTCTTCTCACCCCTGGCGACTGCGATCCCAGCCTTTGCGACCGCTCCAGCGCTGATCCTGGTCGGGGCCCTCATGACGTCGTCGATCGCACAGGTAAAGTGGAGCGACTTCACTGAGGCTTTCCCCGCGTTTATTACGATCCTGATGACGCCGCTGTCATTCAGCATTGCAACTGGACTCAGCCTTGGGGTGATCGCGTATTCGGTTGCTAAAGTTGCCGCCGGAAAATATCGCGAGGTCAGTGCTGTCATTTGGATTCTGACCGCCCTGTTCATTCTTCGCTACGTTTATCTTGCGGCTGCCTAAATGAGTTCCGCTTTATCTCGCGCTAGAATGTGGAGGGAGAACTGAGCTGAGCCAACGAAGAAAGAAGCGAGGTCGAGTCGAAAAGCTGCCCTGCGATGCTCTTTCCGATGAGAACCCTGCGGACCGGTTGCCGAACCAATATCCCGCGGGCCACAGTCGACGTGAGTTTCTCGCGCGCTGTTGCCAGAGCGCGTCACTTGCATTTATCCCTTTAGGCCTGTTGTTCCCCGAGAGGCTTCTGCTCTTCGATTCCGATGCCGACTCGGCCATAGACGGGGGCGTCGATCTCCATTTGCATCCGCACTATCGGGAGAAGTTGCCGCTTGAGAGCACTCTGCTTAAGAGACAGGCAAGTCTCGATAGTTTCGTTACAGAAGAATATAGCGACGAGATTGAGAGAAGATTGGCCGCTCTGAGAGATGAGTTGCTAGTCTCGCCGCAGAATGTTCTGAGCATTCAAAACGCTGTTGCGCCCACCTTTCGCGGATGCTCGTTACGTCCGACTGAATCTCGCGTGGTGCGCACAGGCCCCGTAGTCGAAGTCATTCAGAATAACTTCGCCAGCCAACCCTCCCTTGAGGCGGAAGCCTTTCTCCATGAGTTGCGCTTGCTGATGGCTTCATTCTCCACGATTAAGACCGCTGAGTTTCAGATAGTGTCGATCGACGATAGCGGCATTCGGGAAGCCAGTTCCCCGGAGAATCTGTCTTCTCGGTCGACGCGAGTGTCTGGCCGACTAGAGACTCGCGTGCGCTACGAACTCGTCGGAGCAGGGAAGTCCCGGCCAGACCAGCCTGTAGACGATAAACCTTCCGCACGTGAGCAACGAGTCGGACACTGGGATATCGAATGGGAGGCGCGTGCTTTTCCTGCAAGTCCACAAACGTCTTTAGATTCAAAGACAGAATTTGGAATCCTGGGTTGGCGAGCGCTGACTGAAACTGTGAGTCGATCCCCCGGCACTGTTTTCGTGGATGTTGCTGGCGAGGCGTTTAGCGGCGTGGGGTCCTTCACGTCACAACTGCTGTTGGGCGCGGACCACTGGCGAACCATCCTCGATGGCGCCTGCGGCATTGACATTTATGGACACAACGGAATTTCGGTGGGAGACATCGATGGTGATGGATTCGACGATCTCTACGTTTGTCAGCCGGATGGATTGCCTAATCGGCTTTACCGCAACAAAGGAGATGGAACGTTTGAAGACATCACCGAAGCGTCGGGGCTCGGGATTCTAGAGAATACCGCCTGCGCGCTCTTCGCCGACTACGATAACGACGGACGTCAGGATCTGATCGTGGTACGTACCGATGGTCCGGTGTTGTTTCATAACGAGGGTGGCGGCAAGTTTCGCAGAGTCGAGAACGCTTTCAAGTTTGCGAAACCCCCACAAGGAACTTTTACTGGCGCTGCCGTGGCGGACTATGACCGCGACGGATGGCTGGACGTCTATTTTTGCCTCTATCTTTATTACCAGGGGACTGAGCAGTACAAATATCCGTCGCCGTATTACGACGCTGAGAATGGTCCTGAGAACTTTTTGATGCGCAACAATCGCGATGGCACCTTCGGCGATGTGACCGCGGAAGCAGGTCTAGATCAAAACAACACGCGCTACAGCTTTTGCTGCGGATGGGGCGACTACCATGGAAGCGGCTGGCTTGACCTTTACGTGGTAAACGATTTTGGCCGCAAAAATCTGTACCGCAACCATGGCGATGGGACCTTTAGCGATGTAGCCCCGCGGGCCGGTGTCGAAGATATTGGCGCGGGAATGGGTGTGTGCAACGTTGATTATGACAACGACGGCGCCGAGGGTATTTATGTCGCAAACATGTGGACCGCCGCCGGAAATCGCATTTCGGCGCAAAAGAGTTTTCAGGAAGACGCGCCTGAGAACATTCGGTCCCTCTATCGTAAACACGCGATGGGGAATTCTCTATTTCGCAATAGTGGCGACGGTACTTTTCGAGACGTAAGTATCGCTGCGAACCTGGGAATGGGGCGGTGGTCATGGTCCAGCGATGCATGGGACTTTGATCACGACGGCTTCGCAGATATCTACGTCACGAACGGCATGATCTCTGGGCCATCGCGTTCGGAACAAGATCTTAATAGTTTCTTTTGGAGACAGGTCGTGGCCAAATCTCCCGTGGACGCCCGGCCCTCGCGAGAGTACGAACAGGGATGGAACGCAATCAATGAAATGGTTCGCTCGGATGGCAGCTGGAGCGGATTCGAACGCAATGTGTTTTACGCGAACAATCGCGACGGGAGCTTCTCCGATGTCTCCGGCGCGGTGGGGCTGGATTTTATTGAAGATGGCCGAGCATTTGCTTTAGCGGACTTTGATCACGACGGCAGGCTCGAGGCTTTCATTAAGAACAGGAATTCTCCGCAGCTGAGGCTGGCGAAAAATGTAAACAAAGAATTGCCCCCGTCGATTGCTTTTCGGTTGAGTGGGACAGGAAAGAGCAATCGGGATGCGATTGGAGCCGCGGTGACTGTGAAAACCAAGAATGGCCAACAGACGCTTTGGCTGCAAGCGGGCTCCGGATTTCTTTCTCAGCACAGCAAGGAAGTGTTTTTTGGCTTGGGAAACGTGAAGGCTCCGATTCAAGCTTCCATTCGCTGGCCCAGCGGGACGGTACAGGATGTGCGTGATCTCCCGATCAATTGCAGGGTGTGGGTTGAAGAAGGATCGGACAGGATTCGTACGGACGCGTTCAAGGCGCAAGTGTCAGACCCTCGGGGAAACGATCTTCCCCAGAAGGACATTACAACTCTGCCGACCGAAATAGACACTTGGCTAATTGCGCCTCTGCCGGCTCCCGACTTCGCTTTGCCCGATCTGAACGGCCGTTCCCACGCACTCTCCAGTCTACAAGGAGGGCTAGTCCTGCTTCATTTCTGGACGGCCCGATCCAATAGCCATCAGAAAGATTTGACGGCCTTAAATGATCTGTACAAAACCCCTTCCACCAGAGGGCCGGATATCCTCGCTGTGAATGTGGACTCGGATGGGCAGGCACTCCGAGCGCTCGCACCGTTCGCTGAATTCTCACTTCCGATTCTGTGCGCGTCCGATGACGTTATTGGAATTTACAACCTTCTGTTCAGGCAACTGTTTGATCGCCACCGGGACATGCCTCTGCCAACTTCACTTCTACTCGATGCGAAAGGCGACATCGTTAAAATCTATCAGGGCAGAATCAATGTCGAACAGATAGAGCGAGACGTGGTAAGAATTCCAAAGACTGGCTCTGAGCGGTTGGCAAGGGCGCTGCCTTTCCCGGGCGTGAGTGACGCTGTGGAGTTCCAGCGAAACTATCTTTCGTTAGGATCGGTGTTTTATCAGCGGGGCTATTTTGATCAGGCGGGAAGATGGTTCGAGCTGGCTCTCGCTGATGAGCCTGCGAGCGCGGAATCGCTTTACGGTTTGGGCAGCGTCTATCTGAAGCAGGAAAAGACCGGGGAGGCGCGAAAAAGCTTTGAGCGCGCAACCAAGGCCCGCGCCAGTTACCCAGAGACGGCGTCGAATTCCTGGAACAATCTAGGATTGCTCGCAACCCGCGAGCAACATTTTGACGAGGCCATCCGATATTTCCAGGAGGCCGTTCGGCTCAGTCCTGCCAGCTTGGTCGCGCTAAATAATCTGGGGAATGCGTTTCGGCAGCAGCGGCGATGGGACGACGCACGCGCGGTGCTGGCGCGGGCGATCGAGGTAGACCCTAAAGATTCGGAAGCGAATTACAGCCTGGGAATGGTCTTTGCCCAGCTCAATGATCCGGAGAAGGCCAACGAATATTTGCAGACAGCGTTGCAGTTTCGTCCCGCCTATCCTGAGGCGTTAAACAACCTCGGTGTCTTGCACTTGCGGTCTGGTGCAAGAGAAAAAGCTGTCGCGAGCTTTGAGGAATGCATTCGGGTTGCACCTGGTTTCGATCAGGCGTATCTAAATCTCGCTAAGGTCTATGCGCTCGAAAACGAACCGACCAAAGCTCGATTGGTGTTGCGGGAATTGTTGCGGCAGCATCCCGGACATGCTGCCGCTCAGGTGATGCTTGAGCAACTTGGAAACTAACAATTGCTAAACTTTAAACGCTAGTTCTTTTTTGGAGTCGCCGCTTTCAACAGGTCGACAAACATCGTGTAAAACTTTTCTGTATCGAGCTCCACCTGAATTTCTACGGGTTGGACCGGTACTTTGGGCTTGTCCCGCTCTGACCAGGTAAGAATATTGCCGTAGCCTCCGCCACGATCCAGATCGATATCCATGAAGCGAGTTTCTTTTTTTGTAATCACGCTGGGATCAAGCCAGGCTGCCGACGCAAGCTCATCCCAAAGGTAGTTATATTCGCCTTCGAGGTGAGTGTAGGTGGCGATATATTTTGCCGCCGGCGAGTCACTGCCCTTCAGGCGATCAATCAGTTTCGTAGACATTATTGTCTTCACGGAGATATCTACGGGAGTGCAAACGATCTTTTTCCAGGGTGCTCGGAGCACGATGTGCGCCGCTTCAGGATCGAACCAGATGTTGAACTCATGGCGTGGTCCGTTGACGAACTCGGGATTGTCCGTCTGCGGACTTAGGCTGGCGCCCATGAATACCAACTCCTTGGCGAGGCTCGCGAATTCAGGATCGATCGATAGCGCCAGGGCTAGATTTGTCATCGGCCCGCCGGCATAAATGGTTATGTCGTGCGGAAATTTGTGGACCATGCGGACGAGAAAATGTGCGGCATCTTCATCGGATGGTTTCGTCGTGGGCTTGCCTTCTGGAATATCGCCTAATTGATCGGGCGGGTGATAGAACTTTGGCGTCCAGGCTCCCAGCCATGCGACCGAGCCGAACCGCTGCTCCCACATCTCAGTCTGCTGCTTGCGGCGAATGAGGGGGTATTCGGCGCCCGCGAGGACGGGGATGTCGGTCCGGCCGATTATTTCGAGCATGCGCAGGGTGTGCGCGATTTCAGCTTTGAGCCATTGATCTCCGGTGACGACAGTGATTCCGAGGACTTCGGTTTGTGGAGATTGAATCAGAAGGAGGATGGATTGTTGGTCCGTGCCAGCGGGGCCGGCGGCGTCCTGGTCAATGATGATTTTGCGTTTGCTTTGAGCGGCGCAGGTCAGGCTTGCCGCGAGCAATAGAGAGATAATGGCGATTCGACTGAAGTTCATTATTTTCCTCAGGGGCTAAAGCCCCTTGTTCAGAGTCATGTTTCGGCACGGCTGAAGCCGTGCCCCTTCAAATCTG
>JBDUDA010000217.1:0-5286 GCA_040003205.1 Acidobacteriaceae bacterium | reverse complement strand
TGAAGAAAACGCGCGTCAATGGCGTTGTAGGCGACTTCGATTTTATTGGGAGAAATCTTGAAAAGTTTTTCGATCTCGGCTTTGGTGAAATTCGAAACTGCAAGAATTCGCGCCGCGCCCTTCAGCACTCGCTTGGTCAAGTGAAAGTGAAGAGACCGTCGCACACTGGATCCGTCATGGGCTCTGTACATATGCTCAAGAACGTCATGGACCGTCATTACATATGGGCAAGGCAAACTGCGAGGCATCCAGAAAAGATGCGGGATATGGACGAGATCACAATTTAAGCGCCGCAGGGTGGCGCGGCATTCGAAGTAGCCCTTGACGGTGTTTTCGCCGTGCAGAAGAGGGACGGCGTGGAAGTTAGGGGGAAGAAAACCGATTTCAGAAACTTTCTGAAGTGCGCCGAAAAGAAAATATTCGTTTTTGACATCGAGCCGGCCCAGCGCCCGCACTACATTGCGCGTGTAAGTGCCGACGCCGAAATCGGTGATCCGGCGAATATCAATTGCGACCTTCACGAGAGTGATTTAATCACAAAGCAGGACGCTCTCAGGCCCTTAATTCCGCGTGAGCATTGGCGCGCCGCTCAGGATATAACGGAAAGGCGTCGGCGAAATCCAGCACCTGCTTGCGGATTTTGGTCAGGGCAGACGCATCTGATCGATTGCGCAGCGCTTCGGAAATCCAGCGTCCCACCTGCCGCATGTCGTCTTCTTTCATTCCACGCGTGGTGAGGGCCGGCGTGCCGATGCGAATGCCGCTCGGCTTCAGCGGAGGGTTTACGTCGAAGGGGATTGCGTTTTTATTCACGGTAATGCCCGCGTCTCCCAGGGCCTTCTCAGCTTCACTGCCAAACATTCCCTGAGAAAACACATCCACAAGCATGAGGTGAGTGTCGGTGCCTCCAGAAATGATACGGAAGCCTTCGCCCGCGAGCGTATCCGCGAGCACCTTCGCGTTGCTGACGATCTGACGCGCGTAGTCGCGGAAATCCGGCCGCATGGCATCGAGGAAACAGACGGCCTTGGCGGCAATCATGTGCATGAGCGGTCCGCCCTGCATGCCGGGAAATACGACTTTATCAATGGCTGCGGCAAATTCTTGCCGGCAGAGGATCATTCCGGCGCGCGGCCCGCGCAGAGTTTTATGCGTGGTAGAAGTCACAATATGGGCATGGGGTATGGGCGATGGATGCACGCCGCCAGCGACCAACCCCGCAAAGTGCGCCATGTCTACGAGGAGGAGCGCGCCAACTTTGTCCGCGATCTGACGCATGCGAGCAAAATCAATGATGCGCGGATAAGCGCTTCCGCCTCCGATGATCAGCTTCGGCCTTTCTTTTTCAGCCAGCTTTTCGAGATCGTCGTAATCAATGGTTTCGGTTTCTTTGGTCACACCGTAAGGGATAACTTTGTAAGTCTTGCCGGAAAAATTCAGATGGAAGCCGTGCGTGAGATGTCCGCCGTGCGCCAGATTCAATCCGAGGATTGTGTCGCCCGGCTGCAATACGGCAGCGAAGGCTTCCATGTTGGCTTGCGATCCGGCGTGCGGCTGCACATTGGCATGCTCGGCTCCGAAGAGCTGTTTCGCACGATCACGCGCCAGAGTTTCGACCACGTCCGCGAACTCGCACCCGCCGTAGTAGCGCTTGCCAGGATATCCCTCGGCATACTTATTGGTAAACACCGATCCCATGGCCTCGAGCACGGCTTCGCTGACGAAATTCTCCGACGCTATGAGTTCCAGTCCTTCGTGTTGGCGGCGCACTTCGTCATCAATGGCGCCGGCGATTACAGGATCAGTTTCAACAAGCGAGCGATACATCGGATTTTTATTCATGATGGCTCTTCAAGAGGCGGTTCCAGTGGAACGAATATCGCAAGATCATTCTAAATGGACAACCCACCGAAGGCATCCCCGAACAGCGGGAGATTTTAAGCGAGTTGCGGAGCCGCAGCTCGCACATTCTCAAACGCCTTCCTCAAGAAAGAGACCAGGTAGTAGCCATCCATATATTTATAAGGCGTTTCGCCGGTAGTGTAGTGGCCGCAAGGCAGCACCACGACTTTATGCTGCAGATGATGGCGCTCGAACTCACGAACGACGTCACGAGAAAATTCCGGCAAAAACGTGAGGTCATACTTCGCATAAATAATGAGAGAGTTTTTCCGCCAGCGCGCAAATTTATCGAAGTACGACATAGGGCTGATTGCGCTCCACAATCCTCGCAGCCGCTCTAAATCTATTTCAGCTTCGAGTCCCTGCCGGATGTGGCGGGTTGACTGGCCGTGCCAAACTACATCCGCAAAATATGTGGAGGCGTGATTGAACACCGCCACCTGAATGCGCGCATCGTGCGCGGCCGCCAGAAATGCATAACAGGACCCCAAACTTGTTCCCAGAATTCCGAGCTGATCATATCCCTGCTGTTCAAGCCAGTCGAGGCAGCAGCGCACATCAATTACTCCCTGGCGGCAGGCATCAATGGTGCGCGCGATGTTTGCAGACACCGCATAGTCGGCGCGACTGATCTCCGCAGGGCGGCGAATGTCGTGATACGGCATGCTCAATCGGAGCACAGAGATTCCGAAGCGATTCAGAACTTTGCACAAGCTATTGTAGGCAAGGGCATCGGAATTCCAGTGAGGCAGAAGAACAATTGCGCGTCGTCCTGGCGCTGGGAACCAGCGGGCGTTGACGTTGTTATTTTCCGGAAACGGAGTTTGCACCGGAGATGTAAAGCGCAGAAAATCCGCCTGCGTGCCTCTTACTTTCGCTTCCAACTTCGGATCAGGTACTTCGCGTGTGCTGAACACCTGCACGTCGCGCCGCTCTAAGCGGAAATCGGCGGGCGTATCGTAGGAAAAAAAATCGTCACTGGCGTCAACGATGCGCTGATTGTAAAGCCGCAGAAATTTCTCCGCGTCGTCCGGAACATAAGCCGCCGGATGGCCGTTGCGGCAAGGCCAATCTTTCAGCCACTCCAATCCCCACTCCAACGGACGCACCACGCGGTTATTGTCAACCGAGGTGAGGCGGTGCTCCCAGTCGTACATCCACTGTGCATAGCGTGAGGGCATGACTTTTCAGCATATCAAACGCCTGCAACTACGCAGTGCGGCAAGCAGCGAATTGCAGAAATCCGTGTCCGGAGGTTATTCCGTGTATTTGCGGGGAACGCGCTTCGAGATGTTACACAGAATTTCGTAAGCGATAGTGTCGGAAAGAATCGCGTGCTGTTGGGCATCTACATTTAAAGCACCCTGCGAACCCAGAAGTATCACTTCATCTCCGGCTGCCGCACCGGGGATGTCGGTCACGTCAATAAGCGTCAGGTCCATCGAAATTCTGCCGCGGATGGTGGCATAGCGCCCGTCCACGATTACGTTCGCGCGCGAAGAGAGACGGCGATTCAATCCGTCCGCGTAGCCAACCGGAAGCACTGCGATCTTCGACGGACGCCTGGTTGTGAAGCTGCCGCCATAACCCAGCGCTTGATCGGCATGGACCGCCTTAACGGAGAGAATTCTCGTCTTCCACGTCAACACCGGCTTGAGCCTTATGTCGGCGATGCTCGCCTGAGTGCTCTCACCTTGGAAAGGCAGGTGATATCCGTAGAGAGCGATCCCAGGACGTACCATTTGCTTCCAGGTTTCCGGACGCGAAATAATCGCAGATGAATTGGCGATATGTACGAGCGGAGCCTTTAAACCTTCTCGGCGGAGAATCTGCTGCGCCTCCTCGAATCGTTGAAGCTGTTTCTGCCCTGCTTCTGAATGCAAAACTTCAGAAGAAGCGAGGTGGCTGGATACACCTTCCAGAACAAGGTGTTGGCAAGATCTCAGGGACGCGCAAATCTTCGGCAAGTCTTCGAGCGATGCTCCCAGCCTGCCCATGCCGGTGTCGATCTTCAGATGAACAGATTGCTCTGAAACGGCAAGCTTGGCGGCAGCTTTTTCAAGCATCTCGAGCTGGCTCACTTCCCAAACCGTGGGGGTCAGCCTTAGACGAATGACGTCTTCCTGCTCTCCTCGCCAAAAACCGGTCATCAATAAAATGCGGGAAGATAGGCCCGCCTCTAGCAGTGGGACGGCTTCGTCCAGCGAAGTTACTCCCAGCCATTTTGCGCCTTCGCTCTCCAGCGCTTGCGCGCACTCAACGACGCCGTGTCCGTAGGCATCTGCTTTCACGACTGCACAGATCTGCGCGGCTTGCCCGACGCGCTGCCGGATCGCGCGAAAGTTGCCACGCAGATTTGCAAGCGAGACCTCAGCCCAAGTGGGCCGGGTTATGCTGCGTTTGCTGACGTCTGTGGTGGTCACGGAAGTGATTATATCGGCTAGGGAATTTGGAGTGGATTACGTCATTGCTTCGTCGTTCAAAACAGCCGGCCAAAATTGCCGAGGTCCTTCGTCGGTCATCCGTGCAAATAGCAGAATCTCGCTCCCTCAGGGTGACGTGGTTCACACATCAGATAACGATTGGGAAAAAGAAAGACCGCCCGCAGGCGGTCTCCTGTTACCTCGCATGTTATCGCGACTTATTTAGGGGTCGTGGTTGCCGGCGCTTTTGTTGCTGGAGCTGCGGGTCGGGTCGAAGATGGTGTGGCAGACTTCGAACCTGCGCCTGCCGCGCCCGGCCTGGTCGCTGTGCTCGGCCTGCTTCCCGGCGGAGGAGCGGCGACTCCAGATTGCAGGTTGTATGCATCCACTACCGGCTTTGTGATATCGACCGCAGGGCCCGCCCAGAGCACGGGACCGTTCGGCCAGGGATTCGAGGTGTCCATAATTAACCCGAATCCGTTGTCCCCGGCATACTTCACAATGATGGGCGCCATCTTTTGCAAAATGCGCTGGGCGATCTCGTTCTGCTGATTCTGGGCGTCATCGCGGGCGTCCTGAACGGAGCGCTCCAGCGATTTCTGCTTCTGCTCAATTTGCTTTACCAGAGTTCCTCGCGAATCGTCGTTCAACTTCTCGCCCTGAGCGTTGAGCTGTTTTTTTAAGCTCTCCACTTCATCATTTTTTGACTTGAGGTCGGTCTGTTTGGGCTCAAGCTTTTTGCTGAGGGCATCGAAATCGCGCTGGCCTTCGTTGCTGGCAAAGATCGCCTGTTCCACGTTGATGGTGCCGATTTTGCTTCCTCCGCCCGTTGCAATCGTGGCGGGCGCGCTAGAGGCTGCACTGGGAGCAGCCGGTAAGGCGGCGGAGGGATCTGCGGTTTGCGCAATTGACGTAATCGAAAGGGCGAACACAAATGCCAGAAAAAACTGAATCTGCTTGC
>JBDUDA010000216.1:0-5293 GCA_040003205.1 Acidobacteriaceae bacterium | reverse complement strand
GTTTCTACTTTTCGATCTTGGGTGGGAGGCGAAACGGCAAATCCTGCTGGCCTCCGTTCTCGCGTTCGTAGTCGCTTTGCTCCTCGCGGTTTTCAGCGCTAAGTATGTGACTGGAAGGCTGCTTCGAATCGAGGCTTTTGCCCAGCGGACCGCGGAGGGCGACCTCACAGCCAGGATCGCCGAGACTTCGGACGACGAAGTTGGACAGATTTCCGGCGCTCTTGACCGCTCTGCAAATTACCTAGAGAAAAGACTCACCGCTCTTCGTACAAGCCGTAATCAATTAGAAGTAGTGCTGAACAGCATGCAGGACGCGGTCATTGCCGTTGACGCCGACGGACGGGTACAGTGGGCGAACCAGACGATGGATAAACTGGTTCCACAGCACACTCGACTAAACGCCCTGCTGGTTGAAACCGTTCGCGACCCCGACTTCCTCCAAGCTGTGCAAGCTGCCAGTGTATCGCGCAGAGTATTTACCGCGCGCGCCGCCTCCATGCTTCCCTCGCGGACGTTCGAAGTGACGGCAGCGCCAATGCCCGGCGGCGGGGCCGTGGCGGTCTTGCGCGACTTGACCGAAACTGAGCGGGTGGAAAAAACCCGCCGCGATTTCATCGCCAACGTTTCCCATGAACTGAGGACGCCTCTCACTTCCATCCAGGGATACGCCGAGACCCTGCTCGATGCCGCAGCGGACAATTCTTCGCGTGACTTTTTAGAAATTATCCGAAAAAATTCCGCGCGCATGGGGCGCCTAACGGAAGACCTGCTGACGCTCGCGCGGGTCGAATCCGGGGAGCAGCGTTTTGACGTGCAGCCGGTAGTGCCAGGCGAACTACTTCGCGAAGCAGCGGAGAGCTTTCGCGAAAGTTCACGAGCCCAGCGTATTGACCTGCAAGTGGATGACACGGCTGGGAGCCCGGTGAACGCAGACGCGGAAGCGATTCATCAGGTCTTCGCCAACCTGCTCGAGAACGCCCTGAAATACGCTGGTTCCGGCCGGCGTATCGTAGTTGGAGCGCGCCCGGCGGAGAAAAATGTGGAGTTCTTCGTTCGCGATTTTGGACCCGGAATTCCTTCCGAACATCTGCATCGCCTGTTCGAACGCTTTTACCGGGTAGATCCGGCCCGGTCGCGGGAATCGGGCGGCACTGGCTTGGGACTCGCCATCGCCAAGCACATTGTGCTGGCACACGGTGGCTCGATCCGCGCCGAGAGTGAACTGAATCATGGGTCCACTTTCCTGTTCACTCTACCGCTGGCCGAGTCATAAGTTTCCTACCGCTGTACTTTCCCGCAATCGCAAGAACCCTCTAAATTTACAAGACTTTAACCAAAGCCCGCCTAATGCCAGATACCCTAGAGCTTCAGAAGAATGTAAAAGCGGCCCCCGCTGCATTTTTGCGGTCCGGCTGCCGGAGGTCGCGACATGAGTACTGCCACCCTGCCAACTGCGGAAGTTGTGTTTTCCTATCCCCATCTAGTGCAACGCACGGTTGAGGCTTGCGCCTTGGCACGAGACGCTGCCGCGGCTGCCGCCGAGGGCATTGCCACTGGGTCTGCGGCGTTGCTCAGCAGCCTTCGGGAACGTGAGAAACAGTTAGACAAGCTCGACATTGAAATTGATGCCGGCGTGACCCAGGCCATCACGCACGTTTCAGAATCAGAGGCGCGTGAACTGCTCGCCTGCATGAAATTTATGATTGGGCTCGAGCGCGTCGGTGATTTGTTGCTAAGTTTCGCCAGCAGCGCGCAGGCTGCCGGTCCGCTTGATCCGCAGGACACTCGCGATCTTACCCGCATGGCGACCGTCCTCGAAAAGATGCTCTCGGACGTGGGCTCAGCTTTTTCAACCCGCGATGTAAAACAGGCCATCGAGGTCTTGCGCTCGGACGCCGAAATGGACCGCTTGCGAAACCTCACTTTCCTTCGGCACATCGAGAACCCAGAGAATGTGCCGCGTCACGCCAGCATGCAAGTAATTTTCATGACGCAATCACTTGAGCGCGCCGGTGACCATGCGAAGAATCTCGCCGAAGAAGTTTGTCACCTCGTCAGCGGGCATAGCATCCGGCACATGATGATGACCTACGACAAACCTCTGGAACAAATGTTCTTAGACTGGCTTCGCCGGCGCGACGAAAAGCTTCCAGCCCACTAACCGGCTCTTCTCCCTGCGCACTCCCCGCTACAAACTTTTACAAAGCTTGACGCTCTCTTTACGCCACGACGTCTCGGCAGATGGTTAGATGATCACACCGTAAGTGGTGGGGTGCTGCAAATCTTTGTCTGGGGAGAAAAGTTTGGAATTTTTAACGAGAGTGAGTGCAAGCTTATTGGCGTCCGGCTTAATTTTGGCCGCACTTGGATGTTCCAGCAGTGGCAACGCGCAAGTGCGATTACTTTTAGCTTCTCCAGGCGAATCGAACGTGGATGTCGTCATCAATGGCAGCGTCGTCGCCACTGATTTACTGTATGGGGCGACGACCAGCTATATTTCGGTTAAGTCCGGTTCCACGCGCATCCAGATTGAACCGACCGGAACCAACTCACCGTTCCTCGATCAGACGATTTCGGCGGCGAAGGACGGAAAATATACTTTCGTCGTGGAGAATTATTCCACAAGCCTCAGCTCGTAAACTCTCACCGACGACACCACTACTGCAACTGCCATCAACCTTAGAATCGTTAACGCTGCCCCCAGTCTGACTACGGCGGACGTCTATATCGTGCCCCAGGGCACCAGCATCACCAGCGTAGCGCCTACCATCACGAATTTGGCCTTCGGACAAGCTTCCAGCTATGAGAATTTGACTACCGCGCAGGCTTACGAAGTGTACTTTACCCAGCCCGGCACCACTTTCGCTTACATCGATACAGGCGCCATTTCACTGGCTACCGGACAGAATCGCACGCTGGTAGCGATGGATACCCAATACGGTGGCGGCTACACGTTTTTGACGCTCGCCGACTTGAATTGAGCGACGTGAATGCGGCGGTCGGGACTGAGACGGAAGTAACTTGGGGCATGCGCAAAACTCACCGATAATGTTCGTGAGCCATGTCACAGTTTTCTATTCTGGATTTGAATGCGCCCGCCCGGATCGCTCCTGCTCGCAGTAGCGAACACCTGCAACTTTCATCGATTCACGTAGAGAGTCCAGATGAGCTGGATTGCCTGAGCTTTCTCAAGCAAGATCTGGATGAGGATCCAGCAGCATTCGCCGAGCGAGAATTTAAGGCTGCATTACAGTTGCTGGCCGAGCGAGCCAGGTTCATCAGCGGTGCGTCGGGAGCAACGATTGCATTGCTACAAGAGGGCAAGTGGATTTGCAGGACCAGCGCTGGTTCGCCGCGCTTTGAGTCGGAGTCTGACCTCTCATCCATTTCCGGGCTCTTCGAAGAATGTCTCAGGACCAAAGAGATTTCGTTTTGTGCTGACAGCCAAAGCGAGTCCCGACTGGACAGTAAGAACTGTAAGGAACTCAACGTAATTTCGGCCCTGGCGGTTCCGCTGCTGCACGACCAAAAAGTTATTGGCGCTTTTCAGCTGTTCTCGGGGCGTGCGCAAGCCTTCAATCAGAATGACGCGATAGCCGTTGGCCGCTTGGCAGAATTGATTAATGCGGCAATGGACGATACCGAAACGATGAAGCTCGCCGGCGGGCAGAAGGAAGTTGGCCCTCCGCCTCTGAGTGTTTCCAGTTCTTCCGCGATCCCGGACGGCAACCCACGATTGGTGGCGGAACACAAGGAGATCCACGGTTGTTTTTCCTGCCGGTTCCCGATCTCAAGCAGCCGTACCCTTTGTCTGGACTGCGAAGCGCGCGGTAAAAGTGTTGGCTCCGAGAGTACTCCGAGCATGTTTACAGCGCTGGAAAGTCAGCAATCCGGTGAAAGCTGGCTGAGTGAACACATTTATACACTGGGAATGATCGTGGTTCCCTTAGCCACGATTGCCGTGTTTCTCTGGCTTCGCTGAGATAACTCGCTCGCCTCCAGTTTCATAGCTCCCGTATAATTACGCTCTGCATGAACCTGCCCCTGGTCTCACGCCCAGTAAATCGACAGCTTGATGCCGTCAGCTTTCCAGTTGCTATAAATTCCAGATTCAAGGTTGCCTCGATTTCGGGCATCTTTCTTCTCTGGATCGCGATTTACTTTTCGTCAATTTTTACTCCCCCATTGCTCGACGACGTAGACACGATTCACGCCGAGGCCGCGCGCGAGATGGTGCTGCGCGACGATTGGGTGACGATGTACACCAACGGCGTCCGCTACCTCGAAAAAGCCCCGATGATGTATTGGGCGGTGGCCGCGAGCTACCGGATTTTCGGAGTCAGGGATTGGAGCACTCGCCTGCCACTGATGTTGGGGATGTTGGCCCTGATGCTTTCCACTTACGCTGTGGGGAAGAGAGCATTTGGCGAGACCGGAGGGTTTTATTCCGCAGTCGTGCTGGGTACATGCGTGGGACCTTACATGTTCACGCGCTTCCAGATTCCAGACGTAATCGTCGGTCTGTGGCTGACACTGGGCGCATATTTTTTTCTGCGATCACTCGAGGAAGATGTTCCGTCACGCTTTACCTGTTGGGGATTCGCCTTCACCTGCGCTCTGAACATGCTGACGAAGAGTTTGATCGGACTGGTGTTTCCCCTCGCCACCGTTGGCTTGTATTTATTGATCACTCGGAATCTTGGATATCTGCGGAAGTTGCGGCTCTTCTCCAGCGCTTTGATCTTTTTCTTAGTCGCGGCCCCCTGGCATATTCTGGCGGCGCTGCGAAATCCGGCACAGGGTGCAGTGCGCGGGTTTCTGTGGTTCTATTTTGTCAACGAACAATTCCTTCGTTACGTTAACAAGCGTGTGCCCCCAGGCTATGACACTGTGCCCCTGCTGATTTTCTGGGCACTCCTTCTGGTGTGGCTGGTGCCCTGGAGCGTGTTTCTTCCGCAAGCCTTACAACAAGTTCCCAAATCCTGGCGCGCAATGGGTGAGCAACTCACCGCGTTGCAACGCACAAGTCTCTTCTGCGCACTGTGGGCACTGGTCATTCTCGTGTTTTTCAGCTTCTCGACCCGGCAGGAGTACTACACAATCCCTGCACTGCCCGCGCTGGCGCTGCTCCTGGGTGGGTTTCTGGTAAAAGAGGCGAATTCCGCAGCGGATTCTTCTGTCCGACGTTCAGCTAAAATTTCGTCGGCCGTCTTGTTCGTAATCGTTGCTCTCGGCTCTGCGCTCGGCCTCGCCTTGTTGTTGTCTTCCAGGACGCCGGCACCCGGCGCAGCGC
>JBDUDA010000215.1:0-5300 GCA_040003205.1 Acidobacteriaceae bacterium | reverse complement strand
CAGGGCGCCCGCGAAATCGGCTTCAAAGATACCGGAGCCGTGTGGCGCGCGGGCTACGACATGACTCCGGAAGAGTTCAGCTCCGAACTGGAGCGGCTCTGGACGCAGGTGCGTCCCCTATATCTCTCGCTGCATACTTTCGTTCGCGCGCGACTTGCGCAGCAGTACGGCGCAAAAACCGTTCCTCCCGATGGCCCGATACCAGCCGATCTGTTGGGGAATCCCTGGGCTCAGCAGTGGGGGAACATTTTTCCGCTGCTTGGCATGCAGGACAATAATGGAGGCTTCGACCTAACTGAATTGCTGAAAGCGAAGAACGTAGATCCCAAGGGCATGGTGCGCTACGGCGAAGGGTTCTTCACTTCGATGGGCTTCGCTCCGTTGCCAAAGACTTTCTGGGAGCGTTCGCTCTTCACCAAACCTGCGGACCGTGACGTCGTTTGCCATGCCAGCGCGTGGGACATTGATAATCGCGATGACCTGCGCATTAAAACCTGCCTGCAAGTGAGGGATATTGATTTCGTCACCGTCCACCATGAACTTGGACACAACTTTTATCAGCGTGCTTACAAAGGCCAGCCTCCACTTTTTCAGGGCGGAGCGAATGATGGCTTCCACGAGGCGATCGGCGATGCCATCGCTCTGGCTATTACTCCCGAATATTTGAAGCAAGTTGGATTACTGGAGAAAATCCCGCCGCCGGAAGCGGATATTCCACTGTTGCTGAAGCAGGCGCTTGATCGTGTCGCATTTCTCCCCTTCGGATTGATGATTGACCAATGGCGCTGGAAGGTTTTCTCCGGAGAAATCAAGCCGCAGGATTACAACAAAGCCTGGTGGGAGTTGCGCCTGAAATATCAAGGAGTTGCCCCGCCCGTGGTAAGAAGCGAGGTGGATTTCGACCCCGGCGCGAAGTATCACGTTCCCGGCAACACACCCTACACCCGCTACTTCCTGGCCCACATTCTCGAATTTCAGTTTTACCGTTCGCTGTGCCGCGAGGCCGGATATAAAGGCCCGCTAAATCGCTGCACCTTCTTCAACTCAAAAGAAGCGGGAGCGAAATTTAACAAGATGCTTGAGATGGGGCAGAGCCGTCCGTGGCCGGATGCACTGGAGGCGCTCGGAGGGGAACGCAAAATGGATGCGGGAGCAATCCTCGAATATTTTGCGCCGTTGCAGAAGTGGCTGGATGAACAGAATAAGGGGAAGAAAGTTGGCTGGTAACACCTGAGCGTCCGTGTCATCCTGAGCAAAAAGAGTCATCCGCTTGCGGATGACTCTTTGCGTCGAAGTATCCCTATGGGTTCCGGTGAAGGTATAGGGATGTTTCGACTGCACTCGTCGCTGCGCGACTCCTTCCGCTCAACATGACAGATGCATATGGCCACCCGGTTTGACCCTCCTCAACTGCTCCAATAAACTCAAAGATTCAACATCACACATATGGCAGACATGATTCACGTGAAGCTTCCGGACGGGAGCGTCAAGGAAGTTCCTCAGGGCACGACTGCGTTTGAGATTGCGAAGTCCATCAGTCCCCGGCTGGCCGATGCAGTCTTAGTCGCCAAATCCAACGGCGATCTTATTGATCTTGCCCGTCCTCTCGACAAAGACGCCGACCTGCGGCTGCTGAAGGAGACTGACCCCGAAGCGCTGGCGGTTTATCGTCATTCGTCTGCTCATCTGCTCGCCGCAGCGGTTCTTGAATTGTTTCCGGAGACTAAGCTCGGTCACGGCCCGGCAACGGAGAACGGATTCTTCTACGACTTCTTTCGTCCCACTCCATTTACTCCCGACGATCTGGAGAAGATTGAAAAGAAGATGCAGGAGCTGGTGCAGCAGAACATCCCTTATGCACGGGAATTCCTACCGCGCGAACAGGGACTGCAGGAGTTTAAGAACGACGGGGATTTCATGAAGTGCCATTTCATCGAGCAGTTCACCAAGCCCGATGAAAAGATTTCTCTCTACCGCACGGGAAAATTTACTGATTTCTGTCGCGGTCCGCACATTCCTTCGACGGGGAAGATCAAAGCTTTCAAGCTCCTGAACATCGCGGGCGCATATTGGCTTGGGAACGAAAAGAATCCGCAACTTCAGCGAATTTATGGCACGTCTTTCTTTTCGAAGAAAGACCTCGATGAGTATCTGAAAAACATCGAAGAGGCCAAGAAGCGCGACCATCGCGTACTTGGCAAGCAGCTCGATCTTTTTTCTATTCAGGAGCTGGCGGGGCCGGGGTTGATCTTCTGGCATCCCAAGGGCGGAATTATTCGCAAAGAGATGGAAGACTGGATGCGCTCGGAGTACATCAAGCGAGGCTATTCGCTTGTCTACACTCCGCACGTGGCGCGGCGGCAGCTCTGGCAAACTTCGGGACACGAAGGCTATTATGCGGAAAATATGTTCGACGTGATGGAGCTTGACGACGCCGAATACCGGCTTAAGCCGATGAATTGTCCGTTCCACATTCTTATTTATAAAGATGGACTGAAGTCTTATCGCGATCTTCCGGTGCGGCTGGGCGAGCTCGGCACGGTGTATCGCTACGAACGCTCGGGCGTGATGCACGGCCTGTTACGGGTACGCGGATTCACTCAGGATGACGCGCATATTTTCTGTACTCCGGAGCAGATCGAAAGTGAAGTCGAAGCTTGTCTCGACTTCGCCCTGGATGTTCTCAAGGATTTCGGCTTCGACAAGTTTCAGACCGAACTTTCAACCTGGAATCCGGAGGACCGCGCGAATTTTGTGGGCAGTGAAGAGCAATGGAACCTGGCGACGCGCTCACTGGAAAATGTGCTGAAGCGCCGGAATATTGATTACAAGACTATGCCGGGAGAGGCAGCATTTTACGGTCCGAAGATTGACATCAAGCTGGTGGATGCAATCGGACGCCTGTGGCAACTTTCCACCGTGCAGTTCGATTTCAATCTGCCCCAGCGGTTTGATTTGGAATATGTCGCCGAAGATGGCTCCCGCAAACAGCCGTTAATGGTGCATCGCGCGCTGTATGGATCCATCGAACGGTTCTTTGGAGTATTGATCGAGCATTACGCGGGAGCGTTCCCGGTATGGCTGGCTCCGGTGCAGGCGGTGTTGATCCCAATCGCTGAGCGGCATGCGGAGTACGCAAACAAAGTTGCACAGCAACTGAAAGCCGCCGGCGTGCGAGTTGATGTGGATGCTCGCAATGAAAAGATGAACGCGAAAATCCGCGAGCATGCCATGCAGAAGGTGCCGTTTTTGTTGATCGTTGGCGACAAGGAAGCGGAAGCCGGACGAGTGAATATCCGCACCCGCGGAAAAGAGAAAACCGAAGACATGGCGGTGGAGGAATTTGTGGCGAAGATTACTAAATTGCTGGCAGAAAAAGCGCCACAGCTGTCATAGCCAACTTCCGGCTACTCGTTATCGCCCCAGATAAGACCTATTTTAGTACCATGAAAATTGAAAGTTGACCTTTCAATTTTCATGGTGTACATTTTTTGCTGTGATCATACGCGCCACAGATATTGCGCGCATAAAAGCCGCCTTGAAGCGCAGCCGGGTGGTGGCGCTTCTGGGCCCACGGCAGTGCGGTAAGACGACGCTGGCGCGCCAGTTTGTGCCGGCCAATTCGGTTAACTACTTTGATCTGGAAGATCCCCAGAGTCTCGCCCGGCTTACCGAACCCAATACGGCTTTACGCCCGCTTAAGAAGCTGGTGGTGATTGACGAAATTCAGCGCCGTCCCGATCTGTTTCCCTTGTTGCGTGTTTTGGCCGATCGCAAGCCTCTTCCCGCGCGCTTTCTGATCCTCGGAAGCGCTTCGCCTGATTTGCTGCGGCAATCTTCCGAATCGCTCGCTGGACGCATCGAAACCGTTCCACTGGAAGGTTTCCGGCTGGCCGACCTGGGCGCAGCCGCGCAGGGTCGTCATTGGCTGCGAGGCGGTTTTCCCCTCTCCTATACCCCTCGAACAGAAGCGAGTTCGCTCGCTTGGCGGCACCAGTTTTTGCAGACATTTCTGGAACGCGACCTGCCCCAGTTGGGCGTCACAATTCCAGCGACCGCTTTGCAGCGTTTCTGGAACATGGTCGCTCATTACCATGGGCAGATTTGGAACTCCTCCGAATTGGCGCGCGCACTGGCCGTAACCGAGCCGACGGTTCGCAGCTATCTTGATTTGATGACCGGTGTCTTTATGCTGCGGCAACTGCCGCCCTGGTTTGAAAACCTCGGCAAGCGGCAGGTAAAGGCCCCCAAGGTGTACGTACGCGATAGCGGACTTCTGCATGCTCTGCTGGGCATCGGCAATCATCGCGATCTGGAGTTTCATCCGAAGGTGGGGGCCTCCTGGGAAGGCTATGCCGTGGAGGAAGTGATCAAGTCTTTTCGCGCTGACGAAGTTTATTACTGGGCAACGCACAACGGCGCCGAGCTCGACCTTCTGCTTTTCAAAGGCGGACGTCGCATCGGGGTTGAGTGCAAACGTGCAGATGCGCCCGTACTGACTCCCTCCATGCGGATCGCCCTGCATGACCTCAAGCTCGATCGGCTGTACGTTTTGTATCCGGGCGATAAGGCTTATTCGTTGGGAAAGAAGGTTGAGGTTGTTCCACTGGCGGAGTTCGTGAACGCAAAATAGAAATAAGATGTCGCGGTCTGTACCGCGTTTCCCCATTGCTACAATCCCAGCAGTGTCTCTGGAATTCAAGATCGAAGCTGAATCTGGCTCGGCCCGGGCCGGACGCCTGCTTACTCCCCACGGCGAGGTCGAAACTCCCGTGTTTATGCCGGTGGGGACGTTAGCCTCAGTGAAGGGAGTGTCGCAAGACTTACTGGAAGACCTAGGCGTGCAGATTCTGTTGGGAAACACCTATCACTTATATCTGCGACCGGGCGTGGAACAGGTCCGCAAGCTCGGCGGATTGCATCGCTTCATGTCGTGGCCGCGGGCGATTCTTACCGACTCTGGCGGATTTCAGGTATTCAGCTTGAGCGAGCTGCGAAAAGTATCCGAAGAAGGCGTGACGTTCCGCTCTCACTTGGACGGTTCATCGCACTTCTTCAGTCCTGAGAGCGCGATGGAGGCTCAGATCGGCCTGGGCGCCGACATCATTATGGCGTTCGATGAATGCACCGAGCATCCGGCGGACCGTGAGCGGATGCGCACTTCGATGGAGCTAACTCTCCGTTGGGCGGAGCGCAGTAAGAATCATTTCGAGGACCATAAACACGAAGTTCCGTGGGGAGAAATTGCAAAAGAGGCGCAGGCATCGTCCCGCTCGAATAATGGAGCTGCGGACTCTACA
>JBDUDA010000214.1:0-5318 GCA_040003205.1 Acidobacteriaceae bacterium | reverse complement strand
GCCTTTGGCTTTGCGGAGTCGAGAGACCGGCTGTTAGGTGGAGAAAGCAGGTCTCTCCACGCCGTGGTACCTTCGCTGCGCGAAGCCTCCACTCCGGTCGAGATGACAGGTTACTTTGAGCCAGTGCTGTCGGCCAGGATTGAAGCCGTGGAATTCTTTCGCAAGCCGATGGGCGAATTCCAAAATTTTATTAGAATATTGCCATGGTTTTCCCCATTAAAATCTGCAGCATTTGTTCGGAGGAGTTCGAACTCAAACCCGATAAGCCGGGTTTCGCGAACCGCTGTCCATCCTGTAGCGAACCTGAGGATGTTCCAACGGGCCGTGCGGATGGAGTGCGAGATACAAACGACAAGGAAGCCAACGAGGCTCGCAGGGAAGCGATGCGCAACCTGCTTTATCGCAAAGACAGCTAGGCTGCTACGCGTGGTGTTAGTAATTCACGATTGCAGCAAACGATTTTGGGTCCAGGCTAGCGCCGCCGACCAGTGCGCCGTCGATCTCTTCTTCCGCCATAAGCGAAGCGGCATTCTCGGGCTTAACCGAACCTCCGTAGAGGATTCGCAGGTTGCCCGCAAATTCTTCGCCGAAAGCCTTTGCAGCCTCGCCGCGAATCAGTTGGTGTGCCTCCGAAGCCATTTGTGGAGTCGCGGTCTTGCCCGTCCCGATGGCCCACACGGGTTCGTATGCGACCACGAGCTTTGCCGCTTTCTTCGCAGAGAGGGCATGGAAAGCCCGCAGACATTGACGTCGCAGAACGTCCTCGGTGAGTCCGGCTTCGCGCTCTTCGAGCACCTCGCCCACGCACACTATGGGAGTCAGATCGGCCACCAGAGCTGACTTCAGTTTCAAATTTACGGTATCGTCAGTCTCGCCAAAATATTGCCGCCGTTCGGAGTGTCCGATGATGGCATGAGTGCACCCTAAAGCCAGCAACATCGCCGCCGAAATCTCCCCGGTGAAGGCGCCTTCCTTCTCCCAGTACATATTTTGCGCGCCAATTCCGACGTGGGATTGCTCCGCTGCCGCCACTGCCGTCGAGAGGCTGGTGAAAGGGGGACACACAACAATGTCACTGCCGTCTTTCCCAGACACCATTGGCAGGAAAGCCTGGAAAAAATCCCGTGTCTGCTCTGCTGTCTTGTACATCTTCCAATTGGCAGCCATCAACTTTTTGCGGGACATAATCTTCAACGTTCTCCCATCGGATGCTTCATCCACCTAGCGTTTATCAGTCAATGCTTCTACGCCGGGAAGTTTTTTGCCTTCGAGAAATTCCAGCGAGGCGCCACCGCCGGTGGAGATGTGAGTAATTTTGTCACTCACGCCGGCGGCCCGAATTGCAGCCACAGAATCCCCTCCACCGACGATGGAGGTCGCGCCCGCGTTGTCGGCCACCGCTTGCGCGATTTTGAATGTTCCACGAGAGAAAGGTGTCATCTCGAAAACGCCCATCGGACCGTTCCACAGAATAGTTGCAGCCAGGGAAATCTCTTCGGAGAACAGTTCGACTGTCTTGGGACCGATATCGAGTCCCATCATGTCATCCGGGATGGGCTGCCCTTCGCCGATAATCTTCGGGATTGCCGAAGCCTCGATTTTTGCGGCGACGATGTGATCAATCGGCAGCAGAATCTTGACCTCGTTTTTCTTGGCATCTTCAAGAATTTTCCGAGCGAGATCGAGTTTGTCTTCTTCCACGCGAGACTTGCCGACGTTATGGCCCTGCACCTTCAGAAATGTGTATGCCATTGCGCCGCCGATGATGATGGAATGCACCTTGCTCATCAGGTTCTCAATTACCCCGATCTTGTCACTCACTTTGGCTCCGCCAAGAATAGCGACAAAAGGGTCTTCAGGGTATTGCAGCGCTCGCCCCATGTACTCGAGTTCCTTTTGCATCAGTAAACCAGCGGCGGACTTCTGCACAAACTTCGTGATGCCCACAGTAGAAGCATGGGCACGGTGCGCGGAACCGAAAGCGTCGTTCACGTAGTAATCGGCGAGCCCAGCTAGTTGCCGGGAGAACTTGTCGTCGTTGGCTTCTTCTTGCTCGTGAAAACGCAAATTTTCGAGGAGCAGGCTCTGTCCTTTTTCAAGTTTCTCGGCCATCTCTTCCGCTTCCTGGCCAACGCAATCCGGACAAAATCCGACGTTCTCTCCCCGAGCCAATTCCCGGTCGAGCAACATTCGCAGCCGTTCCGCGACTGGTTTTAGACTCATTTTCGGATTGACTTTGCCTTTAGGTCGCCCCAAATGCGAAGCCAGAATCAGACGGGCGCCATGCCGCAAAGCGTATTCAATAGAAGGAAGGGTCTCCCGAATGCGGGTATCGTCCATGACTCGCCCATCTTCAAGCGGGACGTTGAAGTCCACTCGCATAAAAATGCGGCGATCATTTACCTCGAGATCGCGAATCGAAAGCTTCGACATTCAATCAACCTTCCGCAAAGTATAAAAATGCTCCGGACCGGGTTGCATGCGACATTCTCGGAAAGAATCGCCAGCGCTTGGACTTCACGAATGACCGATATCCGCGCGTCTAAATCACAAACCTTTGCCGGCCATGTAGTTGATCAGATCGCGCACCCGGCTGGAGTATCCCCACTCGTTGTCATACCAGGAAATTACCTTGACGCAGTTTCCCGCAACTACGCGCGTCATGGGAGCGTCCACAATTGATGAACGTCCATCACCCTTGAAGTCGGAGGAAACCAGTTCATTTTCCTCGTAGCCGAGATAGCCTTTTAGCGGACCGTTCTGCGAAGCTTTTTTGAGTGCGGCGTTCACCTCTTCGACGGATGTCTTCTTCTCGACGAATGCAACCAGGTCCACGACCGAAACATTTGGGGTAGGAACGCGCATTGCAAATCCGTCGAGTTTCCCCTTCAAATCTGGGATCACTAGGTTGATCGCTTTGGCGGCCCCCGTGGAAGTTGGGATCATGTTGATGGCGGCGGCCCGCGCGCGCCGCAAGTCTTTGTGCGGGAAATCGAGAATCACCTGATCGTTGGTGTAAGAGTGGATGGTAGTCATAGTGCCGCTCACGATCTTGAATTCGTCGTGGACCACCTTGGCGATGGGTGCCAGGCAATTGGTGGTGCAGGATGCATTGGAAATAATGTGATGCTTGGCCGCATCGTAGTCCTGGTGATTGACGCCCAGGACCACCGTAAAATCCTCGTTCTTCGCCGGAGCGGAGATGATTACTTTTTTGACTGATCCACGCATATGCTTCTTTGCGTCGGTCGCATCGGTGAAGTGGCCGGTGGATTCAACCACGATCTGTGCGCCTACCGACTCCCACGCCAGCTTGGCCGGATCTCTTTCAGCGAAAACTTTGATGGTTTTGCCATCAAAGGTAATGCTGTCCGCGGAGGCGGAAATGTCGTTCTTCAGGTTGCCAAGAACGGAATCGTACTTCAACAGATGCGCCAGAGTTTTCGGGTCGGCAAGATCGTTGACCGCTACAAATTCTATGTTGGGATCGTTTAATGAGGCGCGTAAAACGTTGCGTCCGATGCGCCCGAATCCATTGATGCCTACCTTGACTGCCATTAAGCCTCCGAAGAAAGGATGAAAATACGTCCGTCAATTTTATCTATTGGGAACTGAAAATCTTAACAGGGCAGGGAGCAGGCCGCAAATGAGTAAGCAAGAGGATGGTCTGATGAGAACGAACGCTCATTAAAGCCGCGCGCCAGGCTGCTCGCCTGCGGTGGGCGCGATGTTTTCGATTGAGATAAACACATTGCTCTTGTTCCATATCGGCAGGCGTGAGAGCCAATATTTTTTGTGAATGAACGCCTTCGCTCGCTCCCCATCTTGCGCGGGAAGAATGCGGGCTAGAGCCGTAAACTCAGGGCCATTAATTTTCCCTCGGATGGTGCAAGGAGCCACATGAACCTGAGGATTATTGCGCAAGCGTTTGTACTTTCCCGAATCTCTACGAGTCATTACGTAAAGTGTGTCGCCATCTTCGCCGAACCATACAGGAGTTGGAACTGCGACGCCCGTTCTGCGATATGTGATCAGCGAAATATATTTTTTGCCCAGAAAAGCTTTCGGCATCGCCATGCGGGCATTCTACAGCCGATGGTGGCTATGTGACAGCGTCGTAAACAGCATCGAACTGTCAACGCGCGATGGACCCGCTGGTTCATTTATGTTTGCCTGCATTGCTCCCAAGCATGCTGGTGTGTTACAAGCCTGACATGCGCAAATGGATGAGCGAGCGCCTCAAACGCCGCCAGAAATCCTCCGAAGAGGCCAAGGCCCAGCCCGCGGCGGCACCCTTGCAGCCGGCTTATTTCGACTCCAAAAGTCCGCAAGAGAAACTGCCCGAGAGTCCGCGTGAGACTCAAACCGATTTCAAGCTCGAGCCCGAAGACGCAGAGCCCGCCGCTGTAAGTTCAGGCCGTGCGTCTGCAAGCCGTCCTCGGCAAGGCGCGCAGGATGGGGCTACGGAAAACCAACCTTCTAATGTTGGAACCCCTGGCTCTGCGCCCCCGAGCCAGGAAGAAAAAAAGCAGTCTGACGAAGATGGTCGGCCTCGCCGCCGCCGTAGGGGACGTGGCGGCCGCGGACGGTCTCAAAGCGGTTCTGCTCGACCTGTCTCAGGGGTTGGAAGTGCTCAGTCCTCCCCGGATCAGAGCGTTCCGGTTGCCTCCCTGGATAATGCTGGGGTCGCACCGTCTTCCGCAACTTCGGTTTCTAAAGGCGTCGTAGTGCTGGCGATTGGATTGCCCGGATCAGGGAAGAGTTCATGGTTCAAGCGCCATAAAATTGCGCCTCTTTCCAGCGATTTGCTGCGTGCGTTGCTGTTCGACGACCCCACGGAACAGAGATTCCAAGACCTGGTTTTTTCTAATTTGCGATCCATGTTGAAAGCGCGTCTGATTGCTCGTCGTCCGGTAAATTACGTGGATGCGACCAACCTCTCGCCCCACGAGCGTCACGGTTGGATCAAACTGGCCAACGACTACGGGTACGAGCCGCAAGCGGTATTTTTCGATGTGCCGCTGGAAGTCTGCATCGAACGCAATCAGCGTCGTGAGCGGGTGGTTGACGAAGCGGTGATGCGGCGCATGTCATCCAAATTGAAGCCGCCAACATTCGAAGAGGGCTTCAAAAAAATCACGATGGTGCGGGTGAAGTCAAAGGATCCGGAATAGTCCGGTATGCCCGTATTGACCGTGGCCTGCGTACCTCATAAAATCGATCCAGCGCTTCGATTTGCCTGCTATTCCATCTTCGCCACAAATTGCCCCCTCGTTCAACGGTAGGACAGCAGATTCTGGATCTGCTTATCGGGGTTC
>JBDUDA010000031.1:0-18035 GCA_040003205.1 Acidobacteriaceae bacterium | reverse complement strand
CCACCGTGAGAAACGGATTCGCATCCAGCTTCTTCCGGTACGCCTCGATCGCCTCCCGCACCGGACGGGGATGGGAGGCAATGTAAAACAATCCGAGATGAATGTAGTCCGGGTCAAGATCAAACTCCCGCCGCACCGCATTCCAATCGTCATAACGCGCAGGCGAGACTTGGTGAGCCGAAGCGCCGGGCTTCTTCTCGGCCTCTAAGGCCAGCGGACTTAGAACTCCAGCCGCAACGGCAAGCGATCCACCAGCAAGAAAATTTCGACGACTCAGTGACATGAAACACCTCGAAAAAAAGATCGGCGCACCCAGCGCACCGAGGCCGAATCTTACGTCGGTGAAGAGGGTGAGTCAATAAAAGCCAGGCATAGCCGCTAATTCGGAGCTCTGGGATCAAGCGCCGCCATTTAAAGATAAATCCTGTCATACCGGCCTGAGGGGAGCCTCAGTGAGCGCCGTTTCTTCGTCAAGCGCAGTGAATATCCCACTATCCATGAGCGGGGACCAATACTCTTTGCCGTGAAAGCATGGGACAGTGCAGGCGGCATGAACTCGCGAAGCCTGTGTATGACGGCGCGGTCTTCCAGGGCGAAAAAGGTTTTGCATGCGCCCGTCTAATACAACCCGCAAAATGGCAATATCGTCTGATGTCTCTAATTCAGAAACCATGGAGGGATAGTATGCGTACAAAACTCGCAACAACTTTCGGTACATTGGCACTGTTGCTTGGATTAAGCCTCTACTCGGTCGGACACCCACCACAAAACACAGAGATGGCGATACATGAGCCGCACATGAGCGCCGCTTATGGCCATCTGCGTGAAGCTAAAGCGGAGCTGGAGAAAGCAGCCCCCAACAAAGGCGGACATCGGGAGCGTGCGATGCAACTCGTGAATCAGGCTATTCAGCAAGTCGAACAAGGAGAGCGGTACTATCAGCAACAGGGGCACAAACGTTAAGCTTCACGTCCTTACTTGCCCATTCAAGCCGCATTTTGGCTTGATTGGGCAGTAGGGTCAGTACTGCTTTGAAGATGTACAGGAATGCAAGTGAGTGGTCAGCTGCTTGATCAGTCCTCGAAAAACGGCCCCCGCCTCTCCATGTAAAATCTAATCAGATTTCGTGTCTTTCCTCTCTCAGCTCAATCCGCAGCAGCGTGAAGCGGTCGAATTTGTTAATGGTCCCGTGCTGATTCTTGCCGGGGCTGGCAGCGGTAAGACGCGCGTTATTACCTACCGCATCGCTCATCTGATTGAGGCTTTGGGCGTCATGCCAGAGTCCATTCTAGCGGTAACGTTCACCAATAGAGCCGCTTCGGAGATGGTGGAGCGCGTCGAGAAGATTGTTGGCGGACTCTCCGTCGCGAAGCCTGTGATTGCGACTTTCCATTCTTTTTGCGTGCGAGTTTTGCGGCGCGATATTGAGGCTTTGCGGATTCCGTCCTCGGTGCCGGGAAAGCCGCCGATTGGATACTCCAAAAGTTTTGTGATTTATGACGAGAACGACCAGCAGCAACTGGTGAAGAGCGTGATGCGCCGCCTCGGGATTGACGACAAGCAGACCACTCCGCGCTCGGTGCTGTCGCATATCTCACACGCTAAGAACCACATGCTCGACCCGCAGGAGGTCTATCTGCAATCCGCCGATCCGCGGACGGAAAAAGTGGCGCAGATTTACGCGGAATACAAAAAAGAATTGCTAAAGGCGAATGCGCTCGACTTCGATGATCTTCTCTTAGAGACCGTGCGCCTGCTGAAAGCGTCGTCCACGGTGCGCGAATATTACAATCGCCGTTTTCAATACGTGCTGGTGGACGAATATCAGGACACGAACCGTCCCCAGTACGAACTCATGCGGTTGCTCGCTGCCTCGCATCACAACGTGTGCGCGGTAGGGGATGAAGACCAGTCCATCTATTCGTGGCGGGGCGCGGACATTCGCAATATTCTGGAATTTGAAAAGGATTTTCCCGAGGCAAAAATCGTTCGCCTCGAGCAAAATTACCGCTCGACGCAAAACATTCTTCAAGCCGCGTCCGCCGTGGTTTCTAACAACCTAAAGCGTAAAGGCAAAAATCTTTGGACTTCGCGCCAGGGCGGCGGCAAGATTGGATACTACGAGGCTCCCGACGGCGAAAACGAGGCGCTGTTTATCGCCGACCGCATTTCAAAATATCTTCGCGAGGTCGCAGAGCAGGGCGAGAAGTCACGGGTGGCGGTGCTCTATCGCACCAATTCTCAGTCCCGCCTGTTCGAAGAGGCCATGCGCCGCTACGGTCTGAAGTATCACGTGGTTGGCGGATTTTCGTTTTATGAGCGCTCCGAAATCAAAGACCTGATTTCATATCTAAAAGTTATTCATAACGTCAACGACACAATTTCTCTGCTGCGGGTGGTCAATACTCCGGTGCGCGGAATCGGTAGAACCACTATGGAGACTGTGGAGAGAATTGCGCTTGAGACCGGAGCGTCTCTCTGGGGCGCGATTCGCGAGGCCATCCGCCGCCAACTTCTTCCTGCGCGTGCGGTGGCGGCGCTCAAATCTTTTGTCAGTTTGATAGAAGACGGACGCGCCATGCTGGCAGGCACCTACGTTGAGCACATGGAACATTCTGCACGCGAAGCGGAATCTTACGGAGAAGTCGAGAGCGATGCTCCAGCGGAAAGCAGCGAAGATACCGACTTCGATCCCGCGGATTTTCAATCGAATTACAATTTTGACTTTGGCGCGCTGGAAGTTAGCCCCGGAGGTAGCGAAGACAATGACAATCCGAGTGATTCAGCCGCGTCCGCAGAAGAGCCCGCAGCTCCCGTGGCTAACGAAGGATTCGCCACCGTCCCCACCACCAGCGACATCCTGAAATTCCTGATTGATCGCACCGGATACATCAAGCTTCTCGAGGAAGAAGACACTCCCGAAGCCCATTCGCGCATCGAGAACTTGCGCGAACTGGTGAACGCCGCCATGGATTCACGCGATCGCGGCGAAACACTTGATCAATTTTTAGATCACGCCGCGCTGGTCAGCGATGCCGACGCCTACGATGCTGGCTCGCAGATCACGCTAATGACCCTGCACGCCGCGAAAGGCCTGGAATTCCCCCTCGTATTTCTGGGCGGACTGGAAGAGGGTCTGTTTCCGCATTCGCGCACATTTCTTCAACCCGATGAGATCGAGGAGGAGCGGCGGCTGTGTTATGTCGGCATGACCCGCGCCATGGACACACTCATTATCACGCGGGCGGTTTATCGCCGCCGCTACGGAACTGATCTGCCGGAGGCGAGTGTTCCCTCCCGTTTTCTGGAAGAAATCCCGCACGAATTAGTGGAAGACTTGGGCTCGGCAAAAAGAAATGCCAGAGCAGTGGCGACCCCATCCTACGACCAAGATCACGGCTCGACCCACTACGTATACGAAGATGAAGATCAGAGCGCCACTTGGAAGCAGCCTCGTGCGACAAAGCAGCGAGCGGCCCCTTACACGGGGAAAGCCTACAACTCGATCGATAACATTGCAGAGTTCTTCGCTTCGCGCGGGAAGAAATTCAGCGCCCCAAGACTGCCCGTCGAAGAGCCGAAAGGGCGGCAGGGATTCCGTCCCGGACAAAAAGTAAAACATCCGAAATATGGCGAAGGCACCGTCTACCAGCGCGAAGGAGACGGTGAAGAGGCCAAGATTACGGTACAATTCCCTCGCTTCGGTTTGAAGAAGCTGGTGGAGAAGTACGCGCAGCTGGAGCGCGGATAGATTTCAGTGCAGACTAATTTGAGGATTTATTGAATCGAGAGGATTAATGGCGAATACCAAGAGCTTGAGCAAAGAAGAACGCAAGAAGACCAAGCGCACTGCACGCAAGAAAAGCAAGACCGATAAGCCGCTGAAAAAACGTGAGTACGCACGCGGCTCGGCAAAACGCAAAGTCAAAAAGCTAGTCCGCGGAGCAGCTAAGCGCTAAATACGTATCTAGGTTCCGGCGCCTTCCCGGACCTTTCTCGACATGAGAGTGAGGTCCGGATCGGGCGCTGGCGGATATGTGCCCGCCAGCATCGAACTCAGGAGACAGGGCCCTTTGCCAGAGACACCCACCAGCAGCAGCGAAAACAACGCGACCGTCCGCACCTCGGATAATCAGTTGTTTTGCTGCAAGTCCATCGACAAGCTGATTTTAGATTCCGAGCATCCCGAACGGAAGTTGAAAAAGACCCTTGGCCCGGTCTCGCTGACCGCGTTAGGCATCGGTGCGGTGATCGGCTCAGGAATTTTCACCGTGGTCGGCACCGCAATCGCGGGCCAGAAATTCGACACTTCGTCCATCTTGAACGCACCCCTGCTTGATTTTCTGATCAGGCACACAGCCACCGTCGGACGTCCGGGCGCAGGGCCGGCTTTGGCGTTATCCCTCGTACTGGTGGCTATCGTTTGCGCATTCACCGGGCTTTGCTACGCGGAGCTGGCTTCGATGATTCCCATCGCCGGCAGCGCCTACACCTATACCTACGCGACGATGGGAGAACTCATCGCGTGGATCATCGGATGGGACCTGATTCTCGAATACGCGGTCAGCAACATGGCCGTGAGCGTAGGATTTGCGGCACATCTGGTCGGCATGTTCGACTGGTTCGGATTTCATCCGGCTCTGCGCTGGATTTCTCCTGCCTACCTGCCTGCCGGACTCAGCGATTTGAAGGGCAACGTCCTCTACGAGCCCGGATTTCATTTCGGATTTAATATCCCGGCATTCCTGATCGTAATGATTCTGACGGTGATTCTGGTGCGCGGCATTCGCGAATCGGCGAAGGCCAATAACATCATGGTCATCCTGAAAATTTCGGCAATTTTGGCATTTGTGATCGCGGGCGCACATTACATCCATCCCGGCAACTGGCATCCTTTTGCGCCGCAAGGGTGGTCGGGCATCTTGACCGGCGGCTCGATTATTTTCTTTACCTACATCGGCTTCGACTCGGTTTCGACCGCAGCCGAAGAAGCCCGTAATCCGCAGCGCGATCTCCCTATAGGAATTATTGCCACCCTTGCAGTTTGCACCGTCCTTTATATTGCCGTTGCAATCGTGCTGACGGGCATCGTCCCCTGGCAGACGTTGCTGGATGATGCCGCGCCGGTCGCCAACAGCCTTAAAAGATTAGTCTCGAACACGGGTTCTCCCGTGCTGCATTGGGTTCAACTCGGGGTTTTATTCGGTGCGATGATGGGGATGATTTCGTCCCTGCTGGTTTTCCAGCTCGGACAGGCACGGGTATGGTTCTCCATGTCGCGAGACGGTCTCTTGCCCCGCCTGTTCGGCCGCGTCCATCCCAAGTTCCGGACGCCCTCCACTGCGACTTGGATTGCCGGATTTGTCGTCGGAGTTCCCGCCGGCATCCTCGATATCGGCACGCTCGCCGACCTATCGAACATTGGAACCCTGTTCGCATTCGTGCTGGTTTCCATCGGTGTAATTATTCTGCGTTACCGCGATCCGGGCCGCCACCGTGGCTTTCGCGCCCCAGGCGGACTTGCGGCACCCATCTTGAGCGTGGTTTTTTGCGTGCTGTTGATGTCGGGACTGCCGATTCTCACGTGGCTGCGCTTCTTTGCCTGGCTGGTCATTGGACTGGCTATCTACGTTCTCTACAGCCGTCACCACAGCGAATTCGCTGCGAAATAGCTCGGTCCGTCTTGCTCTTCTCGACTTCCGATTCGCAAATCGGCGGCTTAAATCCTACAATCCTGCTAGATGACCATGAAGTCCCAGTGGCCGCCGAGCGCCTTCATTCGCGAACTGCCGAAGGCTGAGCTGCATCTTCATCTCGAAGGCTCCATTGATCCCACGACTCTGCTGGAATTGCAGAGAGCGCATGGTAAGCCCGGCACGCTGGAGGAAGTCGAGCGCCTCTATCGCTACGAAGACTTCAATGGATTTCTCATGGCATTCAAGGCCGTCACCGAAAATTTGCGGACGGCGGACGACTACGAGCTCATCATTTATCGGTTAATGGAGAAGCTAAGAGACGAGAACGTGCTCCACGCCGAGATTTATGTTTCCGTTGGAGTTTGTCTGCGCCGAAAACAAGACTTCGTGGCGATTTTTGAAGGGCTGGAGCGGGGGCGTGTCCGCGGAGAGCGGGATTTCAATGTTTCCGTTTTGTGGATTTTTGATGCAGTCCGCCAGTTTGGGACCGAAGCCGCAAAAACGGTCTTCGATCTGGCCGCAAATTTTCGCGATCGCAACGTCGTTGGCGTCGGCATCGGCGGCGACGAACAGAAATCGCCTGCGGAACTTTTTCGCGATATATATGCGTACGCAGTTGAGAATGGTCTGCGGCTCACCGCCCACGCTGGAGAGAACGCTGGGCCCGAGTCAATTTGGGGTGCACTCAATCTTCGCGCAGAGCGCATTGGCCACGCCCTGACGGCTGCGCAGGATCCCGAACTCGTCGAAGAGCTGGCTACACGCCAGATCCCGGTGGAAATTTGCCTCAGCAGCAACCTCCTTACTGGATGCTGCCAAAGTTTGGCGGCGCATCCCCTGCGGGAATACTTCAACGACGGCCTGATGCTGACGATCAATACGGATGACCCTGCGATGTTCAGCACTTCATTGAATCGCGAATATCAGCTGGCGCAAAACGCCTTCGGATTTACCGACGAGCACTTGCGCGAGCTGGCCAGGAATTCTTTTGAAGCTTCGTTCCTGCCCGCCGAAAAGAAGATCGCTTTTCTAGATTTGCTGGATGCAGCTGCCCTACGTTGACCTAACCGATTGAACCAAGAGTACAGGGTGCCCCACCCTTCGATTTTGAAGGGTGGGAACGATAGGGATCACACTCCCGCGATTCTCCCATTCAGCCCCAAAATGTTGCCGGAGACTGTTCAGAATGATGCACTTAGGCAATCCATATGCTTAAATAAAGCTACGCAATAATGTCTGCCAGCCCTACCACATTTCGTCGCCGGATCAAGAGTATCGGCCGCGACCTGCGCGGAGCCGGGAAGATCGCGCACGCGCTGGTATCCACTGACCATCCGCTGTTGGCGCACATCATCCCCATGCGGCGCTGCAATCTCGCCTGCGAGTATTGTAACGAGTACGACGATTTTTCGAAGCCCGTTCCGCTCGAAACCATGTACCAGCGCTTGGACCAGTTGGCGGCGTTAGGCACATCAGTCGTCACGATAAGCGGCGGAGAGCCGCTGCTGCATCCCGAACTCGACGACATCATCCGGCGCATTCGCAAAAATGGCATGGTTGCCGGAATGATCACAAACGGTTATCTGCTGGTGGCCGAGCGCATTCAGCGCCTCAACCGCGCGGGACTCGAGTGGCTCCAGATTTCGATTGATAACGTCACTCCCGACGAAGTTTCTAAAAAAAGTCTGAAGGTCCTCGACAAGAAGTTGCAGCTGCTCGCGGAGCATGCCGACTTTCATGTGAACATCAACTCAGTTGTGGGAAGCGGCGTGAAGAATCCGCAGGACGCTCTCACGATTGGCAGGCGCGCGCTCGAGCTGGGATTCAGTTCCACGATCGGAATCATTCACGACGGCGACGGACAGGTGCAGCCGCTCAACGACGAAGAACGGCGCGTCTATCATGAGATGAAGTCCATGGAAAAGCGCAGCTTCACCCGCATCAATTCTTTTCAGGACAATATCGCCGAGGGACTGCCGAACCAGTGGCGTTGTCGCGCCGGTGCGCGCTACTTATATATCTGCGAGAACGGACTAGTGCATTACTGCTCGCAGCAACGCGGATATCCCGCGATTCCGCTGGAGAAATATACAGTGCAAGATATCCGCCGCGAGTACTTAACCGAGAAGTCGTGCGCCCCGCATTGCACGGTGTCGTGCGTGCACCAGGTATCGGTAGTGGATAACTGGCGCGCGCCTCAACATCCTGCTGTTAGCGCGCCCGAACGTTCTCAGCCCAATGATTTAGTTCAAATTAAATAATAGCCACATGTCATCCTGAGCGATCTGTGTCGTCGTTCCGAAGACACAGTGAGTCGAAGGATCGCTATGGCTACAGTTCTGAACGTACAGGGATACTTCGACTGCGGATGAGCTTCGCTTCGCGAACCTCGTCCTGCGCTCAGCATGACACGCTAGGGGGAAAGTAGCCGTGGCCACGATTGGCCCAGGTTTACTTTTGCTTCTCAGCTGTTGGCGGCATCAATCCGCTCAAACGCAAGTAAAAAGACTGTGCTCCGTAATGGTCCGCCCAACTATTTGTCAGTCCAATGAGTGCCCACGCTTTCGATTTCTCGCTGCCATCAAAGCTTTTTACGCGATCGTTTAATTTCGAGTCGTCCACCTTTGCAAGGGCAGTGGAGCAGAAATCGAAGGAAGCCTTTAGCGCGCCGAGTAACTTGTCTTTAGGTGCGTCGTCTTTAAACTCTTCGCCCTTTGCCGCCTGAACGCCCCCAGCCGCGGAGCATAGAAAATTGTTGGCTTCGGCGATGTGAAGTATTAAATGACTGAAACTCATCTGCTGCGGCGTAGGCTTGAATCCGTATTTCTCCGCCGGCATTTCCTCCGCGGCCGCGATAATGTTTTTTTGCTGCCGCTGCTGCATGCTCCTTACAACCGTGGAAACCGGATCTTTATCCTGCGCGCCGGCAATTCCGCAGAGCAATAGCGCGCAAATAGTCGAAACACTAAACGAACGAATCATCGTAGTCTCCTTAAAACATTGTGATAATTTTTGGCGAGCACCAGCATAACCCCAGCGCTATTCCGAGAGAAGGCAATAAAGTTCTAAGAGCTACAAGCGCCTATGCTGATATCTCGGGGGTCGCGGCCAGCAACGTCCGCGTATAAGGATGAGTAGGACGCAGAGTGACTTCCTCCGTATCGCCGACTTCCACCACCTTGCCCCGGCTCATCACCGCGATTCGGGTTGCGAGATAACGCACCACCGGCATGGAATGAGAAATAAATAGATAGGTGAGTCCGAACTCGCGTTGCAACGAAGCCAGCAAATTCACAATCTGCGCGCCCACACTCACGTCGAGAGCGGACACAGGTTCGTCAGCGACAATGAACTCTGGCCGCAAAGCGAGCGCGCGAGCGATCACAATACGTTGGCGCTGCCCTCCACTGAATTCGTGCGGAAACCGTCGCATGGCCGACTCGTCGAGGCCGACTGCGCGCAATAGTTCTGAAACGCGATTACGGCGCGCAGCAGAACTTAACTTCCCCTCATGGATCACAAGCGGTTCTCCAAGGGCATCTTCGACGCGGAACCTGGGGTCGAGCGATCCGAAGGGATCTTGAAAGATGATCTGCATATCCCGCCGCAGACGCCGCATTTCGGAGCCTGACGCCGCTCGAAGATCATGTCCTTCGAAGCGCACGCTGCCGGAGGTTGGCTCAATCAGCCGCAGTACCATGCGTCCCAGCGTGCTTTTACCCGATCCCGATTCCCCTACCAGTCCCAAGGTCTCGCCCGCATGAATATCCAGCGACACATCGTCCACCGCGCGCACTTCGCCCTTGGCGCCGCCTCCGAAGATGGATTCGCCCAGAGGGAAAGTCTTAGTTAAATTGCGAATTTCAAGAAGCGCCATGGATTGCCGTTCTCACTGTAATGCAATCAGCGGTACCGCCAGCAAAGCTGCGGATAGACCCAATAACTTCCAGCGCGTGAAATGTTCTTTGAGTATGAAATGCGCCAGCAACACTGTGATGGTCGGATAAAGCGAGGTCAACACGACCGCCGTATCCAGTCGCCCGGTCTGGCTGGCGCGCACGTACAACATGCTTCCGGTCACGTCGAGGCAGCCCGCCAGTGCTCCCCACCCAAAAATTCGTGAAGACAGCCTGCTGAAATTGCGGCTCAAAAGAACAATCGTTCCAGTTACCGTCAAGGAAGCGGAGCGGGAGACTGCTGCTATCCAGGGAGCGGAACCTTGCCCAGCCTCTTTCATACATAGAAAAAATCCCGCAAAGCCTATCCCCGCCAGAACCGCCAATCCCAGCCCTTTCGGACGGCGATTATCTCCCTCGGTGCGGCAGATCAGCCATATACCAATGCCCGCTAGAACGAATCCGGCGATGGCAATTGCATGCGGCAAACCCTCGGTGGCCATTGCGAATACTGTCGGAATCGCCGCGCCCAACACAGCCGCGACTGCGGCAGTTGCGCCCATGCTCCCGGAGGCGAGAGCGCGATAAAAGATCGCCAACGCCACTCCGCCGCATAAACCCGCGGTCAGTGCCCACCCCACGCTGTGTAAAGAGGGGAAAGCGGCATGGGTCGAAAGCGCGATCGTCAGCATCAACAACAATCCGCTGACGTGGCCTAGCATTGCAATTAGGAAAGCGTTGGCGCGCTGCGCCGCATATCCCCCAATAAAGTCGCTGAATCCCCACGACAAAACGGCGGCCAGGCTGAAGCCGACAGGCAAGAGTTGGGTATGCGAAAGCATCGGTTTTCGAGAGTAGCACGGAGCGCCCCGCTGCTTCTCTGCCCACGTGGGACCATAAAGTAAAGTCCCAACGTTGCACGCAGTTCGAACAAGCCAACAATGACAACTCTCCCGCTAGTGTCATGCTGAGCGCAGAAGGAGGTTCGCGCAGCGAAGCTCAATCGGAGTCGAAGCATCCCTATCAGCCGTCGCTGCGCCCTTCTAGACTTCTACGCGGGGGCCCTTTCCACATGGTAGAATTTTGCTAATCAGTAGCTTGCGCCACATCCAGGACCACACGAGTCGCAATTTGATTGAACTGGCACCCTCGATACTTGCGGCCGACTTCGCGCGTCTTTCGGAGCAGGTGAAAGACGCTGCCGCAGGCGGCGGAACCGTCATCCATGTGGATGTCATGGACGGGCATTTCGTTCCCAACCTCACAGTCGGCCCGCCGCTGGTAAAGTCTCTGCGCAAGGCGACCAGGTTGCCGCTCGACTGCCATCTGATGATCGAGAATCCGGATCAATTTATTCCGGAATTTGCCGATGCCGGCGCCGATTGGATTTCCGTACATCAGGAAGCCTGCCGGCACCTGAATCGCACGCTCCATTTGATCAAAAGCCACGATCTGCTGGCGGGAGTCGTAGTCAATCCTGCAACTCCGGTAGAGAGTCTTAGCGAAGTGCTCGATATCGTCGATTACGTGCTGGTCATGTCGGTCAACCCGGGCTTTGGAGGGCAGCAGTTTATCCCCGGGGCGGTCCGTAAAATAAGCCATTTAGCGGAAATCCGCAGCCAGCGTCACTTGAATTACCGGATCGAAGTGGATGGCGGCATCGCGCTGGAAACCGTTGCCCAGGTGGTACGCGCGGGCGCAGAAATATTGGTGGCGGGCAACGCGGTGTTCGGTCAAGGCGATCCAACTACTAACGCCAAGAAATTGTTGCAAACGGCCGTGGAGGCCACACTACAGAAGGTGTAAGTTCTGTCAAAACGGTCTTCTTCCCGCGACTAACCAATCGCGAGTGTTCAATCGGCCGAAAATTATCCAAGAGGTAGCCATGTTACGTCGTATCCCGGTGCTCGTCCTTGTTGGTGTGCTCGCTGTTACCACCGCTTGCACCAACAAGAAGGTCAATAATCCGCTGGCTAACGTTGATTCCAAGCAGCCCGACAAAGTGCTGTTTGATCGCGCCATGGATGCTCTTAAGCACAATCGCTTCGACGTCGCCCGCATTACACTGCAAACTCTAATCAACACTTATCCGGATTCCGAATACATTGCCCGCGCCAAATTAGCGGTAGCCGATTCGTGGTACGCCGAGGGCGGATCCACCAACTTCACGCAGGCGGAAATCGAATACAAAGATTTCATTACGTTTTTCCCGAACATGCCTGAGGCCGCCGAGGCGCAACTCAAAATCGCCAATATTCATTACCGCGAGATGGAAAAGCCGGACCGCGACTATACCCATGCCATGCGCGCCGAGGAAGAATACCGCCAGCTCATCATGCAGTGGCCGGACAGCAAATTGGTTCCGGAAGCTAAAAAACATTTGCTGCAAGTCCAGGAAGTCATTGCGGAGCGGCAGTTCCGCGTAGGAAAGTTTTATTTCTATCGGCAATCTTATCCAGCTGCTATCGCGCGCCTCAAAACCCTTGCCGACCAGTATCCGCTTTACAGCCAGGCCGACGAATCTTTGTATTTGCTTGGGCAGGCTTACGAAGGCGAGATCACGATGTTGCGTGCCCGTCCCATGAACGAAGTGCAAAAAGCGAGAATGATTCAGGAGTTCGCCAACGGGGCCACGCAAGCCTACTCGCGAATCCTCACTCGCTATCCAGTAATGGGTCGCGCCGATGATGCCAGGACCCGCCTGCAAGACTTGCATCAGAAAGTGCCGCGCGCTACTAAGGCTGCGGTTGCGCAGAATAAGGCAGAGGAGAACAGCCGCCTTCAGGCCAGCACCGTAACCAAGGTGATGAAGACCTTCGATAAGCACCCGGACGTGGCCCCCGCCGCGAGAGTCGGCGAGCCTACCTTGGTTGACCCTAAAGCGGTAAGTGCGACCGAGGTAGTGCAGCAGGCGACGAAGGCGGCGCTGGGAGTTTCGACAGGCGGCGGTGAGTCCGCATCGGTTGAGACAGTGAAGAGTGGAAGCCCACCGCCCACGCAGGCAGCGCCGCGGACAGATTCTCCGCTCGACAGCGGACCCACCGTCAATAATGTCCCCGTCGATAATTCGGTCCCAAACGCCGTCGCAGGCGCACCCGACCCTTCAGCCAATTCGGCAAACTCGCAGCCTGATCCGAACGAGTTAAAGCCAAACGTGGCGCCTCCGGATGCGAACGAGTTGAAACCAAACGTAGCCGGCGACGGTCAGGCTGCAGCTCCGCCTCCCGCACAGGTCAACGAAATTCAGCAGGGAGCGCCCACCCCAGATTCGGCCGGCAATGCGGTAGCAAGCGACGGCAAGGCGGATGCCAGCAAAACCGACGAAGATACCGCGGATGACTCCACCATTTCATCAAGCAAGCACAAAAAAAAGAAGGGAATTCACAAGGTCGTTCCCTTTTAATGCATCGTCATGTTGAGCGGACGGAGTCGCGTAGCGCCGAAGGGAAGTCGAAACCTCCCTACCCGTCCATCGTCACATTAGCCAATGGGTACTGTCCCCTCGTAACCCCTTAACGTCGTATATTCATTGACTTAGCTCCCTCCACCATTTAAGTTCGCGCTATCCCCGACTGACAGAGGACCGACTTTGGCGCGGAAAATACTGCTCGCTGACGACAGTGTGACAGCTCAAAACATGGGCCGGCGCATTCTTGGCGATGCCGGTTATGACGTAATTACCGTCAACAACGGCTCCGCCGCCCTCAAGAAAATCGCGGAATTCAAGCCTGATGTCGTCATTCTTGACGTTTACATGCCGGGATACGGGGGGTTGGAAGTGTGCGTCCGCATAAAAGACGCGCCCGAGACTGCGTCCATTCCGGTGTTGATCACCGTCGGCAAAATGGAGCCCTTCAAAGCCGAAGAAGCTCGCAGGGTCAGAGCTGACGCTCACATGATCAAGCCGTTCGAAACCAACGAACTGCTGGCCGCCATTGCCAAACTTGAAGACAAAATTGTGCCTCCGCGGGAGCTTTTGAGGGGCCGATCGAGCAAGTCGGCGTCTGAGAAAAAATCCAGCACCACTAAAGCCGTAGGCACTGCGGCAGTTGATGACAACGCGATCACGTCAGAGTCGCGCTCGAAGAACGAAACAAGCAAATACAACGGCAACAAATCGAAGCTAGCTCCGGACCGACAAGCGGAATCGCACAAAGCAGAGACTGAAGACACGCAAGATACCGGCTTCCGGGACATCGGTTTTCGCAAGATTGACCGGGCCGAATCTAAGCGCGCGGCGTCAGAGGATGCAATCAGCGAGCAGAAGGACGCTGAGCCGAAAACATTCGATGTATCGACAGCAGCTGAACCCACCCCGGATGACTTTCCATGGGCCGCTTCAGTAGCAGAAGATGTGGCGCAACCCGCTACCGAAGTAACCGTGGAATCAATTTCCACCCTACCCGCGACGGAAGAGACCGAATCTGCCGCATCCTCGAAAGACAGTGACGAACCAGCTGTGACTTTCGCGTCCGCCGCTACCCAACTGGAGACTGGCGAAAAATCGGTTTTCGAGATCAATCGCGCCGATCGCGAAAACGAAGTCGTGGCAGCATTGGCGTCGCTCATCCCAACGTCCTCGGAAGACGAGAAGCTTCCGGAGGCTTCAGCTAACTTGACCGGACCACGTTGGATTGCAGAATCCATTCCGTTATCGCAGGAAGAATCCGCCGTGCTGTTGGCAAGCGAGATGGAAAAGGCGCAGGCCGTTTCCACCGCCATTGAAGGAGAGCGAAGCAGGATTGCAGAAGGGGCCGCTGAGGAATCCGAATCTGCAAGCGCAGTTAGCGATACCGAACCTGCCGTGGAAGCCCAAACACCAATGTTCGCGAATCCGGCATTAAGCAGCGACGGTCCTGCGGAGATAGAAACGCCCGCCGCGCAAAATTTCTCAGAATCTTCTGAAGCAATTTCCGCGATTGGAAGCATCGCAGACGATTCGTCTGCTTTTGCGGTATCTGAAAATCATGAAGACGCTTTCGCGGCAGTAGCCTCAGCTGGAGCTGCGGCGCACATTCCGAGCGAATCACGAACCCAGAATCAAGGCGCAGGTCGAATCGAAGGTCGAATTGAAGATCGAGACGAACATCTAAGCGACGAGCATTTAAGCGACAACCGAAGCGAGGCACGAGGCGAAGATGCGGCCAGTGCGCAAGGTATGGCGTCTGCCTGGGAGAACTGGAAGAAGATACGCGACTCAATCGTGGGAACGAATCTCACGTCGAACATTGTTGAGCGCTCCAGCGCGCACGAAGCTCAAGCCTCTGCAATATCACCGGCAAGATCGGAAAGCGAAGCGCCAATCGTTGCCCTGTCCGGATTCAAAGACCTGCGCAGCGAAGATCACTCTACCGATAGTATTGAAACAAGAGCGGACGCAGCCGAGGCAGCGGGGCAGGCTTCCGATGATCACTCCTCAGAAATTTCCAGCATCGTGGACACCATGCTCGCCGAATTGAAGCCGAAGCTGATGGAAGAAATCGCCCGAAAAATGGGCAAGGATTTCAAGAAAGACTGAATGGAAATCCCATCCTTTCTAGAATAAACCCGATTTAAATTTTGGCCCTCTTACATTCACCTATGCGCTTCCCGCTGCCGCCGCGAACGATTGCACCCGGTTGCGTCCCAAATTTTTGGCCTGATAGAGCGCCTCGTCTGCCTGCATGATCAGGGTCGCCGACAGCGTCGTCTCGCCTTTTAGAGAGGAGGCGACACCCAGACTAATCGTCACAGGGTGCTGGCCGCCGGGCAATTGAATAGGAGTTTTGCTAACCAGTTGGCGAAGCTGATCTGCGCGAAGTAGCGCTCCCCCTAGATCGCAGCCTGGCAGCACCAATAAAAACTCTTCGCCCCCAATTCTTCCGACACGGTCGTATTCGCGCAGTCCGCTCTTTAACCGCAATGCAATTTCTTTCAGAACCTCATCTCCAGCGGAGTGACCGAGTGTGTCATTCACGGCTTTAAAATGGTCCGCGTCCGCCATGATGATGCTGGTGGGCATTCTCTCGCGGCTGCAACGAAACAGCTCGCGCTCCAGCAGGTCCATGATTCCCTTGCGATTGAAAAGCGTAGTCAAAATATCGTGATTCGCTGCCTGCCTCATGCGCTCACGGGCAGCATCCGAGCGGTTCAGCAGGCTGGCGCACGTCCAGAGTAAAAATACAAAAACCACTATGTTCGAGCATGCAAACAGAGCCAACCCGACAGTAGTGTCAAAGTAACGAAGCTTGAATTGCGCATACCAGCGCAGCCAACTCAGCAGAACGCAAACTATTACGGATGAGGGAAGTAACCAACGGGCCATAATGCCGCCGGGCGCGTCGGTGGTGATCACCTTTACGATCCCGTTATCAGGTTCTGCTAGTAGAATTCCCGCGCACAAAAGAAAAAAGGACAGGATCGTGGGAACAGCCATGCCTATGTGCGATCCGAAAGCAAAAATTTCATGCACCCCATAGAGGTGCCCCAAGGTGTTCAGAAGACAGAGGGTGGCGGTCGCGCACGCCAGCAATTGACTTCCAGCAGTCCAATGCCTCCGGTGGATGAGCAAAAGAGAAAAGCCGGCGAACGCCAGGCTGATGGCTGTGGCTGGAGCCATTCTTCCATGCATCGAAACGGCTGAAACCGTAACGTCTTTAAATAGCGCCTCGTCAATTTGCAGGTTAACGCCAAACACAAACTCCGCCAGAGTTAGCATGCCGACCACGGCGGAGGTCAGGGCGCATAGATACACGAAGGCGGAATGGTAACGTGACCGCGTCCGATTCACTCCCAGGGCACAACCCGCGCAGAAAAGACCCAGGGCTGCATTTGGGTACATCGGAGGATATCCGGGCAGCAGAGTTCGCAACGTGCTGACGTGAAATCCCCAGCCACCGATAAGGACGATTAAGGCTGAGGTTGCGCACAACATACCAGCCAGGCGCGCGCCGCGCTGAAGCTTCGAAGTCGAAATCGCACTTTTTACTCCCTGGGCCTCCTTCATCAGACGCAGTAGTTTGCGCGTCTGCATCAGGGCCCAGCAGATGGCTAGGAAAAATACCGCAAGAAGAGTGGTGAAGAGGAATGATTTGCGTGCATTCCAAAACGGTGTTTTGAGAACTGAAATATCGCTACCCGAAGCCAATTCGATGCCAAAAGAGCTGGGCTCTTTCTCGTTGTTGATTTCTGTTGTGCAGATTCCAGTCACTTTCAGCAGGCTGCCTTCACGAATGTAGGCAAAGCGTTCGACTTGAGCGGGATCGTTGATTTGAATCTGGAAGATTTGTCGGTCGTCTCGCAATAGCCAGGTTTGGGCCGAGTTCTGCTGAACTTTCTCCAGCAGGACTCCATCAATACTTACCAGCAGGCCGGTATAAGGAGCGAAGACAAAGCCGTCGCGATGCTGAATTACGTTGCCCGCTGTGACTGCGATCGGCAACGGAAGAGTATCGTCCCCCACTTTTCTGAACAGGGCTTCAGCCAGGGTAACGGGATATTGTCCCGGGACCACAAATCCAACCACCTCCACGCGCGAACCTGGCGCGGGAATAGTTTTCAACGAGCTGTGCGCAATGAGGGGTTGACCTTTTGACTGCAAGAAAACGTTGGTGTCGTCCCGATATGCGACGGTAGCCTGGAGTTTTATTCTGTGGGGTAAATATTTGTAGGTTCCGAATTGGAACAAGCGGGCAACTTGTAGCTCGGGCGCTGCAAAAGGATCGCTCGCAGGCAAACGGCTGGCCCGGACATAAGCAAGGCTGGGAGTGAAGAGTCGAACTCCCATGAGTTGCCGTTTTTCGTTGATGACGGCGCCGCCAACGCCCTGAATGCGCACGCTCGCATCTACGAGTTTATTGAATCCATCTTTCGGAAAATCCAGAACATGAACAGTAAGCGAAATGCCGTTCGAGTTGAGGGTTAAAAAGAGAACAGGGCGGCCCCACTTTTCAACAATCGAGGCGGCCTGAACGATTCCTCGTACCTCGACCCATTCGCTGTCGGCCGCACCCGAAGCCAGAACAGCATGATCAATCTGCTTTGCCGGCGGCAGCTTTTTGTGTCCCACAATTTCTACAGCGCTTGCGATCACGATGGGCGCAAACGACCCCGGCCCGGTCACCCCGGTCACGATGACTTCGTGGCCGCTGTGTACCTCAGCGTGGTCGAGACGGTCAACGGATACAGCCCCGCTGGCATCCTGCAAGAAAAAAGAGTTTTTCCATCCTGAGAGTGCGGTGACTACGCCGCGAATTTTAACTGGAAACGCACATTGCGCAACGTCCGGATCAAGCTGGCGGACGTCAAGCACGCGCGTGAGGCGATGCAGATGAGAGCAGGCTGACCCACCGGGCTGCCCGGCCGCCGGAAACGCCGTAATGACGAAAAGGCTACCAGTAAAGCCGCAAGTCGGAGGAGAGTTGTGAAACTCCTTAAAAGCAATTTGTCTCCCAAATCAACGCAG
>JBDUDA010000213.1:0-5347 GCA_040003205.1 Acidobacteriaceae bacterium | reverse complement strand
CACTCTGCTTTATTTGCCCCCGACGCTGAACCGGCTATAAGAACAGCGGTTACCGCAGAGGTAGCGGTGCTACGAGATTTGCTGCAAGGCTCGGCAAAGGATCTGACTCAGTCAGTAAGTTCCGGCGACTCAAATAAGTAGCAGGTCTTGAAAAGGGCGCTTCTTCGGCGCCCTTCCCTTGTTTAAGCAGCGTTACCGAGCATGCCTTTAATCTTCTGCGCGAGTGAACCTTGGTCGGGAACCTGTCCATTCGGCGTCAGATGATTCACGATAAACGGCAATGCCGCCGCCAGCGCGATCTTCGCCACTGTCGGAGAAACCCCCGCCTTGGCTGCCAGCTGATTGAGCAATCCCGATCCCATGCCCTGTTCCACCTGGTCAGGATTGATGGGTTGGTTAGCTCCCGTGCTCACCCAGGAGTTTGCCTGCTCTCCCATGCCTGCATTTTGGAATTTATTCAGAATATCCTGTAGACCTCCCGACCCCTGACTGTTTCCGAGGTGTTGCAAGAGGACTTGCGCGACGTTGGTATGTTCCGGATTCGTATTTCCACCCATTACGTTACTTAAAAGTCCGCCAAGAAATCCCATCGGTTCTCCTATCTAAAAAGCCTGATTTTATTACCCAAGCGGGGCTCTGCCACGCCAGCTCTTACCTCTTTGACGCTCTATAACCTGCGGCTACAGCATCACTCTCGCTCATAAACTTTCCGTTCTTGGTCTTGCCGTACCAGCGGGTGCCTTCCTTGTGGTACACCTTCGTGTCTAAATTCACCCAGACCATGCCTTTTTGCGGGGGCGTTTGAGCCGTCATGCCATTGCTGGAGTTGGATTCTGAGCCCTGCATCTTGGAACTCTTTGGCGCTGCGTCGTTGCTGCGGGGTGCACTGGGCACAAGCTGTGCCGGCGTAGATGACATATTGCTGGAGGATGGAGAAGATGATGAAGAACCGCCCGCAGTGGAGCTCGAAGGGGACGATCCGCTGACCATCGCCATCGGACTGATCTTCTCAATCTTCTTCGCCGACAATCCCGCCTTCGATAAATCGTTCACTGACGAGTAAGGGCGCGCTGCAATGATTCTTTTCGCAGTTGCTGGTCCCACACCAGGCAGCTCTTCGATATCTTTTTCGCTGGCCGTGTTGAGGTCAACCTTGCTGCCGGAGGCCGGTGTTGCCATAGAGTCCGATTTCGCTTCTCCGGATTTTGTTCCTTTGGGGGCGCGCTCGCTCTTAGCCGGCTGGGACGGCTCAGCCATGCTTCCGCCGCCACTGGCTGTCACCAACGGTGTCAGTTTCTCGATCTTCTTGGCCGACAGTCCGGCTTTTTGCAGATCACTAACACTGCTATAAGGCCGCGCGGCGATAATCTTTTTCGCGGTGGCTGCGCCCACTTCCGGCAGCGCTTCGAGATCGCTCTGGGAAGCCGTATTGAGGTCAACTTTCGCGGCTAAATTAGTGCTTTCCGCCGGTTTCTTGGACGAGCGTTTCTCGGCAAACGACATGCCGCAGAGCATGAACATCAACACAAACCACAAAGCTGTTTTGTTAGTTCTCATTTGATCTCCCTATAAATTATTTAGCTCGGATTTTTGCCGGATTCTGAGATGCCATCACGACTCCTCAGTTTGTATCGGTGGCTATTCGCTCTCCAAAACGTCGCGTCAAATCAACGAATTGGCGGTACTTTGATGACGTTCGCACGACAATCTTTTATCTCGGTGCAAGCGGTCGGCTGCAACTCTTTTGTGAGACACACGTGTATCCCGGTCAGATAGTTGTTGCCGCAGCTGATGGCCAGGCTCTCGTTATTCAACCTGGAATTCGCTTGCAAAAATGATTGCTTGAGTTCCTCTGGAGAAATCGAAAAACTCTCGGCCGGCGCGATGAGTTTTGCTGGGACCTTGATCGCGGTATAGGCCGACCGCAAAAGCTTGAAGTATTCATCCGCGCTCAAGCCGCTGCAAGTTCCGTGCGTCGTCCACTCGTGTTCGATGAGTTTGTCGTCTGGCATTATGTCGAGCATTGCAGATGGATTCGAGAGGGCAGGCGCATTGCCACAATGTTCCGGATAGCCATGCGTATACTGCGGCCAGAGACCGTGCGCGATGAAACCGTAGTGACCGGTACGGCATTCTGTAGAGTCCGGATGTCCGTGGCAAAACTCAGGCGACCAGGAAATAGTCAAGACGTAGTAGTCGAATACGCCGGGCTGCCCCTGCTGGTGTTGATTTTGCGACTGCTGGGTGTGTCGCCGATGGCTGCGTGCCGGGGAAAACGAGGCGCAGCACAACACCACCACTAGAAGTATCGCAAGTTTTCGCAGGATCGCCATGGCAGCAGTTTTTGGTCCCGGACGCCAAAGATGAGTTTACACCAGTGAGGCGGCTTTTGTGCCATTGGCGACTGCTTCCTCACATTCGAGGAGGAGCTGTAAAAAAGCCGGCGAGCGATCAAATAACAAATCTTCGCAACCCGACGCAAGGGTTCTTCGAATGCGCTTAGAATGACAGCAACTAATTGAAAGTATTACAAGACGAAATATTGCCGTCTTTAAATCCCCGCTGAAACCATTCCATGCGTTGCGCGGAACTGCCATGAGTGAAAGTCTCTGGATTTACTCTTCCGCTCGACATTTTCTGTAAACGGTCATCTCCCACCGCTGCGGCCGCCTTCAGTCCCTCATCGGCTTCGCCGGGTTCTAACAAATTGCGCTGCTGCGTTGTATTTCCCCAAACGCCGGCAAAGCAATCGGCCTGCAATTCCAAGCGTACCGAGAGTTCCCGTGCCGATTGTGGGTTCCGTTCCTGCTCGGCCCTGACCTTCCCCTCGATGCCCAAAAGTTTCTGGACATGATGTCCGACCTCGTGAGCGAGCACGTACGCTTCTGCAAACTGACCAGGCGCCCCAAAACGGTTACGCAACTCGTCATAGAACGACAGGTCAATATAGACCTTCTCGTCCTGTGGACAATAAAAGGGGCCACTGGCGGATTGTGCCGTCCCGCACGCTGAATCAATCGCATTGCGAAACAGGACTAACTTCGCGTGGTGATACGGCACGCCCTGCGCCGGCAGAATTTTTTGCCAGGTATTCTGCGTGTCGTCCAGAACAAAGGTGACGAAATCAACCAGCGGCTGCTCAGCTTTATCGCGAGGAGTGTCGTGAGATACCGCTGACGTGGGCGCGCTGGACCCGTCGGTGCCGAGGAGCGTAAGAAAATTGCGCTTGAAGACGAAACTTAAGATCAGCAGGATTATGAATCCGCCGATGCCAAGATGCATGCCGCCAAACTGGAAGCCGCCCGAGCCACCATCGTCCCGCCGGTCTTCCACATCGCTACTATCCCCGCCTGGTGTCCAACGCATAGTGCCTCCCTGGTCGCGAATCCATCTTATACTTTGACTCTGCGTCAAGCTTAGTTGCAGGATGGCAAGGGAAGGTGGTTTGAAGCCGTCGGCTTATTTTCCACAGGATGAATGGCGCGGGTTCGCTCGATGGGACAGCAGCTACGACTCGAGATCTTTAACTATCTCTTTCAGCTTTTCGTGAAGACTTTTTGTTGCGGCACATAGCTCCATCACATGGCCTGCTTGCATTCGGATATCCGTACTGCCAAGGTCGCTCTCGATGGCCTGGCAAAGCTGAAATGCCGCCCGTATTCGCTCGCCGGCAACGATCGAAAGAATGTCGGTGGAATTATTCCCAGTCACTTTCACGGCTGCATATTGCTGCGCCGCCCAAGCCGTGTTTCTTACCCTGTTTACGGCATCCCGAAAGTCGGCAAGAATTCGCGGATCGAGGTTGTCTGCCAGGAGCAGCGTTTGAAGTCCAGCTAGTTCGGACACCGCCGCTTTGAGCCGGTCCGACGTATCCGCAACTGTGCTGTCTAACGTATCCAAAAGATGCCTCCGTGACTATTGGGTCCTGAAAATACTTTACAGGGAATTTTGAAGAGCCCCGAGTGCCGGAAGGTCAGCATCGCGCGGAATCGATCGCAACTACTTTTGTTTCCCAGAATGAAGCTGTTCGATGAGAAACAAACCTCGATCCGCTGGAAATGTAATTCAGATTTCATCCCGCAATGGGAATTGCGCGACATTGCCAGCAAGAGTCTTTTCGAATTGAATTTTCGCTCCTTGACATGGTTGTGCAGGATGGTTACAACTATATCCGTAACGGATATATGAGCCCGCGCAAAGCCAACACCGGATCAGCCGGAATCAGTCCTCTGACTCCTGCCGTATTTCACATACTGCTGGCGCTGTCGGACGGACGAAAACATGGCTATGCAATTCTCAAACAGGTGAATGCAGATGGCGGACACTCCTTGCGCATGGGTCCGGGGACGCTCTACGGCTCGTTGCAGCGTATGGAGGCTTCCGGCCTCGTGCAGGAGTTCGATGACGCGAGCGATGAACGGCGGCGTTTTTACGAATTGACCGGCTCAGGCCAGCGAGCACTCTCCCACGAATTACGACGGCTGCGCGAAGTGCTCACGGCGGCCGCGCGCAAGGGCCTGGCGAGCTCGAATCTAATTCGGGCGAGCGGAAAATTCCGGTGATGTTAGCGCTCCGATTTCGTATCTGGACATTGGCCGCTTATCGGCTTGGACTACTTTTTTATCCGGTAGCATTTCGCGAGCGATATTCGGATGAAATGTCTCTTTGTGCAAGTGAGACTCGCCGAAAGCAGCTCGCCCTTACACACCGCTCTGACGCTTTCAATTGATCTTGTTCAATCTTTGATCACGGAGCACGTTATGACAGAGCGCATCAAAGCAGACTCTCAGCTTGCCACCCTGCTCACGATTACGACTTTCGTCGCGGGAACGGGATACGTAATTTCGCAACAAGTCTTGCGAGCCTCCGCCAACGATCCTCAGATCCAGCTCGCCGAGGATGGCGCGCAGCGACTGAGCGCTGGGGAGCACCCGGCAGCCGTAGTGGCCGATCAAAAGATCAATATGGAAAGCAGTCTCGCGCCCTTTCTCATTGTTTATGATGAAGCGGGCCATCCAATTGCCTCGTCCGGATTACTTCACGGTTCTGTTCCGACGCCGCCAAAAGGCGTTTTCGATTACGCGCGTGCTAATCGTCAGGACACGATCACTTGGCAGCCCATGAGAGGCGTGCGGATCGCATCCGTTATAGAGCGCAGCAGGAGCAGCTTTGTCATCGCGGGCCGCAACATGCGCGAAGTCGAGGCTCGCGAGTCAATGGTTTTGAATCTCGCTGCCGTGTGCTGGCTGATCGCAAATGTTGCGCTCACTTTTTTGTGGCTGCTGTCACTGAATAAGAATCCAGGTTCTCACAACATGGGAAGAACTAAGATAAACCCATCCGAATT
>JBDUDA010000030.1:0-18124 GCA_040003205.1 Acidobacteriaceae bacterium | reverse complement strand
TGCTGAAGATGGTCGAGCATCTTTCCGACGAGCAGCTTTCGCGCATGCGTCTGGGCGGCCATGATCCGATTAAAGTTCACGCAGCATATCGTGCCGCCTCGGACCACAAAGGGGCGCCGACGATCATCCTCGCAAAAACTATCAAAGGCTACGGTCTTGGTGAAGCGGGCGAAGGCAAGAACATCACTCACCAGCAGAAAAAACTGAACGACGATGAATTGCGCATGTTCCGCTCGCGCTTCGGAATCCCAATTCCTGACGCCGAGCTCCACGACGCTCCTTTCTATCGGCCTGCGGATGACAGTCCAGAAATTGTCTACATGCAAGGCCAGCGCAAACAGCTTGGCGGATTTATGCCGGAGCGAAAAGTTCGCGCCTCCGCGCTGAAGCCGGTGGCGGAAGCTCACTTCGAGGAATTTTATAAAGGCACGGACGGCCGCGAAGCCTCGACCACCATGGTTTTCGTGCGATTGTTATCGAAGTTGTTGCGTGACCCGGAGGTTGGAAAGCTCATCGTTCCCATTATTCCGGATGAGGCTCGCACCTTCGGAATGGAAGCGCTGTTTCGGCAGGTCGGTATTTACTCGAGCGTGGGCCAGCTCTACGAACCGGTAGATATGGATACCCTGCTTTACTACAAAGAAGCGAAAGACGGCCAGATCCTCGAGGAGGGAATTACCGAGACTGGATCGATGTGTTCGTTGATCGCCGCCGGAACCGCGTATGCGAATCATGGCATCAACACCATCCCATTCTTTATTTATTACTCGATGTTCGGCTTTCAGCGCATCGGCGATCTCATCTGGGCCGCCGCCGATATGCGCACTCGCGGATTCCTCATCGGAGGAACCGCAGGAAGAACTACGCTGGCGGGCGAAGGGTTGCAGCATCAGGACGGCCACAGCCACGTGCTCGCGCTTCCAGTTCCGAATCTCATGGCTTACGACCCTGCCTTTGCTTTCGAGATCGCAGTCATTATTCAAGATGGCATCAAGCGCATGTACGTTGATCAGGAATCCATCTTCTATTATTTGACGGTCACAAACGAACCTTTGGCGATGCCTGCAATGCCGGAGGGCAAAAATGTCCGCGAAGGTATATTGAAGGGGCTGTATCGCTTTAAACCATCTTCAAAAACCGAATCAAAATTGCGCGCGCAACTCTTCGGAAGCGGCGCGATCATGTACGAAGTGCTGAAAGCGCAGCAGATTTTAGAAGAGAAATACCAGGTCGCATCCGATGTCTGGAGCGTGACCAGCTACAAAGAGCTCTATCGCGACGGCAACGATTGCGAGCGCTGGAATCTGCTGCATCCGGAAGAGACTCCTCGGGTGCCGTTCGTGACGCAAAGTTTGAAAGATGTGCCCGGAGTGTTGGTCGCTGCATCGGATTATATGAAGGTGCTGCCGGAATCCATTTCGCAGTGGATGCCGCGTTCCTTGTCAGTCTTAGGGACGGACGGATTTGGCCGCAGCGAAAGCCGAGCGGCGCTGCGCGACTTCTTCGAAGTGGACGCCAAGCATATCGTGCTGGCTACGTTGAGTGCGTTGGCTAGAGACAAGCAGATCAAGCCCGACGTATTGAAAAAGGCAATTAAGGATTTGGAAATTGATCCCGAAAAGCCGAACCCGGCCTGTAGCTAAACGCGTTTAAGAAAGAGAAATTTCAGTGACAGAATTCAAATTGCCCGAACTCGGCGAAAACATTTCTCAAGGAGACCTGGTGCGCCTGCTGATTTTCCCCGGCGCCAGCATCGCCGAAGGTCAGGCGGTAATGGAACTTGAAACTGACAAAGCTGTCATTGAAGTGCCTTCTTCCGTGAGCGGCACGATTCAGGAAGTGCGCGTGAAAGAGGGGGAAAAAATAAAAGTTGGACAGGTAATTTTCACGGTTGAAAATGGCGCCGGAGGCAAAGAGAAAAAAGGGAAGCCCACGGCTGAGGAAGCGCCGAAACCATCTTCCTCCGCCGCTGCGCCAGCTCAGGCTGCGAAAAAATCGGCGAGCGATCCGAACGCAAAGATAAAGGAAACAGACTCCGAAAAACAAAGTCGCGACCAGCAGAAATTCGAAAAAGACACTTCCGAAAAGAAAAGTTCCCCACCCACTCCTTCGAACGGAGCGGAAGCTCATCCTGCGCAAGACCGCCGCAAAGCATCTTCTCCGGGTGCGACCGAGTTCAGGCTCCAGGAACTGGGTGAAAACATAACCCAGGGCGATCTGGTGCGCCTCTTGGTTTCACCGGGCGCAACCGTCTCTGAAGGCCAGCCGGTCATGGAGCTCGAGACCGATAAGGCGGTAATCGAAGTTCCATCCTCGATCAGCGGAACCGTCGCCGAAGTGCACGTGAAGGAAGGCGAAAAAGTTCAAGTCGGTCAGCTCATATTCACCCTGAAAGCTGGCAGCGGCGCGCAACCGCCAGCGGCCAAACACGCTCCCGTCGAGCACGTATCCGAACAGCAGGGCGCGCGCCTTTCCTTCCAGGCTGCGCTTAAGGCTGAAGGTAAAACTGAGGCGGATGCGCTGCGGCCCGATCCTCCGCAGACGCGTCCCGCGGATTTCAGCATGCCGGCGCAACTTGGCAAAGTCGCTGGGACCGAGCATCGCGAGCCGGTTCCCGCCGCGCCTCATGTACGGCGGCTGGCGCGGGAAGTTGGAGTTGATATCCACGAAGTAAGAGGCACAGGTCCGGGCGGACGCATCAGCGAAGACGATGTGAAGGCTTTCACGAAATCGCTGCTGGCAACAGCGTCGGCGGCCCAGACTGCGGGCGCGCATTTTTCCCAGCCCGCGCTCCCAGACTTTACCAAGTGGGGAAAGATCGAGCGCGTTTCGATGCGGGGAGTGCGCCGCAAAACCGCGCAGCATCTTTGGGAAGCGTGGACCACGATTCCGCACGTAACTCAGCAGGACAAAGCCGACATCACCGAACTAGAACAGCTGCGCGCGCGTTTTGCTCCGAAAGCAGAGGAAGCCGGCGGCAAGATGACCGTGACTGCCATTGCTTTAAAGGTGTGTGCGGCGGCGTTGAAGGTTTTCCCGCAATTTAACGCCAGCATTGATTTGAGCAGCGAAGAAATTGTTTACAAGCAATACATCAACATCGGCGTCGCGGTGGACACCGATCGCGGCCTTCTCGTCCCCGTGATTCGCGATGTGGATAAGAAGAACATCGTGGAGCTGGCGGCTGAACTTACGCAGGCTTCCAAGAAAGCAAAAGGTAAAAAGCTCACAGTCCCCGAGATGGAAGGCGGAACTTTTACGATCACAAATCTGGGTGGCATTGGCGGCACTGGATTTTCGCCCATCGTCAATTTTCCTGAAGTCGCAATTCTGGGGCTCTCGCGCTCGAGTATGGAGCCGCTCTGGCTGAATGGAAAGTTCGAGCCGCGTATGGTTTTGCCTTTGTCCCTTTCTTACGACCATCGCCTGATCGACGGCGCGGACGCCGCTCGTTTCCTGCGCTGGATCGCGGAAGCTTTTGAACAGCCGTTTCTATTGTCGGTACAGGGCTAAAGCGTTTTTTAACTAGCCTTTTTGAATTCGAGAAATTCTTTTCATAGAAAATTAAATGTCTGAAAATTCAAACCTAAACATTGCTGTCATTGGTGCCGGTCCTGGAGGCTACGCCGCCGCCTTTCTCGCCGCCGACCTGGGAATGAAAGTCACTCTGATTGACGAGGAGCTTAACCCGGGCGGAGTGTGCCTGTATCGCGGATGCATCCCCTCAAAAGCTCTGCTGCACGTCGCCAAACTGATCGGTGAGTCCCGCCACGCGAAAAATTGGGGCATTGAATTCGGTGAGCCCAAAATCGATCTCGAACGTCTCCGTACTTTCAAAGAGGGCGTTATCAATAAATTAACCGGAGGCTTGGGCCAACTTTCGAAACAGAGGAAAGTTCAATATTTGCGGGGAAGAGCGTCATTCGAGAATTCCAGCACGCTTCGCATCGCCAAGGTTGACGGCGGCGAAGATTCCCTGACGGTCGACCGCATTGTCATCGCGACCGGGTCGCGGCCAGCGGTGATTCCGAGCTTGAAACTGGATTCTCCGCGCATGATGGATTCCACTTCCGCGCTCGATTTGAAGGATATCCCCGCAACGTTATTGGTCATCGGTGGAGGATATATCGGACTGGAACTCGGCACCGTTTACGCAGCTCTAGGCTCGAAAGTTTCTGTGGTCGAAATGACCGCTGGGTTGCTCCCAGGGGCCGATCGCGACTTGGTCCTTCCATTGCAAAAGCGCATCGAGAAAAGCTTCGATTCAGTTCTGCTGAACACAACAGTCACAGGGGTCAAAGAAGGCCCGAACGGAATTCGCGTTACGTTCGAAGGACCCGACGTGAAAGAGCCAGAAAAACTTTTTGACCGCGTTCTCGTTTCCGTAGGGCGCAAGCCAAATTCTGCAATTGCTGGCCTGGATAAAACTCAAGTGCAGGTCGGAGAACGCGGATTCATTCAGGTCAACAAGCAGCTTCAGACCGCTGACCCCGCAATTTATGCGATTGGAGATGTTGTCGGCGAGCCCATGCTGGCCCATAAGGCGTCGCATGAAGGACGAGTTGCAGTCGAAGCCATCGCTGGACACAAAGTCGCGTTCGAACCCAATGCAATTCCCGCGGTAGTTTTCACCGATCCTGAAATCGCGTGGTGTGGACTCACCGAAACCCAGGCCAAGAACGAAAATCGCGAAGTCAAAGTTGCAAAGTTCCCCTGGGCTGCGTCCGGACGCGCCATGACCATCGATCGAATTGAAGGCATGACCAAGCTGATCATTGATCCGCAAACCGAACGCGTGCTGGGGATGGGAATCGTCGGTGCGGGAGCTGGAGAACTTATTGCGGAAGGCGTGCTTGCCGTAGAGATGGGGGCATTGGCAAGCGACGTTGCGATGACGATTCATCCGCATCCCACGCTTTCAGAGACGGTAATGGAAGCAGCCGAAGTTTTTCTCGGCACCAGCACGCATATCTATCGGCCTAAGCGTTGAGTGCATTCTTGACTCCGCACCAAGCGTCGAAAATTCACAGAACAGGGTTAAACAGAACAAGCTGAAACAGAACAGTGAAACAGAACAGGCTGGCGCAGAGCAGCTGAAACAGAACAGGCTGAAACAAAACAGGCTGGAGCAGAAAGGTGAAACAGAACAGGCTGGAAAAGAAAGGTGGAGCAGGGCTTTAGCCCTGCATCATTCGCATCGGGGCGTTCGGCTTCAGCCGCTGAGGGATCTTTTCATTTTTCCGAACAGCCCGGCGTCAGCGGCAAAGGCCTTTCAGCTCCAGCCAGTTAGCCGCAGACCTTAAGGTCTGCGCCACCCCGCAGCGATCACCGCTAGGGCTTTTCCAATTTGACGCGCCATTTCTCGACGGGTATTCTGTATCGCATGCGCAGGAGTTCCATCACTGCCGCGCTCTGTTGTTGTAGTTGGGCGCAGGTGTGTGCATAGCGCTTAAGCCGCTGATCCCATCCACCCCGCGCCTCACAGCAAGTCCCAAAATCTAAATCAGATCTAGCAAAGGAGCACAACGTGTCCTTACGTATCAATGAAACCGCACCCAATTTCACTGCCGAAACCACGCAGGGGAAAATCGACTTCCATCAATGGATCGGCGACAGCTGGGCCATTCTGTTTTCACATCCCAAAGATTTCACTCCGGTTTGCACGACCGAGCTGGGAGCTGTTGCCGGGCTACAACCCGAATTTGCCAAGCGAAATACCAAAGTCATCGGGCTCAGCGTTGACCCGGTGAGCAATCACAGCAAATGGTCGGACGACATCAAAGAGACGCAGGGGCACGCCGTGAACTTTCCGATGATTGCGGACACCGACCTTCACGTGGCAAAACTTTATGACATGCTGCCGGCTGAGAGCGGAAACACGTCCGAGGGGCGCACCGCCGCCGATAACGCCACCGTGCGCACAGTTTTTCTCATCGGCCCCGACAGGAAAATCAAATTGATGCTCATCTATCCAATGGGGACCGGTCGCAACTTTGTCGAAATCTTGCGCGTGATTGACTCCATTCAGCTCACTGAGAAACATAAAGTCGCAACCCCGGCGAACTGGGTGCAGGGCGAAGACGTCATCATTCCCCCGGCGGTTTCTAATGAAGAAGCCCAAAAGAAATATCCAGGCGGATGGAAAACCTTGAAGCCATATCTGCGGGTTGTGCCGCAACCAAAATAGTAATCACTGGGGTCGTGGAACCAATTTCGAGCCTTGAGCAGGCCTACTTGAACTGATACTTTGTGAGGCGCGGGTTAAGGCCAGTTGAGGCGCAACAATCCTCACCCGGCCGGGTTCCACCTACAGGAGGCATTATGAACATTTTGCATAGAAGCAAGAAGCTGGTAACCGCAGCGATCGGCGCTGCAACTTTGGGCGGCATCATGTTCTTCGCCGCTGTCCCAGAAGCGAGGGCAGAAAATGAGCGCCGGGAAGAGGCGATAAAATGCCATCGCAGAGTTGAACGCGCCGAAATCAGGCTGGATGATGCATTGAGGCGGCACGGAAGAGGCAGCCGCCAGGCCATGGCTCGTCGTCGAGACTTAAACAATCAACGCGAGCGCTGCTGGAATGAATATCACGGATGGTGGAATGGCCGTGAGCACCAGTGGCATAAAGAACGTGACTGGGATCGCGACCGCGACTAAGTGGGCCGCAACATCAAGGGTCGGGGTGGTCAGCGAAGCGGATGCTGTGCTAAACAAAGGACAGCTAACGCCGCGTTGATTTATCCCGACCATGCAAACGCTCTAGCAATAATCAAATTCATCTACCCGAACGAACCCAAAATTCCTGGCTTCCGCCTGCCGTACGCATCGCGACATGCTCACACCCTCGATAACTCGATGATATAGAGGGTTGGGACGGTACTCTGAGAGTACGTAAACCCGCCGATAACGTGAAGCAAGGACATGAAGAAGTTCATCATCAGGTTCCTTGCCATCTCCTAAAAGCAGTTGAGCGCTCGAAAGTGGTGGGTAAATAGCAAATTTCTGATCAGGCTGGTGCGGAGGCCGGTAGAAGTCGAAGGGAAAGCGTTCAGCCCCGTAATAAAACAAAAGTGCGTCCCCTTCGCGAAGAACTCCTCTCATGTATAAAGCCGTATCTCGCCAATTATTGTTCTGATCGTTTCTTTTGGCGTCGTCGTAGTAATCACCGATAGCCGGCGCTGACACCAATAGGACCGCAGAAATGGTGGCAAAGTTGAGAAATTTGTTTCTCGAGCGAACAATACCTCTCCCCGACAATAGGAGCAGTGGGGGAAGAGAGATGGATAGGTAGCGGGGTACGAACAAAGGGTGCCTAAATGAGATCGCAAAAGTTAGAACAATAGGAAGAATCCACCATAATGTTAGAAACTCTATTGCGGTTGGAAATCGTTCGTCGCGTGCTTGCTTCCGGGCCAATAGAGCGAGCACAGCGAAGAAGAGCAAGAATCCCGTCAACAGCATGCCGCTGCACCCACCGAGATTGATAAAGGAATTAAACAAGTCCACCAGGGAAGGACGCTGAAGCCAGGAGAGATGTGTGCCTTGCGACAAATATTCTACATACGCGAGCGGGAGCATTGACAATACCAGAGCTGCGTAGCTCCACCTTGCAAGTCGCCACGAAAAGTCGCGAACACATACGATGCTTAACAATTGAACGAGAACGACCCATGCGAAAAAGACGTGGGAATAAAGCCCGCACATGTTCACAAGAGAATATGCTGTCCAGATCGCCGGAGAGTCATTTTCGATGGCCCTCACAAACAGCCATGAGGATATGACGGTAAGAAAGATTGTAAGCGCGTAGCCGCGAGCGCTTTGAGAATAAGAGATGTGCGCCGGATTAACAGCAATTAGCAATGCAGCTACGATGCCGGTCGCTTCGCAAAAGAGCGTGGTTCCGAGAGCATAGATTGCTGGTATGGTGATGGCCCCAAAAAGCGCGGAGAGTGAGCGCAGCGCGAACTCGCTGTGTCCAAAACAGATCCAGAAATGCAGCAGGAAATAATAGACTGACATGTTGATTTCGCGTTCGCTAATTACACGAAAGAAGTTATGCCAATCCAGCCGCTCTACTTCCAGACTTATCGCTTCATCCAACCACAAACTTGGTACTCCGATATATACAAAACGGAGAGCAAAACCCAACAGCATGATCGCAATCAGCGAATAAAATCCTAGTGTTGTCGTTCTCGTTTGCGTCCCAGTGTTCATCTCAGTAGCCCAATTTATTAGTATGGCACCGATTTTGGATTGACTTCATCTCCATTCAATATCCACACCTTCCTATCTTTGAAGTAAGCCAGCAATTCCACGTTGCCGGCCCCCATATCTCGCGCCCAGACAATCTTCGCCCTATCGATGTTTGCGTCGTTGTACACCCATTCGTGATCAACATCGTGATTGACTCCATAGCCCACGCCATAACGAACGATCACGAGATGTAATCCTGGGACGCGCCTCAACTCCTCGATCACCTTCACCCGGTCGAGATTTCCTCGAGGCCACGCCGGCTCAATCTGAGCATGAGAACAAATCGCCACCAGGCGAATGGCCACCATAGCGCAGCAAAGAATGGGCACGGACCGTGCCAATGCTAATCCGGTGGGTTTGCCACGCCATCTCCAGAAACGCAGGTGGCGCATGCATTGCACGACTATTAAATACAAGAGACACGTGGCGGGAGCGAAATAGTGTGGGAGGGTCCATGTCTCTACCGCCAGCCCCACCGCGAACACTCCCAGAATGAGGAGTGGCGCGCGCATCTTTTTGTCGCGCCGCAACGAAGGGAGAGCCAGCAGTGGAAGCGTAAGAATGAAGCTTAAGTAGAATGACCACAATCCGACCAGTTTGCTCATGCCTCTGCGGATCGCGCCGCCCACAGTGAGATTTTCTTTAAACTGTCCCAGCTCCCAGCGATAGAAATCTTTGATTACGACGTGATTGTATTGCGGCTCGGGACGGGCTTTCTGCCAAAGGAAATACGGTGCGGTGGCATAAGTGCCGCGGTTCACTTGGTACGTCATTCGCATGGGACTGCCGGTCACGCGGTAGTAATAGTATCCAGTGGCGGCTCCACCCAAGATGAGGACGATCAACACTGGCGCAACGATTCGCCGAAGCAGAATTCTTTCCCGGATGCGATCTTCCTTTAACATCCAGACCAGAAGCATGATTGCAATCGGCAAACTGAAAACGAAGCCTTCATAAGGGCGAGTATTCGCCAGCAGCAGCAATCCAATACTTAAAATGACCGCGTCGCGGATTCGGCTTCGTATCCTGATGCGTCCGAAGCCGCCCATCGCCAGCGCTCCTCCCAATGCAACAATCGATGCGCTCCAATAGCCATTCATCCAATAGCTGAGAATTCCGAGACGCAGCACAGCCAGAATTCCACCCAGCAGCGCCCACTCAGGCGGAAGCCACGCCTGCAACATCCAGCAGAGCGCCGCGCACATGAATGCCGTGATCAAGAGCTGACCAACCCACGGATGACCCAACACTTGCCCCAATGCCAATATCAGCCCCTGTCCCGGCGGATACATTGACATGTAAGTAGGCTGGTGAATGATATGGAAACTCTCAAAATGTCTCCACATGGGGTGCGTAGGATTAGTTAGACGTCCGTGAGCAAATGTGTCGGCAGCGAGCAGATAACTAAATTCATCGTTCCAGCGGGGCGAAGGAACTCCGAGCAAGGGTATGAGGACGACTCGAAGGAAGATTACCGAAAGGCCTACGAGGGCGACCGAAAGGGATTTTCGTCGCGACAATCTCCGCAGCCATGATTCGGTGGCTTTAAATGCAGTACCGCTGCCGCCTCGAACAAAAATGAGAGCCACGGCTGCGAGGGTCAGCAGCAATTCGATCCCGGGGACAAGCCAGGTCGCGAGTTCGCGGTAAAATTCGTTCATGAAGTTTCCGGCCCAAATCTCACGACGCAGATTTGCCGCAGAGAGAGCTTACACTTTTGCTGGCGGATTCTGCTGCGGGTAGGCAGAGCAATGATTGTTTCCGCGGAGTTTGCGGAAGGCAATAATTTTGGAAGCGCATGGCGTCCGGTGATGCTCCCGGTCTTCAAAACCGGAGGGCGGCGGCTTATACCGTCGTCGGTGGGTTCGACTCCCACTCGCTTCCGCCATTTTTTTATTCGATTAGATGGGGTGAGCTGCTGCTCCCCGCGCCACCCGTCGCCGGGGTGCGGACCATCTTTTCATTTCGCCAGCGAACATAGATGCGAAACCCCGGTAGTTTTCGCAGCATCAGGCTATGCGCAAAGATTGAGGTGGCAGCTGAGGACGCGATATCGGAACTGCGGTTGCACTGCTGTCTCGGCGAAGGCGCCGAGTGCGAATGGTTGCATTACTATCCAAACTCAAGATTGTCACCTTATAAGCGCTTTGCCGTGGTATCTCATTGATTGAGCAGGACGCGGACAAAACCGTGAACACCAAAGCTCGCGTCAGTGTAGTTCCCAATAGTGCCCGAAGCACTGATGCCGGTAGTTTGGGTGAAGAGTGAGCCGATAGGGTCAAACACGCTAAACATACCCCCGCGAGTACGCAAGAAGCCGTGCTGCAAAACGCCGTCAAAATAATTCCCCGTAATAGCTCCAGAAGGATTGATGCCTGCCGTGTGAGTGAAAGTGGAGCCCGGAGGATCAAAGGTCGTGATGGTTCCATTGCGATTGCGCAGGAAGCCGTGCCCCGCAAAAGAATCTCCATTTATGTACCAACCGGTAATTGCCCCCGCAGGATTGATGCTTATGGCGTTGGTGAAAATCGCCCCAGGAGGGTCGAAGATCGTGATCTCGCCATCGCTGGCGCGCAGGAAGCCGTGCAAACCAGAAGCGTTCCGCGACAGCCCCGTGATTTCACCTGCAGGATTGATGCTGCTAGGTGCCGTGGAGCGGACGGTGATGTAGGTTCCATCTCGAGCGCGCAAAAAACCTCCGCCTCCAGAAGCGTCAGAGAAGCTCCCCGTAATCACCCCAGCAGAATTTATTCCGGAAGGTTGGGTGTAGCTTCCATCTGGAGGATCAAAGCTGGTGATCGTGCCTTCGCGAGTCCGCAGAAAGCCGTGCTCGCCAAAATTCGCGTCACGATAAAACCCCGTGACTGTCCCACTGGAATTGATGCTCGTGGGTTGAGTGGAAATCGAGCCTGAGGGATCAAAGGTGAGGATAGTGCCGTCTGGAGTCCGTAGAAAGCCGTGATACACATTGTCTGAACTAAAGTAGAAGCCCGTGATCATTCCTTTCGAGTTAATGCTGGTGGGAAAGGTCGTGGTGGCACCTGGGACATCAAAGCTAATTATGGTCGGTTGACGGGCACTCGCGAAAATGCTGAGACCAAGCGAGCAGACAGCTAAACAAAAGACGAAAGTGCCCTTTTTCCGAGCGGGGGCAACGGTTTGGGCAAAATTAAATATGTCAGTCATGGCTTATCACTCCCTTCATTTCTGAGACTTACTCGCATCGTAATCAGTAATGCCCAAGAGTGGACTAGTAACCGGCCCTTTTAAGTCCGATTCCAATCACCAAAGCAACTATCAACACAGCTGCACCCACGACGATGCCGACTTTTGCGATGGTGGGCAGGCCTGGTCCCTGAATCTTTTCGACGTCAGCGTAAGCAATCGTTGTCAGTTGCCTTGTTTTTTGATCGGTCACGCCAAAAGAAGAATCTTCAATCTTGCTGATGTAGCCCTTTACTTCTGCATTACTCAGCAGCTTCACCTTGACCCGGGATTTTTCGCCCATTCCGCGTCGTTGCACATCGCCTTTAACCTGGACAGTGCGGGATGCTTTCGGTAGTCGGGTCGATTGCGGGAAAGCTAGGCTGTTCAACGTCAGCACAGCTACTAAGAGAAGAGCAGATTGCTTAATCCAGATTTTCTCTGGGGTTTCAACGTAGTTGTACATCGCGATTTCTCCTCCTAGCGTCGGGTTGACGCAGGGCCCGTAGAGGATGAGCGATAAAGCTCTTAGAGGAGTGACCTCGGGGAGATACAGCATTCAGAAGACTCCACACAGAACTCGCGTGAAAGCTTGGACCCTTTAGTTGAGTTTGTCAACCGGTCACCGGTACTAAGAAAAACCCTGACTTTCCGGGTAATCTGTTGGAGCAAGATTTGAAATTACAATTCCACAACGAGCTGCTTGCCACTATTCCCAACAGCAAACACGTGTTTGTGCCAAATTCGTGGCATTACATTCAGAATGACGCGCACGTGTGGAACATCGAAGAATCATCGGCAGCGTTGGCTAAGTTGCCACCGTGATGCGGACTGGCCCCATTAGTCCGGAGGATTCCAGGGGTGAGTCTTTGGTGAAGTAATTCCAGGTAGCAAAACAGAATCGTCCTTGGGAGGGGCGCGGCTTACCTTGCAGAAACCAATCGGGAAATTCTTTCAGGAAACCTCCCGCCTTAAATTTGACGTCCCCCGGGATGAAGACGCAATCCGCGGGTTCCTGCTCATCTCCGATTAAACGATTGGCCCAAACATTGGTGACGGCAATTTCAATTGCATTCTCACCTTGTTTCAAAGATCTACTAACATCGATTTGCCAGGGAGCCGTCCAAATCACCCCGGAACGCTCGCCATTCACGGTGACTTCGGCAATGTGCCGGACGCTACCCAGATTTAAATAGCACTTCTTGCCGGCTGGGAGCTCAGAAATTTTAATTGTCTTTTTGTAAATAGCGGTGCCGGAAAAATACTTTATGCCCGGCTCCGGCCGTTTGGTCCAATCTTCCAACTTCTCGAAGCTGACGGATTCTGGTCCTCCCCAAACCTTATCGAACGCTACTAACCATGGCCCCTCCAACTCAGCCAGAACGGCGTGCTTGGGAAAATTCGGCTTCCGGCTTGAGCGGGCCTGCGTCGGTTTGCGAAACACTACGAAGAAGCTTTGCGCGGGAGCAAATTCAAGTGGGATGGTCGTCATTCCATCTTTTTGATCAAAGTCAGTCAACTCACGCTTCGATGCGGTTACGGGATCCCATAATTCGGGAACTTTGCTCGCTACGGGAAATGTGCAAAGCATAGTTCCAGCGTGCACAGCGCTATTCGCCAGGAAGAATATATCGGTCTCGCCGTCGCGACGATGAATTGAGCGTAACTCAGCCGCGCCGCCCGCAGATTTGTGTGTCGCGCTGCTCATCGCGCTCGGCGGGACGACGGTGCCTCGTTGCAACTGTGCCTGGCACCGGCCCAGATAGGCAAGCCATGCGCGCCCGGGTTTCCACCAGGTCTGGTTGCGTCCAAAGTGGATGCCCCACTGTCCCATCACATTTCCCGGTTTGTATTTGTCGTCCCACGGCTGCTGAACAAAATGATGGATTGCCAGGCTATTAATCCCCGAGCAGAAAGCTCCATCACCAATGGGTTTTAACCAGGCCGGGTGCTCGGTGAAGCGGCTGAATTCGGGCCTGCTGGTGAATGCCTCGGCCGCAATCACATTTCGCTTCGCAGCAACAGCGGCTTCGACCACGGGTTCGACCGACTGGGGAGAATAACGGTCATTGTCAGTCCAGAATTCAGCGGCCGGACGGTCCAGAAATTTGACGACTTCAGAAATCTCCCACGGGCCCTCGTAGGGCTCAGCCCCGAACTGGAGCCCGGCTTCGCGCGTCAATCTTGATGCTATCGCCCAGTAGCAATCGCGATATAGGTCAGCGACTGTTCGCTTCATGTCCTTGTTGAAACGCGCCGTTTCCTCCTCGCTGCCAATCGTGCGTCCGATCAGTACCGGCAGCCACGGAGTAATCTCGTAGTTGCGCCTCGACTGAAATTCTTGCGGCATTTTGGGAGTCCACGTGGGCACGCCGGCTTCGTAACTGTCAAAATACAGAGTTGTCAGCGACGGCCCAGCCAGATCGTCCAGATGTTTTTTTATCTGCGATAAAACGTGCCGCACGTGAAAGCTCACGGCTTCGACGCTCATTTTGTCGCACTCCAGACCCATGGCATCCCACTGCGCCGGCTGGATCATCGCTCCAGTAGTTGTGTGGCCGAAGCAATAAATCTTCCACTCGCCGGCAGGAACATCCCATTGCAGCTCTCCGTTCGCTGCCATCTGGGCCGAAAGATCGAACACGCGATCCAGAGGAACAACGCCTTCGGCGGGCAGGGCTAGTACCGCAATGTCGCGATAGTAAGTCTTCCGGGCTTCCACGATTGGTTTGTCAACCCGGCCCAGCGAAGGAATATAAACCTCGGGAAAAAGCGCATGCGGATGAAGATCGACGACCGGTTGCGCCAAAGTGCCGCTGAATCTGACGCCGCCGCTGACACTTCGTTCCGAAGAGATGACTTCCTGCATGGACAACTCAGGAGTAATCCAAGGTCCACCGCTGCTCTCGTATCCGGCACAGTTGTGCAAGATGAGTTCAAGCCCCAGCCGCCGGCATTCCTCGGCCGCGTGACGCACCAACTGCCACCAGGGATCGGTGAAGGAGACGACTTCGGGCGTAGGACTTTTCAGTATGGCTCCCGCCCACGGAGTCGTCGAGTCTGCAAGACTGAAGATGGTAGCTCCCCCAATGCCTCCATCTTTCATCGCTTCCAGATCGCGGGTGATGCCGGACCGGCTAATGTTGCTCCCCATCCACATCCATAACACATGAGGCGAGGATTTGATGGTAGCCGCCGTCGTTGGCCATGCGCTATCGAGCCCTATCTCGGATGAAGATTCGCTGGCGAAAATAGGAGGAGTGACTCGAAAAGTCGTAGCCGCTCCGGCCAACATAACGCAGAATGTTCTTCTGTTAATCATTGTGATTAGATCTTCCTGATGTCCGAAATAGATGACATACACCAACGTCCGCAGAATTGTGATCTCGAGCGCGGCTTTCGTAAGGGCCACTTTGCTGGGTAGTGTTTATTCTCCCGAAGAAATTGTCATCTCGAGCGGAGCAAAGCGATCCGCTTTGCGCAGTCGAGAGACCTGCTGTCAGGTGGCATAGGGAGAGAAGCAGGTCGCTCCACTCACCGGAGGCTTGGCTGCGCGCAGCCCCCGGACCAGTCGAGATGACAGAGTGATATTTGAAAATTCCCAAGTTTTATTGGACCTTAAAGTCGTACGACCCTGATCCCGTTTGGATGACGTAAGCTTCCCCTTCTTGTCGCGCTTCGACGGTATTTCCGCCTTCAGTGACATGCGATCCGGAAATTGCCGGCAGGTAAATCGTCGCCGACGTGTTTGCCGGAATTGTGACCTTCAGGGAAAACGAAGCAGCATCACTGGTCCAGTCGGTGCTAATTTTTCCGTAGACGGATTCATATGCGCCGCTGGCGCGAGGCATTTTATCGTCGGGGCGGGGATGAATGATGATTCGCCGGAAACCCGGCTCGGCTGCGGCGGTGTCGATTCCGGCGACATAGCGATAAACCCAGGCAACCACCGAACCGAAAGCGTAATGGTTATAGGAGTTCATACCGGGGTCGCCGCTATCTCCGTTCCAGCGCTCCCACCAGGTTGTAGCGCCTTTTGACAGCATGTATCCCCAAGACGGATAAGTATCGTTTAGCAGCAGACGGTAAGCGACATCGTTGCGTCCGTGGTCGGCAAGCGTCGCCAGCAAAAATGGAGTGCCCAGAAATCCCGTGGACAAGTGCCACTTTCTGGATTCGATGTCTTTCACCAGATTCGTGACCAGCGTGGGCTCCAGTGACTTCGGTGCCATCTTTGTGTAGAGCGCAACGATATAGGAAGTTTGCGTTCCCGTGCCCACAACACCGTCCTCTTTCATGTATGTCTTCTGGAACGCGCCGCGAATATTTTCGATTAGATCGGAGTAGCGTTTAGCCTCATACTCCTTGCCGATAGCATGTGCCATCTGCGACATCATTTCCGCTGCCAAAGCCCAATATGCGGTTGCCAGCAATGCTTTATCGGTGTGCTCATCGGGGGCCAGCCAGTCGGCATAGTTAGGGCCGAGATTGTTTTTGCGGATGTAATCAGGATTGGATTTGAGGATGAAGTCCATGAAGCGCTGCATGGCATTCCAATTTTGCTCGATGATGGCGCGATCACCGTAGTGTAGCCAGGTTGTCCACGGAATGATAACGCCCGCATCCGCCCAGCCGGGCGCTCCTTCGCTGGCAGCCGGCCGTAGCGAATCGGGCGAAACGTTCGTGAAATTTCCAGTGGGAGTTTGCCCGTCAGTCACGTCGCGCATGAATTTGTGCGTGAAGGCCTCAATATCGAAATTGTAGCTTCCGGTGCGCCAGAAAACGCCGGCGTCTCCCATCCATCCCAGGCGCTCGTCGCGCTGCGGACAATCGGTCGGAATACTTAGAAAATTTCCGCGCTGGCCCCAGGTGCCGATGAGCCACATGCGATTGACCAGGTCGCTGGCAGTTACCACCTTGGCTGTCGGTTCGCCGGCCACGCTGCTGGCAACTTCACCCGTGATGTTAGCTGGGGTGAGTTGGCCGGGATAGCCTGAGATTTCGATGTAGCGGAAGCCGTGAAAACTGAATACCGGGGTGAATGATTCTTCGCCGCCGCCGCGCAGAATGTAAGTGTCGGTGGCATCGGCGTTGCGGAGATTGTCGGTGTAGATGCCCCCGTCGGGCTTGAGCCGCTCGGCGAAGTGCATGCGGACGCGAGTCCCAGCGGTGCCACTCACGCGTAGCGTCGCCCAGCCCACCATGTTCTGCCCCATGTCCACAACGTACGCGCCGTTGACGGTAGAGACGGCTTTGGGCTCCAGGGATTGAACGATGCGCGCGGGTTGGTCCACCTGGCTCATAATTGCAGGTGCCGCTGCGGCAGTTACGTCGGCTTGCCCCCAGCGCGAGTCATCGAAAGAAACCTGATTCCATCCTGCGATTTCGTTGCGGGCATCATAGATTTCTCCCGCATAAATCTCGGAGCGAAGAATGGGAGAGGCAGCGGCCTTCCAGGAATTGTCGCTTGCGATCACGTCTTGAGTGCCGTCAGAATAGTGAAGCTCCAATTGGGCCAGGAAACGTGCGGGCGGAGTTTGGAAGAAAAATGGCGTCCCGCTCCAAGTCATTGGACTGCCGAACCACCCGTCACCAAGAATTGCGCTGACGGCATTTTTGCCAGGCGTCACGAGCGATGCAACGTCGTACGTCTGATATTGAACGCGCTTACTATAATCGGTGAATCCCGGAGTCAGTACGTCCTGTTCGACTCGCTTGCCGTTTATGAACATGCGATAGCTGCCCAGCGCGGTGACGTATAGGCGGGCCGACTCGATGGATTTTGAAACGTCAAAACTGCGCCGCAGCAAAGCCGCAGCTTGAGGCAATTGCGGCGCCGGCCCCAATTCCGGCCCGTCGAGACTGGAAGCGACGGCAACTTTTGTCCATTTAGCTTGACCTTCGACTCTAGCGTTCCAGTTAGCATCGGTGGGGAACCGAAGAATGGAACCGTCCGCCTGCGTAACTCTCAATAACCCAGCCAGCCCAGCTTTCCCTGTTTTCGCGCCCACCTCCGGATCGTTGCTGTCAGGTTCGGGTACAGTCACCGTAATAGCAATCAAGTTTTCGCCGCTCTTGAGTTGACTAGTTACGTCTTCGCGATCGAACGCGTGCCAATTCTTTTTCTGCCCGGCTTCGTGTCCATTGACTTCGGTTTTATAGTCGCCATGAGCCAACACAAAGAGCGCCGCGTCCTTGGGATTACCGCCAAGTTTAATCTTGGTGTGAAATTCGACAACAGTCTTGACCGGCGCATGCAATGCGTCATGACCCGCGGCCCATATCCATCGCATGTCAGCACGATCTGCGGCGTCGCCCGGGTTCTTTCTCGCAATCCACTTCGCGCTCCAATCGGATGGCTGGACCAACCCCATCTCCCACCACGCCGCTTCTGATGATTGCGACACTGCCGCCTTGGCATCCCATGTTTTGACGAGCCAGAAGTAACGTCGGCGCGCTTGCAATTGTGGGCCGGCATAGGCAATCCCAACGGATTCCGATGAGTTCTGCTTTCCGCTATCCCAAATGTCGGCGTCGCCATTTTTAAGTTTGTCCGCGCTGCTGGCCACCAGAATCTGGTAGGCGGACTGATGCCAGTTGCGCCCGCTATCCTCGCTTTGCCATGACAAGTGGGGCGTGGCGGCATCAAGGCCGATCGGATTATTTAAAT
>JBDUDA010000212.1:0-5355 GCA_040003205.1 Acidobacteriaceae bacterium | reverse complement strand
CACCGCTTCCATGATGGAGATGACTCGTGCTCTGGTTCAGTTGGCACATCATGGAATGCGTCCGCGTCGCACGATAGTTGTTTGTAGTTGGGACGGCGAAGAAGTCGGACTCACCGGATCCACCGAATGGGGCGAGCAGTTTGCCGACGAGCTTCGTAAAAAAGCCGTGGCTTACATCAACGTGGACGAAGCTACCTCCGGCCCGAACTTCGCAGGCAGCGCGGTTGCTTCGCTCGCTCCCATGCTGGTGGAAACTTCGCGTTCGCTACAAGATCCTTCGGGAAAATCTCTCTATCAGGCATGGAAAGAATCAACCGAAGCAAAGCGTAAAGACGAAAATAAGGGCCAAGCAACCAACGACGACAACTTGGCAGACACCCGCATCGGCAGCGGTTCAGATCACACTGTGTTTCTCAACTATGTCGGACTCCCAGTAATCGGACTCGGCTTCGAGGGGCCTTACGGCGTTTACCACTCCATGTATGACGATTTCTATTGGATGAACCACGTCGGCGACCCTGGCTACCGGTATCACAGGTTGATGTCGCAACTCTGGGGAGTGTTGGCGCTTCGCCTCTCCAATGCCGATCTGCTGCCCTTCGATTTTGGAAGTTACGCCGACAACATTCGACAATTTGTCGAAGACTTATCTGGTGAACCCGGCAAGAAGGATTCAAACAAGCTGGATGTAAATAAGCTGGATATTGCCCCGCTGTTAAATCACATCCAAGAATTTGGCGATGCCGGACGAAGACTCGATCAATCGCTCTCGACGGCACTTGCCGCGGAAAGTTTTAACAGCGAGATTGCAGACTCGCTCAATCACGGCATGATGCGCGCCGAGAGAAACTGGCTTAACCCTGAAGGCATTCCGGGGCGGCCCTGGTTTAAGCACACTCTGTATGGCGCTCGCTATACCTACGCTCATCTCGAGTTGCCAGGACTGACTGAAGCGGTTGAAAAAGGCGATTGGGACACAGCTCGGCAGCAGGCGCAAATTCTGGAACGTGCTTTGGAGAAAAATACCCAACTGCTGAACGAATTAAATTCGCTTGCACGCGAGAGTACCAGCAAGCCGGTAGCGGATAAATTGCAATAGCGGTTGCCGACTTTTTACTCCCACTCAATCGTCCCCGGCGGCTTGGAAGTGATGTCATAGACCACGCGATTCACGCCCTTCACTTCATTCACAATCCTGCTGGAAATCGTTTTCAATACTAGGTGTGGAAGCGGCACCCAGTCCGCTGTCATGCCATCTTCGGAGTGGACGGCGCGCACTGCACACGTATAAGCGTAAGTCCGCTGATCACCCATAACACCGACCGTCATTACCGGCAACAGGACAGCGAACGACTGCCAGATTTTCGTATAAAGTCCCGCATTCTTTATTTCGTTGACGACAATGTCATCGCATTCGCGCAGGATCGCCGTTCGCTCGGGCGTTACTTCCCCGAGGATTCGTACCGCTAAACCTGGGCCCGGGAAGGGCTGGCGCTGTAACACATCTTCTGGCATTCCGAGATCGCGCCCGATTTTTCGTACTTCATCTTTGAACAAGTCTTTCAACGGCTCGATCAGTTTCAACTTCATCTTGTCGGGGAGGCCTCCGACGTTGTGATGAGTTTTGATGGTTTGCGACGGTCCCCGCACCGATCGCGATTCAATCACGTCGGGATAAAGCGTTCCCTGCACCAGCCATTCGACTTCGCCTTCTTGTTTCTCGATGCGATGAGCTTCTTCATCGAACACGGCGATAAATTCATTCCCGATAATCTTGCGTTTCTTCTCCGGCTCGGTAACTCCCGCCAGCTTTTTCATGAATCGTTCGGTGGCGTCCACGGCAATTACGTGAAGGCCAAGCTTGTCGCGCAGAGTTTGCTGCACTTTTTCAAATTCATTTTTTCGCAGCACTCCATTGTTCACAAACACCGAAACCAGCCGCGAGGAACCGTCTTCTTTCCTAAGAGCTCGATCCACAAGAGTGGCGGCCACAGCGGAATCTACGCCCCCAGATAACGCGCAAATCGCGCGTGCCTTGCCGACAGTCTTGCGTACGCTTTCTATGGTTTCATCAATGAAGCGTTGCGCCGTCCAGTTGGGTTTTGCGTGACAAATATTAATCGCGAAGTTGCGCAGGATTTGTGTTCCAAGTTCGGTGTGGTGAACTTCCGGATGAAACTGCACCGCCCACATCTTTTGATCGGGATTTTCAATCGCGGCGACCGCGTTCGGCGAACTCGCAACCAGTTTGAAGCCCTCGGGCAATTCAACGGCTTCGTCTCCATGCGACATCCACACCGAAAGTTTGGCCGGAATTCCTTCGAACAATCGTGACCCGCTTTGTATCTCTACATTGGCGTGTCCATATTCTCTCTTGTCGGCGGCGCGAACTTTTCCGCCCAATGTATGCACCATGAACTGCAAGCCGTAGCAGATGCCGAGCATCGGCAATCCCAACTGAAAGACACGGGGATCAGCCGGGGGAGCGTCGGCGTCATATACCGAGCAAGGACCGCCGGAGAGAATGATTCCCACGGGGGAGTAGCTGCGAATCTCCTCGAGCGGGGCGGTGCAGGGCAGCACTACTGAAAAAATGCTTTGTTCGCGGATGCGGCGCGCGATCAGCTGAGAATATTGGGCGCCGAAATCAAGGACGACGATGGACTGGGATTCAGAGTGAGGTTCCACGGATTAATGTCTCAAATCGAAGTGAAAGTGTAAAGAAAAAGCGGAAATGGCCCTAGCGCGGCGGGGAGGCGATCGCAGTTAGTTCCCCGCCGGCACGAAAGGCATGTCGCTCAGAATCCGATCATCGTCATCAAAAGCAGCCACACTCTCCCTGGGCGCCAACTCCGGAGGTCGAGCAATGACTGCAACGTAAGCCGCCAGACGCCCCGCATAAAAACAATTCGCAACCGCGAAGTACATCAGTGTGATTGCGGAAACAGCGGCAAACGCCAGCATATTAGGGATACGTCCTAGCAACGCGAGGACAAACATGCCTGCGAAGCTCGCAACGATGGCCGCGATGAAGTGGGCGGCACCGAAGGCGAGGCTGGCAACAGTCAGAGCGGACGCGCGCTCAATGCACAAATCCGCCGCAGCGCGGATCGCGGACAGTGTATCTTGAGCTTGAACAACGACCAGCACCGTCGCGAGGGATAGAAACCAGTTGATGGCAAACCACGCCATCCAAATCAACATGATCAGAGCCTGCGATAACTGGAAGGCCGCGGCGATTGCGGGCCCCTCTGGCGGCGTCCATCTTGCGACTAGGAGAGTGGCTCCCGCGCACGCGATGGCGGCGGCGAGCAAAATCGCTACGCGAAGAATGTTCAGTGCGACCAATGACTGAAAGCAAGATAACTTTCCGGAAAGCTCGTTTGCTTCGGAGGTCTGGAGTGCAACTTCATTTTCGAAAAAGTTCAGCAGAGCCTTTAGCGTTACTGCGCGGCCAACTGAAGCCAGTACAACCCAGGCGGCCGCTAAAGCCAGCGCGATTAGAAGGAAAACAGCTATTACTTGTGGCGCACTTCCGCGGACTATGTGCGCGAGCGCCTGAACAATAAGAGCCGGCTGCATGCTGCGCAGCAAAAGCCGGTCTGAGGTACTCACAGGCAATGAGTCCAGATATTCGATCACGGCGAACGCGAGCAACAGGATAGACGCGGCCCCGAAGCTCCAGCGCCAACTTATCTCCGCCAATCCCAGTGACGGACGACGGAATAAAGTTTCGAGGCCGACGGAGACAGGCGAACGTTGCTTCATAAGAGGATCAGCCATGCACCCGCGCTTTAACGGACAACTATGTTCACCAGTTTCCCCGGTACGATAATTACTTTCACAATTTGCTTCCCAGAGGTCAGAGACTTTATTTTCTCGTCCGCAAAAGCGGCTTCGCGAATAGCTTCCTCTGATGATTCGGCTGCGACCGTTACGCGTCCGCGCAACTTGCCATTCACCTGCACGGGAATTTCTACTTCATCCTCGGCGGCGAGTGCGGCATCGTACTTCGGCCATGCAGCACGCAACAGACTTCCCTTTTCACCCAGCGTCTCCCACAATTCGTGCGCGAGATAAGGCGCGAACGGAGCCATCAAGAGCACCAGAGTCTTCTTGATATTGGCGAGATCTTCCGGCGGAATACCGCCACTGGAAATGTCGGCGCTCATCGCCGTGAGGGAATTCGTCAGTTCCATGAGCGCGGCAATCGAAGTATTGAAATGCCAGCGCCCATCGAAGTCGCGAGAAACTCGTTTGATGGTCTGATGCAAGGTTCGCTGGAGATTTCGGGCGGCGTTGCCGCCATGATTTTCGCTCGTTGACTGAACTGCCGACGCCGCAGAGCGCTGACTACTCGTTGCGAATCTGTAAACGCGCCCCAAAAATCTGGAAACGCCTTCAACTCCGCTCTCTTGCCAATCCAAATCGCGATCCGGAGGCGCGGCAAACAAGCTGTAGAGCCGCGCGCTGTCGGCACCATACTGCGAGATCATTTCGTCGGGAGATACGACGTTCCCCAGACTCTTCGACATCTTTGCGCCGTCTTTGATCACCATACCCTGCGTGAAGAGACGATCAATGGGCTCGTCGTTTTTAATCAGCCCCATGTCGCGCATGAATTTTGTCCAAAAGCGCGAATAAATGAGGTGGAGGATAGCGTGCTCCACTCCGCCGATGTATTGATCAATCGGAAACCAGTACGCAACCGTTTTCGAATCGAAAGGAGACTTATCGTTATGCGCGTCGGTATAGCGGTAGAAATACCAGGACGAGTCCACGAAGGTGTCCATGGTATCGGTCTCGCGACGAGCGGGCCCGCCACACTTCGGACAGGTCGCATTTACAAACTCCGGCACCCGCCCCAGCGGCGAGCCGCCCGTCAAAGTAATGTCAACGTTGTCCGGAAGAATGATGGGAAGGTCGCTCTCGGGCACGGGAACGATTCCATCTTTTTCGCAGTAGAGCATGGGGATCGGCGTTCCCCAGTAGCGCTGCCGCGAAATTCCCCAGTCTTTCAGGCGATAAGTCACGGTGGCCTTACCGAAACCATTTTTGTCAGCCAGCGCCGACATCTTCTTAATCGCGTCTTGGCTCGTGAGACCGCTAAAGTCTCCAGAGTTCACGAGTTTTCCGTTTAACGGAGTGAATGGCAATCCCGGAGATGATGAATCGTCTTCGAGAACGATGACTTGTCTTATCTTCAGTCCGAATTTCTTTGCAAACTCAAAGTCGCGCTCATCATGAGCAGGCACACTCATGATCGCGCCCGTGCCGTAGTCCATCAAGATGTAGTTGGCAATCCAGATGGGAACTTGCTCGCCGTTATAAGGATTAATGGCGAAGCGTCCAGTG
>JBDUDA010000211.1:0-5360 GCA_040003205.1 Acidobacteriaceae bacterium | reverse complement strand
CGCAAAAATCCCGAATGCCCCGCTTGCGGTACTCATCGCACGATTACCAAGCTGATTGACTACGACCAATTTTGTGGAATTCGTGGTGAGGAGAAACCCGTGGAAGCAGGCGTCCCCGAAATTCAAGTGGAAGAACTCAAGCGCCGCCTGGACGCGGGCGATGACCTTTACGTCCTGGACGTGCGCGAGCCGCACGAATATCAGATCTGCAATATTGGCGGGCATCTGATTCCGCTGGGAGATCTGCCGAACCGCGTCAGCGAACTCGACTCCAGCCGCGAGATCGTAGCGCACTGCCGCTCAGGAGTCCGCAGCGCGAAGGCAGTACAGTTCTTACAGCAGTCGGGCTTCCGCAAAGTACACAACCTCGCAGGCGGAATTCTAGCTTGGGCTGATCGTGTGGATCCGACCATGGCGAAGTATTAGGCGGGAGTAGCTTCGGCCGCGTGGAAGCCCGGTTCACCAGGCTCCTCGGACACACGACTGAAGGCGTTCTCCCCCAAAACAAGGCGATGAACGGTGAGATTGAGCGAATCGGAATCCTGACTCCCCGCATTTTGTTTAGAAATTGTGATTTCACTTGTTGTTGCTGAGTGATCGGCCGCCCTCCCATTTTGTAACTACTCCCAAAACTGAACGCACACTCGCAAACAAATAACAAGAAAGTGCGCGAATTCCGTCATCCCAGATTAACCTCGCTTTCGTAAAGCATTCGCCACGAAAGTCAAACTGTGAATCTGGAATCTCTGGTCAGTTTCCGTAAATCGCTTTTTTATGCCTTCGCATGTGACAACTGTCACAGCCCCGCGCCAAGGAGGCAGAGTATTTTCATCCCACGGCGCGGGTTGACAGTTTTCGCAGCAGCGCGGAGTCAAGTCGCGTTGATTGTCATGCAGTCCCACTTAAAACAGCCGGGGTCATCCGTCACCGGTGGCACGTTCTCTGTCAGGTGCGTGACCCGCCATCGGCAAGCTGCGCTTCAGTCTGATCGGGCGGCGGCCCTACTTGTTGCGGTGGTATACGACCTGCGTGAATTGGGGACATTTCAAGTGCACGAATTTGTGGTTATGCCAGAGCACTTTCATTTGCTGATCACTGTGAGGCCCGGCACAACGATTGAAAGCGCAGTCCAAATGATTAAGCAAGAGTTTGTGTCGAGGGCGGAGAACGAGCTTGGACTCTTATCTCCCGTCTGGCAGGAGGGATTTTCCGAAGCCCGACTCGATGGCCTTCACAGTTTTTCCGAGGCACGACAGTACATTCAAAGCAATCCGGTAGCGCGAGGGCTGGTCGTCGACGCGGGACAGTATCCCTTCTCGTCGGCAAATGGCAGCTTCGAGCTGGATCCGCTTCCGCTGAAATTGAGGACCGCTCCCGATCGCGGACCGTTGCGGCGAGTCATGAATGCTGACATTGCCTGACTTGACATTGAAGATGACGGAACTTTAGTTGCGCGACTTTCGGTGTTGCAGTTATGAGCACATTAGCAAATGGTGCTGGTATTAAATTCGCGGAGTCCTATTATGGGAATTGAAGACGCTCCCTGTCTTAGTTACCCGAACAAGACCTCGCGTAGTTTTCCTTCGAAGGCAGCAATCGCTGCTGACTTAGTGCAAGCAATAAATTTTAGACGCGTTACGCACCTTTGGCGCGGACGTGTAGGCCCACGCAAGCGCGTGGAAAGTTCTGTCTTCAGTGAAGAGGAGAAGCGAATGCGTAAGTTGAAGGTAAGCAAAATTTGGATTCCGGTATTCCTACTGGCCGTTCTCGCCACCGGATGCAGCGACCCAGACAAGAATCCTAACGCGGCAAAACCTGGCAATCCCCTGGTCCCTCCTACGGTGACCTCGGTTACCCCGCCGGACGCTTCCACTTTGATTTGTCCCAACACCGCGATCGTTAGCGCGTCTTTCAGCAAGGCAATGAATCCCGCGACCATAACTACTTCCACCTTCACTGTCACCACTGGCGGCGCGAGCGTCCCTGGTACGGTTAGTTACGTCGCTGCCACCAATGTTGCCACCTTCACGCCCACCACTGCGCTCGCGCCCAGCACCGCTTTTACCGCCACCATCACGACCGGAGCAGCCGACACATTCGGAAATAAACTCGCGGCCAATTTTGGATGGACCTTTACCACCTCGACCACGTGTGCGCCGCCACCACCCGCCTTCAATTTAGGGGCTGCGTGCAGTTTCGGAATTCTTGGCGGTTCCACCGTGACCAACGTCGCGGGCACTGCCACCACCGTAAGCGGCGATGTGGGCGTGTGGCCAGGAAGCGCGATCACGGGCTTCGGACCACCAGCGTCCATTACCGGCGCCCAACACGCGGGCGATGCAACAGCGCAAGCTGCGCAGGGTTCGCTGACCACCGCATATAACAATGCTGCAGGTGCGGCGGGCGGCGCGGTGCTGGCTCCTGACATTGGAGGACTCACGCTTCCTCCCGGAGTTTACCGGACTACCAGCGCGCAACCTTCGCTGGGAATAACCGGGAACCTCACTCTAGACGGCCAAGGGAATCCCAACTCCGTCTGGATCTTCCAGGTTGTTTCCACTCTGACTACAGCGGCGGGGAATAGCCAGGTCATTCTGATCGGAAGCGCGCAATCTCACAATGTGTTCTGGCAGGTTGGCAGCTCAGCCACGCTAGGCACAAACACAATGTTTACCGGAACCATGATGGCTCAGGCGTCCATCACGCTAACCACAGGCGCAACACTTAATGGGAGAGCCCTGGCCAGGAGCGGCGCGGTCACGATGGACACCAACGCCGTAGTTGTTCCTCCCTGTCCGTAGAAAGTCACGGGGAAGAACAGCGATGTTTACGGCTGCAGGATTGGCCAGAGAACGATTCAAGAAAACGCAGTTTGGAGGAATATCGAATGTCATCTCAACTTAAAGGCCATCGGCTTATGGCGCTTCTGACGGTAGCGATCGCTCTCTTATGCACTATTGCCACGGTGTTGCCGGCGACGGCCCAAGATGAAGACAATGACCGTCCGGCTCCGAAATGGGAACTCTACGGGGGATACTCCTTCTTCCATGCGGGCGCCGATATTCACGGCCAGCTACCGGGAGCATTGTCTCCATTGAGCAGCAGGCTGGAGGTGAATCCTCGCGGTGTCGGATTAGCTGCAACTTATAATTTCAACCGCTGGTTTGGATTGACTCTCGATACCAGCACCCATTGGGGGAGCGGCGAGAGAACTACATTTAGCAGAATTGACGACACTGCATTTTCGAACCTTTCCCTGGGTCCGAAGTTCACTTTCCGCAGCCGTCACTTTGCTCCTTTCCTGGAGGCTCTGGTCGGTGATCACCGCCTGATGCCCGATGCCTTCCACGATGTAGACAAGTTAGGTGTCATGGCAGGCGGAGGTCTTGACTGGAATCTCTCCCGCCACTTCGCCCTGCGACTCATCCGTGCCGACTATGTGTATTCGAACTATCGTTACGGCTCTGCGTCTTCAACTCCGCGTACCGAAATTCGCGGCGCAAGACTACAGGCAGGAATCAACTTCATGTTCGGTGACGACAAGGCGCGTCCGTCTCCGAGCGCGGCGTGCTCGGTGCAGCCAGGCGAAGTCTACGCCGGCGAGCCGGTAACCGCGACTGCCAGTGGATCGAACTTTAACCCGCACCACACGCTGGCATATCGTTGGAACGGCGTCGGCATGAAGCCGATGGGATCGGAAGCCTCCACGCAAATTGATACTGCCGGCTTGCAGCCGGGTCCTTATGAAGCAACCGCCAACATTAGTGATGGCGACCATTCTGCCGCATCGTGTACCGCCAGGTTCGCCGTCAAGAGCCCTCGGCCTCCCACGGTTGCCTGCGTGGCAGACCCTGCAAGCGTGCGAATGGGAGAAGTCTCAAACATCACCGCGAATGGCGGCAGTCCCGATGGCCGCAGGCTGACCTACAGCTACAGTTCGACTGGAGGCGACATTTCTGGATCTGACTCCTCTGCCCGACTGACTACATCTGGCGCGCAGCCCGGTCCAATCACGGTTACATGCAACGTGAGCGACGATCGACGTGCACCCTTGATGGGGTCCGCCACAACGATTGTGAATGTGGAAGCCCCTCCTCCACCACCTGCTGAAATTGCGGTGCTGGAAGGGAGGCTCGCACTACACAGCATCTACTTCCAAACCGCGCGCCCGACCGCCGAACATCCAGAGCGGGGGTTAGTGGATAGTCAGGCAGCCATCCTGAGAACCTTGGCGTCCGACTACAAAAATTATTTGAAGTACAAGCCTGACGCCCATCTCATTCTGGCGGGGCACGCGGACAGTCGCGGCTCGGCGGAGTTCAACAAGGCCCTTACCGAGCGTCGGGTGGAAAGCACCAAAAACTTTCTGGTGGGAGAAGGGATTCGCGAGGAAAACATAGAAACCCGTTCGTTCGGCGACGAGAAGCAGCTAAGTAGCGAAGAGATAAAGGAACAAATCGCGCAGAATCCTGATGTAACGCAAGCCGACCGGGAACAGATGCTCAAGAATTTGCCGGTGATGTTGCTAGCAAACAATCGACGCGTGGACGTTAGCCTGAGCACGACCGGGCAACAATCCACCCACCGCTACCCGTTCAACGCCAGTGATTATGCAGCCCTGATTAGTACCGCGGGTGAGCATAAGAAAGCCCCCGCCAGCAAAAGGAGAAAAAAGTAAATGCCGAGCGAGTGAAAGAACTATGGGAGCGTGTCAGCGGGGGCTGCAATCGGGCCCCCGCTCCGGAAAGAGGGCTTTCTCTTCCCCCCAACGAGTGGCGGAAGCTGGGTTTCTTTCATGGCACGGCTTCAAACAGCAGGTCTCTCGACTGCGCAAAGCTTGCGCTTTGCTCCGCTCGAGATGACAAGGCTGGGAGGTTAGGGGAATGGCATTCCCCCGCCAAATGATCCCTTCCTGGACTTCCTTCAAAAACCAGCTTCCTGCCTTAGTGCGCTTGCGGCTTTAGATATTTGCCGTACCACTCGATGTACCTACGCAAGCGGTCCTTTTGATAAGAAGGGACGGTGAACTGATGAAATTGGCCGGGGTAAATAATCAATTTCGTGTCACGGCCTAACGAGCGTAACGCCTGATAAAGCTGTTCGGAATTTTGCAGCGGCACGTTGAAATCTTTGTCTCCGCACAAGAACAGTGTTGGCGTCACGATGCGATCGGCGTGGAAAAATGGATAGGAAACCTTCAGCCATCCTCCCTGATTCTGCCAGGGGTAGCCAAGCTCTAATTCATAGTCTCGAACATATTGGTCGGTTCCGTAGCCCGCGAGTATGTCCGAAATACCTGCGCCGCTGGTGGCCGCTTTAAAGCGAGTATCGCTGGCGATGGTGTAATTCGTGAGCATACC
>JBDUDA010000210.1:0-5363 GCA_040003205.1 Acidobacteriaceae bacterium | reverse complement strand
AATGCGAGAAGCTAAAGAATGGAGCGTGGGATGGTTGTTCTAGCAGTGACCTGGATGGCGAAAGTAGGGCGCGAAGCTGAAGTGGCTGGTGTCTTTTCCAAGCTGACAGAAGAGTCTCGCAAGGAACCTGGCTGCGTAATGTATCAGGTGCATAAGCACAAGACCGAAGCTCGCCGTTTCTTCATCTATGAGCAGTACAAAGATGATGCTGCTTTGGAAAGCCACCGCGCCGCGCCGCACTTTTTGCAATATGCAAAAAAAGAATTGCCCCGGATTGCTGAGCGGGTGGAAGGACATTTGTATGAGCCGTTGGGATAGAAATTTGCCTCAGCGGCTAAAGCCGCCAGACTTTGCCTAGCTTGATCGCAGCGCTGAAGCGCTGCGCCACCTGAACCCTGTCCCAACTAAAACTGCACCAAGACCCCACCTAAAACCCCTGCCCTCGGCTAGAACCCCTGCCCCACCTAAAGCCCTGCCCTCACTAAGCCCTGCTCCCACCTAAAACCCCTGCCCCACCTGAGCTCTTACTCCACCTGCACCCCTGTTTCAGTTGAATCCTCTGCTCCACCTGAATCGCTGTTCGACTTGAAGCACTGCCTGGAGCAAGTATCGATTCACAGACATTCCCCCTTGCGCGAAGACTTAGGTGGCGCAGCGCTTCAGCGCTGCGCCACCTCAATCTCTTAACGTTGCTCCAGTCGGAAAATCGCGCTGCGCTCCCCCACCTCAATCTGTTAACCTTGCCCAGTCGGACACCTGCGCTGAAGCGCTCCGCCACCTACCCCAAAGTTGAAGCATGGCCTCCCTCACCAGATCGTGTTGTTGCAGCCGCCGGCGTCAAGAGCGCCACTCTTCCACTCTGCCGAGTGCATAGTCGCCAGTCAACCGTCCAGAGAATCACAGGTTCATCCCGCGTGCCAATTTGGCGTTGCTTCAATTTGTTAGGTTTTGTGCCGGCTGAATTACGATCTTTGACTCTGACTGAGGTGGCAGCAGCACACGCCCGTGTAGGTGGCGCAGCGCTTCAGCGCTGCGGTAATAGGCTGAAAATCCGGGGCTTTAGCCCCTGAGTGAGAGGGTTTATTGCGCGAGCTCATATCCCGCAAAGAAATAGCTCAATTCAAAGCGGGCGGTGTCGTCGGCGTCCGAACCGTGAATTGCGTTGTGTTCGATGCTGGCTGCCCACTTCTTGCGGATCGTTCCATCTTCGGCGTTCGCGGGATTGGTTGCTCCCATCAATTTGCGGAGATCGGCGATGGCATTTTCTTTTTCCAGCGCAAGAACAACGATCGGACCACTCGACATGAATTGGGTCAGCGAACTGAAGAAAGGACGCGCCGCATGCACCGCATAAAATTGCTCGGCCTGGTGCTGGGAAATTTCCAGCATCTTCATGGCGAGAATCTGGAATCCATTTTTCTCGAATTGCTCGATGATGTCGCCGATGGCATTCCGGCGCACGGCGTCGGGCTTGATGATGGTAAAAGTGCGTTGCAAAGTCTTCATGTTTGTTAGTTCGTCCTTAGTTTTTGATTATTGGTTTACAAATTCCGAACTGTCCTAAGCCCTCGCAGCTACGCCCATCGCGGCAATCGCGGTCTCTCCGATAGTGGCGGGAGATTTGGCGACACGGATGCCGGCAGCTTCCATGGCCCTAATCTTTTCTTCGGCGGTACCCTTGCCACCGGAAATAATGGCTCCGGCATGCCCCATGCGGCGGCCGGGAGGCGCGGTCTGTCCGGCGATGAATCCAACGACCGGCTTTTTCATTCGCGTTCGCACGTATTCTGCGGCAATCTCTTCAGCGTTGCCGCCGATTTCACCGATCATGATTACGGCTTCGGTCTGCGGATCTTTATTAAATAACTCCAAAGCGTCTACAAAACTTGTACCAATGAGAGGATCGCCGCCGATACCAATCGCGGTGGACTGTCCAACGCCACGGGTTGTGAGTTGATAGACGGCTTCGTAAGTCAGGGTGCCGGAGCGCGAAACGATTCCCACGTTGCCTTCAAGATGAATTCGGCCCGGCATGATTCCGATTTTGCATTTGCCGGGAGAAATAATTCCCGGGCAGTTCGGTCCAATCAAACGCGACCGCCGGTCCTGGAGATATCCCCACGCGCGCACCATGTCGAGCGTTGGGATGCCCTCGGTGATGCAAACGATGAGTTCGATCTCGGCGTCAGCGGCTTCCATGATTGCGTCGGCGGCGAACGGGGGAGGAACGAAAATCATCGAGGCATCGGCCCCGGTTTTGTCTACGGCTTCCTGCACGGTATTGAAAACTGGCCAGCCTTCGTGGGTGGTGCCGCCCTTGCCGGGTGTCACGCCGCCAACAATTTTGGTTCCGTATTCCGCGCAGCCCTTGGCGTGAAACGTGCCTTCGCGTCCCGTTAGACCTTGCACGATCACGCGCGTATTTTTATCTACCAGAATGCTCATATGATTTCGCTTTTCTTGAGCCGCAATTATTTATGCCGCCTGCTTGGCTGCGGCGACTACTTTTTCAGCGGCATCTTTCATGGTTTCAGCAACGATAAAATTGAATCCTGAATCCTTCAAAATTTGACGACCTTCTTCCACGTTGGTTCCCTCGAGGCGCAGCACTATCGGAAGCTGGAATTTCGTCTTATTCGCCGCTTCCACGACGCCCTTCGCAAGAGTATCCACGCGCAGGATGCCGCCAAAAATATTGATCAGCACAGCTTTCACATTCTTGTCGCTGAGCAGGATTTCAAATGCGTGCGTTACCTGTTCGGCATTCGCGCCGCCACCGATGTCCAAGAAATTTGCCGGCATGCCGCCTGCATATTTAATGATGTCCATGGTAGCCATCGCCAGGCCCGCGCCGTTCACCATGCATCCGACGTTGCCGTCGAGCTTGATGTAGTTCAGGCTGTACTTCGAGGCTTCCACTTCGAGTGGATCTTCTTCGGTGACGTCGCGCAGTTCACGCAAATCAGCGTGGCGGAACATGGCATTATCGTCGAACGTGATCTTGGCATCGAGCGCGAAGAGGCGTCCATCGGTGCAAGTGACGAAGGGGTTGATTTCCATCAACGAAGCGTCTGTCTCTTCGAACGCCTTGTATAGCCCGCTCATCAACTGGACTGCCTGATTGATCTGCGCTGGCTTCAATCCCAAAGCGAACGCCAGCTTGCGCGCCTGAAAAGCTTCCAGGCCGAGACCGGGGTCAATGTATTCTTTCAAGATGGCGTCCGGATTCTCCGCTGCCACCTGCTCAATCTCCATGCCGCCCGCGGCCGATGCCATGAACACAGGTTTGGCCTCCGCGCGATCAATGACAATCCCCAGATAAAGTTCCTTCTCGATCGGCAGAGTTTCTTCTACCAACAGTCGCCGTACTTCACGACCTTCGGGCCCAGTCTGGTGCGTGATCAACGTCATGCCTAATATCTTCGAGGCGATCTCGGACGCCTCCTCAATTGACTTGGCAATCTTGACGCCGCCGCCCTTGCCGCGTCCGCCCGCGTGGATCTGTGCTTTCACAACTACGCCGCTCGCGCCAGCGTCAAAAAGATTTTTGGCCGCTGCCTCTGCTTGCTCGCGACTTTCGACCATCTCGCCACGAGGCACTGCGACGCCATACTTCTTCAGAATGCCTTTGGCCTGATACTCATGAATTTTCATAGTGATGATTCCTGAAGCAATTAAACGGCAGAACCCTGCTTGCGGCTAAGGACAGCGGGCAGCAAACTCTTAAGTTTATAGAATGGCGGCGAATCGGTAAAGGAAGGGTAGTATGTTTCGGCTGTTTTGAGTTTACGGAGACAAAAGCGTACGCTTCCTCGGACGCTAAGTCTGCGTAGGGAAGGCTGAGAATGGATTCTCGCCAACGGCAACACGTGACAAGAAAAATTCTGGAAATAACAAAAGATCCAGAAGCCGCTCAAATCGCCAAAGCGGTATTGTGCGGAACGGAAGCGGCCAGGAAAAAGCCAACCGAGGGTATCACCCGAAAGGAGTTCGTTTTCCTTCTGTTGCCGGCAGCTATGGCAATTGTTATTTTTATGTTTCGTCGCACCCCTGTTGCTGTTTTGGCTGGGACTGCACTCGTGTCTGCGTGCCTTGTGCATCCAACACTTTACCTGCCATACATTATGGGCATTTCATCCGAGGGACGTCTGAAGCGGATTTTTGTCCTCTTAACAACAGCGGCGTTAGTCTTCTCCCTTGGATACTTGGCATGGCGGGATGCTGTAAAAGAACGGGCGGACGATGTTGCGAAAAGCCTCACGCCGATAACATCCGTAAATTCTCAACTTCCGTTCGACTCCGCGTTCACGATAAGCAACGATAGTGGATTTAATATCGTTAGCGAGCGCATGTATTGCAGAGTCATCGAAGCATTTGGGGATCATGATATTTCCGTAGGCGAAATAGATACCGGGTTTTTCCCAGATCCCGTGCCTATCAAGGCTGGAAAGGACGTGCGATCCACTCAATGCCTTGAGCCGATCAAGAACTACATGGCAGGTAACACTCTAAGATGTGCGGACGTCATCTTAGAGTTCGACTACAGGATGGACAGCTTTCCTCACCTCAGAGATACGAGGGAATATAGGTTTGTCGTCCGTCGAATTGGGTCTAATTACGAGTCCGTAAGGGCATCCATTTCCGATGTTCATGGGATGTGCAGCGGCTTGCCACTGCCATGGCTGAAGAAATCGTCGTGAGCGCTCGGAGTGCGATACATCACACTTTTCATGACGTGGTTCACCGCTTCACGCATGTTTTAGCGCCGCTTGAGAGCCTCAAGTTCATCCATGGTGCGCGGCCAATCCGATCGCAATAGCCGGGACAAGCTTCGATCGGCGAGAAGTTTCCCTCCAGTTTGGCAACGAGCACAATAGTTGGTTTCGTTGTCAGCGTAGCGAATGCGCTGAATCTCTTCGCCACATCTCGGGCAGGGCTCTCCGTAGCGTCCGTGGACCGCCATGCCTTTGCGGAAAGCAGTGACCTTTTCCGGAAACTTCGCGTTCGCTTCGGCGGATAGCACATCTATCCAATGCTTCAGCGTGCCCTGGGTTGCGGTGAACAGGCGCTCCCATTCATCCGGCTTTAGCTTTAAGGTCAGCGCAATAGGCGACAACTGAGCTGCGTGCAGAATTTCATCGGAATACGCATTGCCGATGCCGCTGAGTATGCGTGGATCAGTCAGAGCTCTTTTTAGCGTGCGGTTTTCCACCGAGAGCGCCTCACGGAACGTGTCCAGGGTACTCGCGAGGACATCGATTCCTCCAGCATCCACGGACCGCAGGGCCTCTTCTCCGAGGAGGACATGCAGCGATGCGCGGTGCTTCGCACCCGCTTCAGTGAGAACGAGAGTACCGTTGGGG
>JBDUDA010000209.1:0-5385 GCA_040003205.1 Acidobacteriaceae bacterium | reverse complement strand
CGATAGCCCACAATCATGACTGCTCCGGGGATACTACTTGGCAGCAAGTTTTGTGTGCGGCCAGGGGTTGCCATCTGCTTTCAGAGCGGTTGGTACAGCTAAGGAGGCTAACATCAGGGCGGCGGCGAACATCAATAGGGTCTTTTTCACGGTCGTAATTCCTTTCAAAAGTGAAGTGACCGTGATAATGTCCGAAAACGCCGCTGTCTTTCACTCTGGCTCGAAAATTTAAACTTCCTGAAAGCGTAACGAGATGAAGTTAAAATCCGCTTTAGAAGATCTTCATGACAGCACCCTCAAAGCGCTGAAGGGATGTTTGCAGAGGCTGGAATATCTTGCGGGTTTACAGCAAAAAGATGGGGATTACGATCACTGGGGGCTTGCGCGGCTGCATGGAGAATCTCCAGCCAGGAAGGCCTTAACGCAAGCTCATAGGGCCCAGGTTTCCGAACTGCTGTCGACTCCGATCCGAGACCTAATGGAAGATGCCCGTCAGTCGAGCCGGACCGCCGGTTTGCCTCCTAGTACTTACATCGAAAGACTTTCAGGTCACGGAATGGATTTATTACCTCCCGGTCCGGGGCCGGGATCAGCTCGTCATCTTAATTCAGTGCTACAGGCCCTTTTGAGCCTGATGAAGAATCGTAAACCGGGTCCCATTCGCCGAGTCTCATAGCTACGCCCACAACCTGGCCGATTACTTCCGCCTGCTGCGGGTATTTGAGCACCTTAGGAGCAACCGGCGATAAGGGATGCGATTGCAGAATGATTTCTTCCCGAGTCAGAGTGCACCAGCAGCAAGTATGACCGTTGCGAGTCTCGACAAAGTAGATCGGCCGCTCATATTCCGACCTCCACCCTCCGTCCGCCACTTTGTTCTTAGCCTCATCGACCTGCACGAATGTCCCCGGCGATAGTATGGGATACATTGTGAAATCTTCGCTTCCGATGTATCCGTAGGTGTATTCCCGACTGGCAAACTGTTCCAGGTAAGAGAGTGGGACTACGCCCCATTGCTCAACCATTCGTCCAAAATTTGAAGTATGGCGAGTATCGAAACTAGGGTCGATATGGACAGGAATTTTGAGGGACGAAACGGTCGCCAAAGCTCCTGAAAAATGAGATTTCGTCGGTTCAGAAATTGCGATGTCCCCAGGCATCAGATTGAGGTCAACTCCGAACCAGGAGAGCAAATCTCGTATGTCAGTGCGATAGATGGCGGCAAGGGCGTAGAACCGATAAATGCTCGGCAGAACGCCCTTTGTCTCGATATCGGAGAGCCGGCTCGGCGGGATAGAAAACTCGTCGTTGCTATGCTTCTGCGCAATTTGCGCACTCGCACTTTCAACATCCCGCATCGTCAAACCAAGCCGTTCACGTAACATCCGGAGATTCTGGCCGCCTGGGAGCACGTTTGCTCCTTTCTTTTACGAAACTTTACGAAGCCATATAGCTTCGCCGTCAAATGAGCAGCGGCGGCTATTTGAGCTGAGGTTATGCGCTGTTCGCAATTCGTAACAAAAATTGTTTTGCAACGTTTGAAACTAAAACAAGGCTCCGCTTTGCCGAAGCGGATTGTTAGTACGCAACCCCGGCAGTTGCCCTAATTGAAGAGTGAGGGAGGAGGTAACGAAGCTATGCTACCTCAGAATCCGATGAAATTCAGCGGAAATCGCGCGTTGCTGAATTATGTTCGACGACCTCAAGCAACTTTAGGTTTACGCTTTGCGAACGCGAGGCGGGGACGGTCGAAGTTGGTGAGGTTGGTAGTTGCGGTAATAATGCCGGCTTGCGCCAAGAAAAATCCTCGCTGCCGTTCTTTCGCAAAACCCATGAATTCTGGAATAGTGGCGGCCATGGCAGCCATGCCCAAGTCTATTTTTCCGTGCAAGGGGAAGCCGATTAAACGGCGAACCCCTCCCGGATAGTCGGTAAGCAGATTTACTGCCAATTCCGTTCCGCCGCAAGCGAATGCAGCCAGGGCCGCCCGCCGGTTAAGCCGCCAGAACAACGCTCCCGCTACAAAAAAGCCCGCGATCGTTAGGTAGTCCGCGATGGCATGCCCCTCGGGGGACACGACTTTGGGAAGCCGTTTGGTAAGAGCATCGGCGACGGTAGTTGTAACTGGCATTTAATGACTCCTTGCAGCGAGGTAGGTCTCTTCGATCAGTTAGCGGCGGGTGAACATGCCCGCAAAGGTGTATCCGACCACAGCGCTTACAACCGCTGCGACACCCGAAATTGGGACAACATACTCCCTGGCATTGTTCGTGACATCGAGCGTTTGACGAACTCTCGCCTTCAGCTCGATGACCGAACTGTGAAGTCGCTTTCTCTCGTCGGCTGCCTTAAGTTCAAGTTCGTAGCTCGGTAAGGTGCTCATATCTGACTCTTCGCCTCTCTTTGCAGCCAAATCTTATCAGCCTTGAGAACTTCCACCGTCTTTTTGGGAAACATCCCGGCCGCAAGAACTCTTTTTCGGGCCAGGAATGCCAATAAACCCCCGGTGAGAGCCCAAACCACGCCTACAACCAGAAACGCGATGAACCATCGATAAGGGTTCTCGGCCAATGCGGCGGCCACTACACTCACTACCGCCAGCGTGAGCAAGATGTAAGCCGTGACTAGAAGCAAGAGCGCGCCTGCCGCCAGTGGAGCCCACACCTTTGCCGCAGCAGCTTTTTCTTGCAACTCGGCTTTAAGCATAGCGAATCGGGTTTCCGCAAAATCCTTTATTTCGTCGCGAATCTCGGAAACTATGCTCGCTAAATTCCTGTCTTCGCCCACATAGTGTGATTCATGCATGAGAGCTTGACCTCCAAATCCGCAATAAGACGCCTGCCACAAAAGCCGCGGCGGCAACTCCTGCAATGACCTGAAGAGGCTTCTCGTCAGTGGTGCGGCGCACATGGAAACGAGCGTTCTGAATCGCGGCTTGAGTTCGATATTTTGCGCGCGTAAGGGTTTGATCGACAGCGCGGCCAGCTTGATTCAGCGTTTTAGAAGCTCGATCGTTGAGTGCACCGACAGCATCACTTGCCGTCTGCTTCCACTCTCCCACATGATCTTTGACTGACTCGCTGAGTTCGGAGATCGAAGATTCTTCCATAACCACAAGCCCTTTCCTTTGGACAAACGTTTCAGCTAGATTGCTTGGATGTCAGTAGGCAACCATCCGTTCTCAGCAAAATAGCATTCGCTGAGTTTCGTTAAATGTTAAATGACTGCCGAAGCGAGTAATGACTGCGGTTGTAACCATTTCGGTCTGTCCGACGGCAACCAAAAAAGATCAAATGGTTCACGTATCTAACTTAATATCAATGATTTACAATCCACAGACGAGGCCAGTCCCTAAGTGCCCTGACCTCATCTCGACCCTTCGAGCCTAGTCTGCTTCTTAGTCGCTATCCGTTATTCCGGATCCACCGCGTGAACTAATGGCATAGTCACCAGGTGTTCGCTCAAAAACCAACTCTGGAACTCGTTCGTGCGCAGCACATCGCTGATGGCCAGGTCGTTGGTTCCGTCGTCGCCAAGCTTGTCTGCGCGTTTGGCTAGTTCGCGGCATTCGGAGATGATGATTTGATGCCCATCGATCAAACGGGAGATTTGCACAGGCACTTCTTCCCGTCCTCGCGGAGGACGCTCGATCTTCGTAGTCTCCGCAACGTCCGGAGCCATGGACAAGCTAATGCCCCCAAGCAACTGGATCCGTTCGGCAATCGTATCGACTAGTTCCGCCTGCTCATCAAAATGCTTGTCGAACAACAGATGCAATTGATAAAAGGTCGGTCCCGCGACTTGCCAATGCGATTTCTTGTAGAGATCGCGCAGGGTCATGGTGTCCGCGAGCAACTGGTTCAGTTGCTCGGTCATTTCCAGTCGGACGGGCTCTTCGAGATCCAGCGGCAGGGCGCGGCTAACGGTTCCATACTTCTGGATCTCTCCGGCTTTTTGATGAAAGTGAGGCTGAGCGTTAAGCCTCGAGCCTCGAGTCTTTGAAAACTGGTTTCCATTCGAGCTTTTCTTCGACATTGAATTCTCCTCCGCTGCTCTTGTTGCCTGTTGCCTGATGTGATTTTAGGGAATGTGCTGCGAACTCGCTTCTCGCCTGCTTGGATGACGATAAGGCGCTACGATTTGCTTACGTAATTTATCTTTGAAATTTCGCGTCGAAACTTCGCTTCCCTAGTTAAAGACAGCGGATTTGCCGTTTTCTCTGCAAAGCCCGCATTGTTGTTATGATGTTAGTTCCCACCATTAGGAGAAACCAGACGTGGCAGAGACTTACAAAGCGGCGGAAACCAGTTCCAACGGTTCGGAAGTTCTAGAGACACGGGAGTGGCTGGATTCGCTGGATTATGTCTTGTCAAAAGGCGGGGCCGAGCGTGCGGGACGCCTGCTCCAGCAGCTTTCGCTTCATGCCCGCAGCGCCGCCGGCGTAAACCTACCCTTCACGGCGACAACTCCTTACCAGAACACGATTCCTGTTGGCCAGCAGCCACCATTTCCCGGAAGCCAGGAGATGGAGCGCCGTATCAAAAGTCTGGTGCGGTGGAACGCGCTCGCTATGGTGGTGCGGGCAAATAAGATTCAAGAAGGCATCGGCGGACACATCTCGACCTTCGCATCCGCAGCCACTCTTTACGAAGTGGCGTTCAACCATTTCTTCCGCGCCCGCACCGAAGAGGGCGATCGTGACATTGTTTATTTTCAAGGACACGCGGCTCCGGGAATGTACGCGCGCGCCTTTCTCGAAGGCCGCATGTCGAAGGAGAAGCTGGAGAATTTCCGCCGTGAATTAAAGAAAGGTGGCGGACTCTCGTCCTATCCTCATCCCTGGCTAATGCCGGATTTCTGGGAGTTCCCGACTGTCTCCATGGGACTCGGTCCCATCCAGGCGATTTATCACGCTCGCTTCATTAAATATCTCGAAAATCGGGGACTGAAAGAAACCACCGGAGGAAAAGTTTGGGCCTTCCTCGGCGACGGAGAAATGGACGAGCCCGAATCTCTTGGCTCCATCACTCTGGCCTCGCGCGAGCGGCTCGATAATCTGATCTTCGTAGTCAATTGTAATTTGCAACGGCTCGATGGACCGGTGCGCGGCAACGGCAAAATCATTCAGGAACTCGAGGCCATCTTCCGGGGCGCGGGATGGAACGTCATCAAAGTCATCTGGGGCAGCGACTGGGACAACCTCATCCAGAACGATCGCGACGGATTGCTGGTAAAGCGATTGGGCGAAGTGAGCGACGGACAGTACCAGAAATTCTTCGTGGAAAGTGGAGCCTATTTCCGCCACAATCTTTTCGGTACCGACCCTCGCCTGCTGAAGATGGTCGAGCATCTTTCCGACGAGCAGCTTTCGCGCATGCGTCTGGG
>JBDUDA010000208.1:0-5401 GCA_040003205.1 Acidobacteriaceae bacterium | reverse complement strand
GGCGAAGAAAACAAAAAGTAAGAAGCATTGAGCGGGTTGAATCAGGTCGGCTTTTTTCGGTTTCAGTCGTTTGTTAAGTAGCTCTCAGAAATATTTAAGCAAACTTTTTAATTCGCCTTGCGCCCCTCCAACTAAACGCTAGAATAAAGCCAGCCGAAGCGTAGTCCATCCAACATGTCTCAATTCGTCCACCTGCACCTTCATACTGACTATTCATTGCTCGACGGCGCCTGCGATGTAGAAAAACTTTGCGAACGGGTGAAGGAACTCGGCATGCCCTCGGTAGCCATGACCGACCACGGCAATATTTTTGGAGCCGTTCACTTCGTCAACGCCGCGAAACAATCAGGAGTTAAACCTATCGTTGGATGCGAACTTTACGTCTGCAAGAAAGACGATCATCGCATCGCGCGCACGCCTCCCGACGGAGATACCTATAACCATCTCCTAGTGCTGGCCGAGAATGATGAAGGCTATCGCAACCTCACGAAGATCACCTCGGAATCGTCGCTCCATGGTTTTTATTACAAGCCGCGCGTGAGCAAGAAGTTTCTCGCCGAACATTCCGCCGGACTTATCGGCCTTTCCGGATGTCTTAAAGGCGAAGTGGCCGAATACTTAATGGAAGACAAATATGATGCTGCCCGTAAGGCGGCAGCAACGTACAGCGATATTTTCGGCAAGAAGAATTTCTTCCTCGAAATTCAAGATCAAGGCCTGGAGATGGAACATCGCATTCATCCGGGATTGTTTCAATTGGAGAAAGACCTCGGCCTTCCGCTGGTCGCCACTAACGATAGTCACTATCTGTGCGAGGACGACGCGCACGCACAAGATGTAATGGTCTGCATTCAGACGGGGAAATCCATCCGCGACGAGAAGCGGATGAAGTTTCAAGGCACGGATTTTTACGTTAAGAATTACGACCAGATGTATCGAGTGTTCAAAGATTCTCCAGAGGTTCTCACGCGCACTCTGGATATTGCGGAACGCTGCAACATGCATCTGGAGAAAGTCAGCGATCCATTCCCACATTTTGATGTGCCGCCGGGCTACACGCTCGACAGCTATTTTGAACACGTATCACGGGAAGGGTTTGCACGCCGTTTGGAAGTCCTGCGGGAGCTCGAGAAGCAGGGAAGAATCAAACACAGCCTGGCTGAATACGAGCAGCGCCTGGCGCGCGAGTTAGCCATCATCCAGCAGATGAAGTTTGCAGGTTACTTTCTTATTGTCTGGGATTTTATCCGTTACGCTCGCGAGAACAGCATTCCCGTTGGCCCCGGTCGCGGTTCAGCTGCGGGATCGCTCGTTTCTTACGCACTCGCAATTACAGACATCGATCCGTTGCAACACGAGTTGCTATTCGAGCGCTTCCTGAATCCTGAGCGCGTCTCGATGCCCGACATCGATATTGATTTCTGCATGAACCGGCGTGGTGAAGTCATTGATTACGTCACGGCAAAATACGGACGCGACAACGTCGCGCAGATCATCACATTCGGCACCATGGCGGCCAAAGCGGCGATCAAAGACGTAGGCCGGGCGATGGACGTTCCATACAGTGACGTGGACCGCATCGCGAAGATGGTCCCCAATCAGATCAATATAAAGCTTGAGCAGGCAATCAAAGATTCTCCCGCGATGCTTCAGGCGTATGAGAACGACAGCCAGATTCGCGAGCTGCTTGATACCGCCCGCAAGCTGGAAGGGTTAGTAAGAAATTCCGGCGTCCATGCCGCTGGGGTTGTAATTTCGCCGCGCCCTCTCACCGATCTTGTCCCGCTGCACAGGACAAAGAACGACGAAATTGTTACCGCGTTCGATATGATCGCCATCGAGAAACTAGGCTTGCTCAAGATGGATTTTCTTGGGCTCACCACTCTGACGATTCTCGATGACGCCCTCAAGCTCATCGCGCACACCAAGGGCGAGACCGTCGAGCTGGACAAAATTCCGCTTGAGGACATTACGACCTACGAAAAGGTATTTCACAAAGGACTCACTTCCGGCGTCTTTCAGTTTGAATCGCATGGCATGCGTGACGTGCTGCGTCGCTATCAGCCAAATTCCATCGAGGGACTAACGGCTCTTAATGCTCTATATCGTCCCGGTCCGATTCAGGGCGGAATGATTGACGACTTCATTGACCGCAAGCACGGACGCAAGAAGATCGAATACGAGCTTCCTGAACTGAAAGAAGTCCTGGAAGAAACGCTCGGAGTCATCGTCTATCAGGAACAGGTGATGCAGATCGCCAACCGGCTCGCGGGATATTCGCTCGGTGAAGCCGACCTGCTGCGGCGCGCGATGGGAAAGAAGCAAGCCGAAGAAATGGCCAAGCAGCGTCAGCGCTTTGTGGAGGGAGCGACTAAGCAGGGATATCCTGGCAAGAAGATTGAGAAGATTTTTGATCTGATGGCGCAATTCGCGGGCTACGGATTTAACAAGTCGCACTCTGCGGCATACGCCTTACTGGCGTACCACACAGCGTATTTAAAGACGCATTATCCCGTTGAATTCATGGCCGCGCTCCTGACATCCGTTACCGGAAACACCGATGATGTCGTGAAGTACATTAACGAGTGCCGTGAGATGGGGATTGCGGTCGAGCCTCCGGACATCAACGTTAGCGATGCGAACTTTACACCGCATGGTGAAGCGATACGATTCGGCCTGGCGGCGGTGAAGAATGTCGGACGTAATGCGATTGAATCCATCGTTGCGGGGCGCAAGCAGATGGGAACTTACAAATCGATCTACGAATTTTGCGAGACTGTAGACTTGCGTCTGCTCAATAAGCGCGTTCTTGAATCGCTAGTGAAAAGCGGAGCGATGGACGCCTTGGGACGCCGCGCGCAATTGATGGCCGTCCTCGACAAAGCAATTGACCACGCCCAGAAAGCTCAGCGGGACGCTGATTCCGGCCAGCACGGTTTATTCGGCGTTTTTCAGGACCAGGAAGAACTACAAACCCAAAGCGCGAAGTTGCCTGACACGCCCGACTGGGATGAGCACACTCGCCTTTCTGCCGAAAAAGAAATTCTCGGCTTCTTTATCACCGGACATCCACTGGAGAAATATAGCGAGAAGCTTCAGGACTTGCGGGCGCTCAGCACCGCCGAAGTCTGTGCTATGAAATCTTCGACCGGCAAGGGCGAAAGCATCTGCACCGCCGGAATCATTACCAACCTGCGCGTGGTGAAGTCGAAACGGGGAGACTTTTATGCTCAGGGCGCGCTCGAAGACATGCTGGGCACGATTGAAATGATTGTCTTTCCCGAAGCCTATAAGAAACTCAGCGACAAAGTGAAGCTAGAGGTTCCGGTGCTGGTGCGGGGCGGGGTGCGGGTCGAAGAAGGCTCAAATCCTAAATTGACCGTGGACGACATCACGCCGCTGGATGATGCAAAGGTTTCGTTACCCCGATCTCTGCGGATTCGGATCCCGCTCGAAAGTGCCAATGACACGATCGTGGACGAACTGCATGCATTGTTCCTGATAAAAAAGGGCGGCGCCAAGGTCCTGTTTGACGTCGAGCGACAGGGCGATTTTATGGTCGTTATGGAAGCCGAGGGCTATAATGTGCAACCGGATAGAAATTTCATTTCGCGCGTAGAAGCGTTATGCGGACGTGGTGCAGTAAGGGTGATCAATTGATGGTGTGCTACCGATGAGAAGCTTTATCCCGAAGAGGGGTAATGCCGCATCCGCCGCGGTGCCTCCGAAGCAGGATGCCACCATGGAAGGGGCGGATTTTCTTCTCTCGATGGTGGAAGCACGCTGGAGCGCCAGCAACGGTAATGGGGACAAGATGCAATCTGGTCAAAAAGCCCATACCGAGTTGGATAAAATTGAGCGCCAGTTGACCAAGTTGCAGTCCGCGAACCACGATAACGATGGCAACGGAGCCAAGATCCAACACTTGCGAGATCGTGTTGAGGCCCTACGCCTGGAAGTGGCAGCCAGTCGCAGCGCGTGGCAAAAGACTGAGTTGGCCAGGCATCCGCAACGGCCCTACACTTTGGACTATGTGGCACGCATCTTCACTGATTGGAACGAAGTCCACGGCGATCGAGGGTTTGCGGACGATCCTGCGATCATTTGCGGAATGGTCCGTTTTCACGGCGCGGAGGCCATGGTGATCGGCCACCAAAAGGCGCGCGATACCAAGCAGAAAGTCTATCGAAATTTTGGTATGCCTAATCCCGAGGGCTATCGCAAAGCACTGCGCGCGATGAAAATGGCGGAGAAATTTTCCCGTCCGGTATTCACGTTCGTGGATACCCCGGGCGCCTATCCTGGACTAGGCGCCGAAGAGCGCGGCCAAGCCGAGGCCATCGCGCGAAATCTGCGAGAGATGGTGCGGTTACGAGTTCCTATTGTCGCAACCATCACTGGAGAAGGTGGCAGCGGAGGCGCCCTGGCGATCGCGGTAGCGGATCGCGTTCTGATGATGGAAAATTCCGTCTATTCAGTAATCTCGCCGGAGGGTTGCGCGTCCATCATGTGGCGCGATGCCAGCAAGAAAGAGATTGCGGCGCAGGCCTTAAAAATTACTGCCACTGATCTATCGGAGCTAGGCTGCATTGATGGTACGGTCCCCGAGCCCGAGGGTGGAGCGCACAATGACCACGCCGCGGCCGCCGCTCTGCTGGATATCGAATTACAGCGCCACCTGTCTGAATTGAATGCGCTTTCCGTAAAAGACATGCTGGACGCCCGCTATATGAAATTCCGCAACATCGCGCAGTTCTACGTGGAAACCTAATTTCACTCCCGTTCGCAACCGTTGCTAGTGGCTCAATTTAAGAGCTACAGCCCAAAGCTGTCATCTCGAGCGAAGCAAAGCCTTTGGCTTTGCGGAGTCGAGAGACCGGCTGTTTGATGGGAGAAAGCAGGTCTCTCCACTCCGCGGAGGCTTCGTTGCGCGAAGCCACCACTCCGGTCGAGATGACAGGTGATTTCAAGTTGAATCGCCGCTCGGTATAGGCTCAATTTAAAAGCTACAACCCAAGGTTGTCATCTCAAGCGAGCAAAGCCTTTGGTTTTGCGGAGTCGAGAGACCGGCTGTTTGATGGGGTAAGCAGGTCTCTCCACTCAGCGGTGGCTTCGCTGCGCGCGAAGCCTCCACGCCGGTCGAGATGACAGGTGATTTCATGTTGAACTCCCGCTCAACTGATTCCGCCTCTCCTAGCTTGCTGCCGTATAATCATAGGTTCGCCTAATTGATTTTAAGCAGCAGGGAGCGGCGCGCTGGAGTACCGTTCCTGATAGAAGGATTCTTTTAATGGCATCTGCCGATACAGCGCTGGGCCGCGCGGCCCGGCAGGCCGAACGCAAACCGGTCGTCAACGACATGAGCATTCAGGTCGCTACCGTGAATGGCAGCGGCTCGCAA
>JBDUDA010000207.1:0-5443 GCA_040003205.1 Acidobacteriaceae bacterium | reverse complement strand
AAATATCGGAGGCGGGCCACTGAAGCGCCTGCCTGTCCTAATCCGGCGCGGGTGAAGTTGAACTGGTTGCGATATGGGACGGATGCTAGCAGGAAGCGGATCCAAGACGGCTTGTAACCTTCCAACACCAGGTCGCGCACCGTGAAAAAGTTGCCCTGACTTTTGGACATCTTCTCGCCTTCCACCAGCAAGAACCGCACGTGAAACCAGAAATGTGCAAACGTTTTTCCAGTGAGGGATTCTGATTGGGCGATTTCATTTTCATGATGCGGGAAAATCAAATCTTCTCCGCCCGCGTGCAGATCGAAAGTTTCTCCCAGTTCCGTCATCGACATCACTGAACACTCGATGTGCCATCCCGGCCGTCCCGGCCCAATCGAACTTTCCCACGAAGCCTCGCCTGGCTTCGGCGCTTTCCACACGGCGAAGTCGCGAGCATTATCTTTTTCATATTCATCTACGTCGATGCGCGCGCCATCCTGCATGCCCGCAAAGTCCCGCTTGGAAAGTTTTCCATAGGCCGGAAACTTCGCGATCCTAAAATAGTAAGAACCGTCATCGGTGCGATAGACGAACCCTTTTTTCTCAAGTTTGGAGATGAATTCGGCCATCTCCGCAATGTGATCGGTAGCGTGTACCAGGGTTGGCTGTTCGATATTCAGCGCGGCCGCATCTTCCAGGAACGCCTTCTCAAATTCCGCGGTGTAATCCTTAACGCTGCGACCTTCGCGCGCTGAGTTGCGAATGATCTTGTCGTCCACGTCGGTGATGTTCATGACATGACGCAGCTTGTATCCGCTCTGAAGCAGAAAACGGCGCAGAATGTCCACGGCCACGAAAGTTCGAAAATTGCCGATGTGGCCGTAGTCGTAGACGGTCGGTCCGCACGCATACATGCGGACTTCGTTATTGTCGAGAGGCTGAAATTCCTCTACCTTGCCGGAGAGCGTGTTGTAAAGGCGCAAAGCCATAAGTTATATCGGGGGTCCTGGTTCGATTCTCATGAGAGCAGAACCATCAATTCTAGGGGCAGGGAAGAAAGCGGGCAAATGAGCGCCGAAGACTTCATTCAATGAGCGCGGTTGGCTGGCAAATGTGAGATGGGCTCGCCCGTGTGCAGGCGATTGCCAACGATCCAAACGTAATGAATGGCAGAAACGATCGTGAATGAGAAGGTGGCGCGGAGGAAAGTGAGTCGCGCAACCGCGATCCAGCGCTGGTGATACACGAGAAAGAGCATCACGAAGAAAATCGCCGCGACCTGGGCAAAGGTGTTGGCTTTTCCAAAAATGCTGGGACGAAAATCGCGCAATCCGGCAATGGCATAGAGCACGGCGCTGGCGCTGAGAATGGAAATATCCCGGCTGAAAACCAACACCGTGAATTTCCACGGAATGGCATGCAGGATGGAGAGCACGGTGAACATCGTGCTGAGCAAAAGCTTGTCCGCTATGGGGTCGAGATATTGCCCGAGAACAGTCTGTTGTTTTAAGGTGCGTGCCAGCATCCCGTCGAGGCCATCACTCAGGCCGGCGAGCACGAATAGTATTAACGCAGATAGGTAGTGGCCTTCCAGCAGCTTGATAACGATGAAGGGCAGAAACATCATGCGCAGCAGCGTGAGCTGGTTGGGAAAAGTGAGTAATTGCGAGAACTTCACTTCTGTTCTCCGTTAGTAGGAACGCCGGATGCCCGTGGGCGCAACGTGGCGGATGGGTGCCTTCCGGTGCGCGAAGTAAATCGTTCGGAGAGCGACGGGATGTTTCCGTTGGGCAGGTCAAGTTCCACGCGTTCCACCCGGTGCATGGGAAAAAAGACTACGCTGGAGAAAACTTCTCCACTCTTTACCAGCGAGATTAAATCGTCGAAGGAGTGGACTTCAATTCCGCAGATGCTCATCCCTTCGGAAGCGAGCGCGAGCAGCGTCCCCCAAAACTTTTCTCGCGGATTCGCCAGCGTAATCACCACCATACTTCCGGGCTGAAAGGGAGAAGCACCTTCGTCCGCGGAAAGGCTTCGCTGGGGCGCAATCGGCACGTTGATGATTGTCGCTAAGGGATGCAGAGTTTGCAACTCGACAAGGGTCGAATGCCTACACATCTGGGTGACAAGAACCCATGGCCCGGAATCCCAGAGCCATTTTAATTTCTCGAAAAAAGCGAAGTCTTCAGAGCCGCGGGTGGAGAGCGAGGGCCCCTATCATAGAGAAGTGCGTAGCGTGGTCACTCCAAGCGGGATGCACCGCAGGCTGTTTGCCGGCGCAGGCCAGTTTGGGCGTAAGCATAGTCTTGCGTGGGATTTTACGTAAGGGCACGGAAACGGCAAACTGAACTTCGGCGATTGCTTTTCGGTTGCAAGCAACAACGACACAAAGTCTTGCCTGCCCCAAATTATAGGCGCGTAGCTCAGTTGGTTAGAGCGCTACCTTGACACGCTTCAGTGGATCAATACCTACAACCACGTACAGGTCGTTGACAAGCTTCTAAATACTCGCAAGGACTCCCAACACATCTATTTTGCGGGTGATGTGTGCGTTTTGTGTGCGGCTCTAGAGAACCTTGAGACTCTTAGGCTCGTCGCTGTCCTGCGCACATGACGGCGCTTTGAGCAAGTTTCATTCTCTGCCTGCGATGACCGTTAGCACAGAATCACAAAGAATTCTGCGACGACAGACTCACGTCATGAATCACGCTCCGCTGAGCGCATCGGCACGCGCAGCGTGTTCTCAGTGGTTCGCCTGATCCTCAACACATCTCTACTAGCTTCGTAAAACGCCAGAATCTTAATTTGCGGATGGGCGTTCGCCGATTCACGCGCTTAACAAACGCTTTTTCTAAAAGTTCGAGAATCACTGCCCCATGCTGGCGATCTGCCCCGCGTATTACAACTTCTGCCGCGTGCATCAGACTCTGCGCGTTACTCCCGCAATGGAATCTGGGTTGACTGATCATGTCTGGTCAATTTGCGGAACTCGTTGCGCTAGGGGAAAATAACGTGCAGCTGCTAGGGCCACGCGTCACTGGATCTCATTGGACAGAAGAGTCCTGGCGATCCTCCCGACATCCTCTCGCGATCCGCGGAAGGCCCAGAGCTGCGAGCAATCTTCGATTTGCCGCAGTCCAGTCTCCCCGCCGATAGCTGGAACGTGATATTCCATTTCGCTGAACATTCCCCAGCGACTGTTAACACTGCAAGCCTGCGTAGAATACCCACGATTTTCCGGTTCAGTCCAAGGCACATCGGCGTATTCGCCCGATGGATTGACGAAAAAGTTGCGAATGATTAGCGAATATTTGTTGCCGGCTGGATAGATGTAGCCGATGCGGCCAGTAGTCACCGCCGCACGCACTCCAATCTTGTGCTCACCGGCGGCACGCATCTTGAAGCGTACCAGGCGATCACTCATTGTGAGCTCGTCGGCGGGAGTGTCAACCAGGCCAAAATAGATTCTCGTCTCCGCCCGGGAATAGGTCGGAATAAACAGTTCTCCCTGGTGCGGCATCTGCGTCAGACTCCACAGGCCAACTAGGGGTGCATCACTCGGACTTGTGCCGACGATCCTCAACGACGTCACTAACGTGTGCCCGGCATATTCAACGGCGCCGACGTTCGTCAACGCATCGTGGCGCATTGGATTCGCCGCCGCCGCAACCGATTTTGTAATTTCCAGTTCCACTTGCTTCTTCGACCGAAAGCCCTCCAGGCTCAGGCGGTTGGTAAGCCTTACGCCTTCACTAGTCTTTACCAGTTGATAGTTGCCGGGATCGAGAGCGCGTGGCTGCCAATAGCCGGCAATGTCAATGTTGGGAAACTTCGGAAAAAAGAAGTCAAGTTCCGGCGCCAGCCAGGTTCTGTCGCCTCCGGAATTCTGCCAGTCATCGCTTGCGTAGTAAGTGCGGGCCGACTCCGTATTCTTGAGAGCTGAATTTGTCCACAGAAAGTTCTCCTCACTGCCAGGTGCGAAAACGCCAAGAATTCGACCGCCATAGGGCAAAATCAGCACCCGTGTTCCATCATCAGTCTGATAGAGTTCCGGCGGCTTGCCGACCGCCTTCAGTGTCGCGATGAGTTCTTGAAGCATTGTCGGCCACCTATACGCCCGGGATATAACCTCTGCCAAAAGTATTTGTAGACTCTTTTCTGAAGTCGGAAACCAGGGACATCAGAGCAGTGGTCCCTCCATCGGCCACAATGGTTTGACCGACGATGAAGGAGGCATCATCTGAACACAGGAAAGCCGCCAGCTTTGCAATGTCGGAGGGCTCACCGCAGCGGGCAACGGGAATTGCCTTGTAACCAGTTTCCGCCGCGATCTCTTTAGTAAAGCCAGGGATGCACTTGAAGTAGTTCTCCACCGTAACCCAACCCGGCGCGATCGCATTGACGCGGATGCCTTTGTACGCCAGCTCCACGGCCAGAGATCGGGTGTAGGCAATGATTGCCCCTTTGGTCGCAGCATAAACGGAATGTTCGGGTACGCCTTGCAGCCCGTGGACGGAGGACATATTGCAAATCACTCCGCTGCCCTGCCGCAACATGCCTTCCACGACTCGCTGAGTAAGGAAATACTGTCCGCGAAAGTTGATGTGAAATAGCTTGTCGAATTGTTCGGGCGTGACTTTGAGGAACGGTCGGTTCATGGTAACGCCCGCGTTATTAACGAGGCAATCGATCCCGCCAAGAAACTCGCTGGCGTGATCGGCAAGGAGCGTGACCTGGTCCAGAGCGTCAAAGTCGGCTTGAAATGCCGCGGACCTGCGCCCCAGCGACTTAACTTCCTCGACGGAAGCTCTTACTGCGGCATCGCTTTGTACGTAATGGAATACGACATCGGCACCCTGGCGGGCAAATTCGAGGCCAATCTCCTGTCCGATCCCCGTGTCGGAGCCGGTGACCAACGCTTTCTTTCTCTGCAGTCTGAGTTCTTTTGGCATAGGACCAACCGAAATATGAAGTTAGACGGCGCCGATGAGAAAGCGGTTGCGGGGACGAAAAATCACATTCCCCCTGGCTACAGTATCATTCAAAGCCACCGCATGCGGCACCAGCATGGCAGCGCACAATCTACGTCTCGCCGCCAAACTTTGTCAACAATAATGTTGACTAACGTGAGCGGGCTCGGAGATAATTTCGCGTCACGCGCCGTCTTCCTCCATGAAAATTACCGCGGTTGAAACCATCTACCTCCCTTCCGGAGTCACGGTTCACGTCGGCGCTATTACCTATCTGTGGGTCCGTATCCACACCGACGAAGGGGTCATCGGTTTAGGGGAGAGCTATCCAAACGCCGAGGCGGAAGCTGCCATCGTTCACACCCGGCTGGCCGCAGTGCTGCTGGGAAAAGATCCCAGCGCCATCGATCGCTTGTGGGCGGACATGTTTCTCGCTGTCTCCTACAGCGGTTGGGCCGGCGCTGAAATCCGGGCGATCAGCGCTGTTGATA